>WHTX01000385.1 GCA_009377505.1 Acidimicrobiia bacterium
CTCGGCGAGGACGGGCGCCGTGTGCTCGCCGAGGGCGGGCGCGGCGCTGGCGCCGGCCGCGGCGCCGGCGCCGACGCGGTAGGGGGCGGCGGGCACCCGGGCCGAAGCGCCGAGGTGGCGGGCCGGTGCCCAGAAGCCGCGTTCGCGCAGGTGGGGCTCCTCGAGCAGCTGGGCGAAATCCAGCACCTTGCCGGCCGGCACCCGGTTGGCCTGCAGTTCCTCCACGGCCTCGGTCGCCGTTCTGGTGGCCAACCACGCCAAGAGCGGGGCGTCGACCTCGTCCGCCCGGTCGAAGCGCTCGGCGGGGGCGAAGAGCCGCTCGTCGGCCAGCAGCTCGACGGCGCCGATGGTGATGCAGAAGCGCTCCCACTGCTCGAGGCTCGCCGCCCCGATGCACAGCCAGCCGTCCTTGGCCGGGAACAGCGCCATCGGGTGGTGCGACTCGCCGAGTCGGTTACCCCAGCGCCCCTTCACCACGCCTGTATGGCTGTACATAACGAGTGTCCATTGATGGGCGGCGGCCATGGCCTCCATGGCGCCGACGTCGACGAGCTGGCCGCGCCCGGTCCGGGCCGCCTCGACGAGCGCCGCCTGCGCGCCGACGGCAGCCGTGGCCCCGTGCAGGTACGTGTCCCAGGGCCCGCCGCCCTGGAGGGGCTCGCGGTCGGGGCGACCGGTGATGGCCAGGTGGCCGCCCGCGGCCCAATCGGTCAGGTCGCTGCGCCGCCAGCTCGCCCGGCCCGTCGAGCCCGTAGCCGCTCAGCACGACGTGCACGGCCGCCGGGTTGGCGGCCGCCACGGCCGAGTGCCGCTCGAGCGCCGCCGCCGGGCCCCCGTCGCTCGAGCTGATGACCACGTCAGCCCAGGCCAGCACGTCGCCGAGAGCGGCGTCACCGTCGGCGAGGACGATGCTGCGGGTGCCCGCAGCGAGGTACTCGTGCCTGGCGCTGCGCATCGTGCCGTCCGCGGCCACCACGTGCGGGGCCTCACGACGGAGCGGCGAGCCGCCCGGGCCCTCGACGGTGAGCACCTCGGCCCCCGTGGTGGCGAAGAGCTTGGCGCAGTACGCGCCGGCGATCGATGCTGCGAACTCGACGACCCTGGCCCCACGCATGGCCAGCCATCGTAGGCAGGCCGCCCGGAGGCCCCCTCGCGGGCCAGGCCGCCCGCAGCCGGCCCGTCCTCGCCGGTCAGTCAGTCGAGGGGGTCGACGCTCACGCGGGCGCGGTCGGCGACCTGCTCGGTCCAGCGCTCGCCGTCCCAGAAGCGTGCCTGGTGGCGCTCGAAGGGGTCCGGGTACCAGCCGGGGCGGGCCAGGGCCCCACGTCGGTCCACGGTGCTGCCACGGTGTCGATCGCGCACGAGGAAGGTTTCGGCTCACGACCCCAGCGACTTGAGCGAACGGGCGGGTGGGCGGGCGCTCGCCCGGATCGCGCCCCATCGGCGCTGCCTGTAGGGTCGGGGCCGTTGGACCTGCGGTCGCCGCGGTGGCCGCGGACAAGGGGGCTCGGTGACCACCTCGACGGCCGGCGGGATCGACTGCGACGTCCACATCGCCGTGCCCGCCATGAAGGCCCTGCTCCCCTACCTCGAGGACCACTGGCGCGAGATCATCGTGCTGCGGGGCATGGACGGCCTCGACCTCACCAGCTACCCGCCCGGCGCGCCGATCAGCTGCCGGGAGGACTGGCGGGCGCCGGGGCGCAGGCCGGGGACCGACCTCGAGCGGCTGCGCCGCCACGCCCTCGACGGCTTCGGCTCCCGCCATGCCATCGCCCATGTGCTCTACGGCGCCCAGGCCGTGCACAGCGAGGACCTCGCCGCCGCCCTGTGCCGGGCCCTCAACGACTGGGTGGCGGCCGAGTGGCTGAGCCCCGAGCCGCGCCTGCGGGCCTCGATCGTCGTGCCCTGGCAGAGCCCCGAGCTGGCCGCGGCCGAGATCGAGCGCTGCGCCCCCGACCAGCGCTTCGTGCAGGTGCAGCTGCTGGTCATGGGCGACACCCCGCTCGGCAAGCGGTCGAACTGGCCGATCTACCGGGCGGCGGCCGCCCACGGGCTGCCGGTGGCCGTCCACGCCGGCAGCGCCTACCGCCACGCCCCCTCGGCCGCCACAGGCTGGGGCTCGTACCTGGTGGAGGACTACGCGGCCAACGCCACCGCCTTCCAGGGCCAGGTGCTCAGCCTGTTGCACGAGGGTGTGCTCTCCACCTTCCCCGAGCTGCGCTTCGTGCTGGCCGAGTCGGGGGTGACGTGGCTGCCGACGCTGTTGTGGCGGGCGACCAAGACGTGGCGGGCGCTGCGCTCCGAGGTCCCCTGGGTGGAGCGCTCCCCCGAGGAGCTGGTGCGGGACCAGGTGCGCTTCACGCTCCAGCCCTTCGACGCGCCCCCGGGCGGCGGCGCTGAGCTGGAGCGGTTCCTCGAGCACCTCGGCTCGGACGACCTGCTGCTGTTCTCGACGGACTACCCGCACTGGCATTTCGACGGTGACGGCGTGTGGCCCGAGGGCCTGCCCGACTCCTGGGCGCGCAAGGCCCTGGTCGACAACCCGCTCGCCACCTACCCGAGGCTGCGGGAGGACGTGATGGCCGGTCCCGCGCCCGGCGCGGGCCGCAGCACCACCGAAGCGAGCGAGGGAGTGACGTCATGAGCACCACCGGTGTGGACGAGCGCCTGCCGGCGCCGGCCGAGGGCGACGGCGCGGCTCGGGATCGTGGACTGCGACATCCACCCCATCACCCGAACGCCCAAGGACCTGCACCCCTACCTGCCGACGCGGTGGCGGCGGCACCTCGAGACCTACGGCTCCTTCCAGCGCAACCCCTTCTTCGCCAACACGGCCTACCCCCGCTACGCGCCCGCCCTGTCGCGACGCGACGCCTGGCCCCCGGGGGGCGGCACGCCGGGCTCGGACCTCGACTTCATGCGCGAGCAGCACCTCGAGCCCAACAACGTCCTCGTCGGGCTGCTGCAGGTGCTCGCCCCGAGCGGGATCGCCCAGCGCAACGTGGACTTCGGGGCGGCCATGTGCCGGGCGGTGAACGAGTGGCAGCTCGTCTCGTGGACGACGCCTGAGCCCCGACTGCGCGCCTGTCTGACGATCCCCCAGGAGGACCCCGCCCAGGCCGTGGCCGAGATCGAGCACTGGGCCGGCGACCCGGCGTTCGCCCAGATCGCCATGGCGCCCCGGGCGTTCAACCCGTTGGGCCAGCGGCGCTACTGGCCCATCTACGAGGCGGCCGTGGCCCACGGGCTGCCCATCGGCCTGCACGGCTCGGGCTACGGCGGCTATCCCGACACCGGCAGCGGCAACCCCTCGTACTACGCCGAGGACCACCACTCGAACGCCATGAGCATGCAGGCCCTCGTGACGAGCCTCATGTTCGAGGGCGTCTTCGAGCGCTTCCCCGACCTCAAGGTCGTGCTCATCGAGGGGGGCTTCGCCTGGGCGCCGTCACTGGCCTGGCGGCTCGACAAGCTTTGGGCGCGGATGGCGGACGAGGTGCCCCACGTGCCCGAGCCGCCCTCCGCCTACCTGCGCCGCAACCTGTGGATCACCAGCCAGCCGATGGAGGAGCCGCAGAAGCCCCGCCACCTGCGGGACGTGATCGGGTGGATGGGCGAGGACCGGTTGCTGTTCTCCACCGACTACCCGCACTGGGACTACGACGACCCGACCCAGGTGTTCAAGGTCGGCTTCGACGACGAGCTGCTGGACAAGCTCTTCTTGGGCAATGCCTGCGCCGTGTACGGGTTCACGCTGCCCGAGCCGGCGGCCTCGGGCTCACCCCGGGCGAGCTGAGGGGTGGCCCGCCACGTCGTGGCCCCGCTCTCCGACCTGCCGCCCGGCCAGCGCAAGGTGGTGAACGTCGGCGGTCGCTCCGTCGTCGTGCTCAACATCGACGACGAGCTCTTCGCCCTACTCGACCGCTGCCCCCACCAGGGCGCGAGCTTCGCCGGCGGGGTGCTGTGCGGCCTGGTGGAGTCGGACGTGCCCGGCTCGTACCAGCTGAGCCGGCAGGGCGAGATCCTGCGCTGCCCGTGGCACGGCTGGGAGTTCGACGTGCGCACAGGCCAATCGTGGTGCGAGCCCTCGAAGATCAAGGTCCGCCGCTACGAGGCCAGGGTGGAGACGGGCAAGCGGCTGGTCGAAGGGCCCTACGTGGCCGAGACCTTCCCGGTCACGGTCGAGGACGCCTACGTGGTCGTGGACGTCTGAGCCGGCTGCGCTGCGCTGAGGGCCGCCCCCGCCGGCTCAGCCCGACTCGATCTCGAGCTTGGCGTCGGGGGCGAGGTGCCCGCGCACGTCCCTGACCGCATCGAGCACGGCGTCGGCGGTGCCCTCGGCGGTGAGGGCCAGCACGACCGTGCCGGCGCGGTACTCCAGCCAGACACGCAGCCACTGCGTGCCGATGCGGCCCTCGAAGAGAACCCGTTCGGTCGAGATCACGGCGTCAGCATCGGTCCCGAACGCGACAACGGCGTGTCGCAAGAGAGGCAGAGCGGTGCGCGACAACGCCGCGCCGGACAGGCGGCGCGGCGTCGCAGCACGGTGGGTCGC
>WHTX01000386.1 GCA_009377505.1 Acidimicrobiia bacterium
GGCGGGGCCTCGGCGCGCCCGGGCCACGAGCAGCGGCCTGGCCACGTCGGCCCGGCCCGGCCCGGCCAGGTCGGCCCGACCCGGCCGCGTCGGCGCCCGGGCCGGCGTGCCGCCATCGTTGTCCATTTTGCGGCCGGGCCGCGAGGGCGCCAGGAAGTAGAGTCGCTCGCTGGAGGAGAGCACAGGGGGTGGCCGGGCGCCGCCCGGGACCAGGGGGCCGCCGCGGCGGGGTGGCCAGGGTGCGACCCCGCACGGAGAGCGTCATGACGAGGGATGCCTCGCCGCAGCTGGCGAGGGTGCGACGACTGCTGGACGCCGACCTCGACGAGGCGTCGCGCCGCTGGCTGGTCGGCCCGCGCGGCCTTCTCGCCGCCTGCCGGGACGTCGTCTCCCTCGACGACCCTGCCTTCCTCGACGAGGTCGCCGCTTCGGACCTGTTGGAGCAGCTCGACGAGCTGTCGCCGGGCCTCCCCATGCCCCGTCCCTCGGCCCGTGGCGCTGCCCTGCTGGCCCTCACCCGGGTGGTGATGGAGGGCACGTCGCCCGCGGCGTTCGCCGAGGTGGTGGCGGGGCTCGTCTCGGGCACGACGCCCCCGTCCGTGGTCGACCTCGAGGTGGTGCCCGAGGGGCGCCGCCATCGCCTGGCGCTCGGCTCTGCCGTCTCCGACCCGGCGACCATCGCCGCCGCCGACGTGACCTCGTGGCTGGCCGGGGCACCGGCAGTGGGCACGTCGCGGGGCACGGAGGCCGGCCCCGCGGCTCTCGACCTCACCACCGGAGCGCCGCGCCCCGACGCGAGGGCGTCGGTGCCGGTGCTCACCAGTCGCCACATCGGCGGTGAGGTCGTCCACCTCATGGTCACCGCTCGCCCGGGGTCGGCGGTCGTGGCGCCCGACCTGCTGGCCGCGCCCTTCCAGCGCGTCGACGCCGCCCTCGCCGGCGCCCTGGCCGCGGCTTCGGCGGCCACGGCCGTGCCGAGCGCGCCGGCCGGGGCCCGCTGGTGGTTGTGCTCGGCGACCGCAGGCCGGCCCCTCGACGTCGTGCTCGGCCCCTCCGCCGGGCTCGGCCTCGCCGTGGCCCTCCTGCGGCTCAACGGCCGGCTGGAGGTCCCCCTCGACCCCTCGTGGGCCTTCACCGGGGCGGTGGACGCGTCGGGGCAGGTCGTGACGTTGCTGGAGGACACGGCCGACCTCAGCGCCTACGCCCATAAGCTCCGGGCCGCCGGCACGCGGACGGTGGTCGTGCCCGGTGCCGACCAGGCCGAGGTGACCCTGGTCGCCGAGCAGGAGGGCCTCGGCGTGCGCGTCCTCGCCGTGGACAGCATCGACGAGCTCGAGGAGCTGGCCCGCCGCCACGACGCTGGGGTGCGCGCCTACGCGGTCGTGGCCGGGGTCGGCGCCGCCGTCGGCCAGGGCACGAGCGGGCGCGGCATCGCCGGTGGCGCCGTCGCCACCGTGTGGCGCTCGGTGCGCAGCCTGGTCGGCCGGCCGGGCAGCGACGAGGCGACCCCGGTGCGAGAGCGGACCCGGTTCGTAGGGCGCCAGGAGCCCGCGGCCCGCCTCGAGGAGGCATACCGGGCCGCAGCGGGGGGCGAGCCCGCCGTGGTGCTCATCGGAGGCGAGCCGGGGGTGGGCAAGTCCCGCCTGTCGGCGGAGTTCGGGGCCTGGGCGGCCGAGCAGGGGGGCGAGGTGCACTGGGGCCGCTGCTTCGAGGCCGAGGCGACCGGTGCCTACCGGCCCGTCGCCGCCTGCCTGCGATCACTCATCGCCCGACGTTCGGACGAGGAGCTGGCCCGGGCCTTCGGCCGCGAGGTGCTCGACCTCGCCATCCTGTTGCCCGAGCTCGAAGACGTGGGCGGCCTGACCCCGGCCCACGTCGAGGGCCCGACCTCGGACGACCGCCAGCTCCGCCTCTACGACAGCGTCGTGCGCCTCGTCGCCCACGCCTCGGCCGACCGGCCCGTCGTCCTCGTGCTCGACGACCTGCAATGGGCCGACCCCTCGTCCCTCCTGCTCCTCGCCCACTTGGTGCGCCACAGCGGCGGCGAGCGGCTGCTCGTGACCGGCACCTACCGCGACGACGAGGTCGACGAGAGCCACCCCCTCACCACCTGGGCGGGCACTGCGGCGCGCGAGCGGCGCGTCGAGCGGGTCGCGCTCGGGGGGCTCGACGAGGTCGAGGTCGTCGAGCTGCTCGACGAGCTGGCCGGCGGTCGCCAGGCTCCTCCCGAGGTGGTGGCGGCCATCAGGCGGGACACCCGCGGCAACCCCCTCTTCATCACCGAGATCGCCCAGCACGTGGCCGAGACGGGGCGGCAGCTGGTGGACCCGGCCACCTGGGGCGAGGACCGCGTCACCGCCGACCTGCCCCCCACCGTCCAGGCGGTGATCGGGAGGCGGCTCGCCCGCCTGAGCCCGCCCTGCCGTGAGCTGCTGGCCCTCGTGGCCGCCGGCCCGGGCGGCTGCCCCTACGAGCTGTTGCGCCTCGTCTCCCCCCTCGACCCCGAGCCGCTCGTCGCCTCCCTCGACGAAGCCGTCACTGCCGGGGTGCTACGCGAGGGCAACGAGGGCCCGACCGTTCTCGTCGAGGCTGCCCACCCCCTCATCCGCCAGGCCGCCCTCGCCCCGCTCTCGGGGCCGCGGCGGGCGGTCCTGCACCGCCGGCTCGCCGAGGCGGTCGAGGAGCTCGTGGCCGGGGACGCCGAACGGTGGCAGGCCGCCCTCGCGTACCACTGGCACCTCGCCGGGCCCCTCGGCGACCCGGGCCGGGCGGTCGAGGCGGGCCGCCGGGCGGGCGAGCAGGCCATGGCCCGCACCGCCTACCACGACGGCGTGGCCCACTATCGCCGCGCCCTCGAGGCGGCACGCTGGGCGGGCGGCGTGCGCCACGGCGAGCGGGCCCAGCTTCACCTCGGCTGCGCCGAGGCCTTCCACCGCACCGGCCAGCCCGCCGAGCGGCAACAGGAGGCCGAAGAGGCCTTCGCCGCCGCGGCGTCCGCCGCCGACGTGGACGTGCAGGCCCGGGCCGCGTTGGTCCACGGCGGGGCGCGCTCCACCTACGGGGTGCCGGCGCCGCGCACGATGGTGCTGCTCACCGGGGCGCTGGGCGGGCTCGGCGACGGGGGTTCGGCCGAGCTGCGAGCCCGGGTCATGAGCCGCCTGGCCCAGGAGCTATACCACACCGGCCGCTTCGACACTGCCGAGGAGCTCAGCACCCAGGCCGTCGCCATCGCCCGGGCCACCGACGACGACGCGGTGATGGCCGCCACCTTCGACGGCCGGATGTGGGCGCTGAACCGGCCCGAGGGCCTGGCCGACCGCTTGCGCATCGCCGACGAGATGGTGGAGCGGGCCAGGCGGGCCGGGGACCGCGAGCTCGAGACCACTGCACGGGTGTGGCGTTGCGCCGCCGAGCTCGAGCTCGGCCGGGTGGTGGAGGTGGACGCCGACCTCGCCGCCCTCGATGCGGTCGTGGCCCAGGTGCGGGTGCCGAGCCTGCTCTTCCGGGTCTCGACGCTGCGGACGACTCGGGCCCTGATGGCCGGCGACCTCGCGGCGGGGCTCGTGCTCGCGGAGGAGACGCACCGCATCGGCGCCGCTGTCGAGCCCGAGAACGCCGAGCAGGTGCTGCGTGCCCAGCTCATCTGCCCCTTCCGCGACCAGGGCCTGCTCGGGGGCGTCGTGGCCCTGGTCGACGAGATGCTCACCACCTACGCCTCGGTGCCGGGGTGGACGGCGGCGGGGGCGTTCGTGCTGGGCGAGGCGGGCGAGCTCGAGCGCGCTGCGGGCCTGTTCGCCCACCTCGCCGCCGACGGCTTCGCCAGCATCCCCCGCGACCTGGCGTGGATGCAGGCGCACGCCTACCTGGCGGAGCTGGCTGCTGTCCTTCACGCCGCCCCGGTGCTGCCGGCGCCGCTCGACAAGGGGGCCCTCGAGGCGGCCGCCGCGGACCTCCACGGGGCGCTCGCCCCCTTCGGGGACCGCAATGTCAGCCTGTGGGACATCGCCAGCGACGGCGCTGTGGCCCGCCGGCTGGGGATGTTGAGCCGGGTGCTCGGGGAGCCCGACCAGGAAGAGCGCTGCTTGCGCGCCGCGGTGGCCTTCGACGACCGTACGGGCCAGCTCCCGGCGGCGGCGCGCTCACGAGCCGAGCTGGCGCGGACGCTGCGCCGGCGGGGCGAGGCGGGGGCTGAGCACGAGTCGGCCGAGCTGCTCGAGGCTGCCCGGGCCGTGGCCGAAGCGGGCGGCCTGGGTGCGATCACGATGCTGTGCGACGCGGTGGCCGCCACATAGGGCGGCGTCCAACATCGTTGGCGAAGGTCAGGCTTGCGGTGGGGCTGCGGGTGCGCTGGTTGCCGGTGGGCCGGCACGGGCGCACCCGGGCGGGCATCGCCGGGGCCGCGCTGGGCTCAGCAGACGGGGCGGCGGGCGGGGTGGGCGTTCTCAGGTGGGGCGTGGCGCTGCTTGCGGGGCAGCGGTAGCCGGTTCACGAGCTGGGCGGCGGCGCCAGCCAGGGCCACCAGCGGGGTCAGCGGATGGG
>WHTX01000387.1 GCA_009377505.1 Acidimicrobiia bacterium
GAGGCGCGGCGCACCGCGCTGGCCGAGGCCCTGCGTGCCGCCCTCGCCGCCGACGCCGCGGTGAGGCCCGTGGCCCCGTCGCGCACGGTGCTCCTGTGCCACGACCCGGCTGATCGTGACATCGCCGACCTCCTCGTTTCCTACCTGCAACGCCGTGGCCACGCCGTCTGGATCGACCGGTCGGCCCTGGGCACGAAGGACGGGTGGCGGGGCCGCCTGCTCGACGTGGTGTGGAGCAGCGACGGCGCGCTGTTCCTCGTGTCCCCGGCCTCGGCAGCCTCGGAACGGGCGCAGCGGGAGGTCCACCTCGCGGGCGCCGAGCGCCTGCCTGTGCTGCCGGTGCTGGCCGGGCCGACCGACCTCGACCCGGCACTGGCCTGGTACGTCACCCAACACGAGCCGATCGACCTGCGCTCGGGCCCCATGGCCGGGCTCGCGGCGCTCGCCGTGGCGGTGGAGGCGCTGCCGGCGCGCCGGGTCGCCCGTCCGCGCCGGGCGGCCATCGGCGTGCTCGTGGCCGCCGCCGTGGTGACCGCCCTCGTCCTCGGCGTACAGGCCCTGCTCGGATGACCGGCCGCCGGGACGACAGGCCGCCGGCTGGGCCGCTGTCCCCGGGCGGCTCCGGGGTGATCGGCGCCTACCCCGGGTCGTTCAACCCGCCGACGCACGCCCACCTCGCCATCGTCGAGGCGGCCCGAGCCGCGCACGGCCTCGACCGGGTGGACCTGGTCGTGTCCCGGCGGGCGCTCGACAAGGAGGACGTGGTCCGGCCGCTCCTCGCCCACCGGTTGGCCGTGCTCGAGGAGGTGGCCTCCACGCGGCCGTGGCTCGGCGTGGCCGTGACCGACCACCAGCTCCTCGTCGACATCGCCGCGGGCTACGACGTGCTCGTCGTCGGCGGGGACAAGTGGCACCAACTCCGCGACGCCCACTACTACGGGTCGGAGGAGGCGCGGGACGAGGCGCTCGCCCGGCTCCCCCGCCTGGCCGTCGCCCCCCGCCCGCCGTGGGACACGCCCCCCGAGATCACGCTCGACCTCGACCCCGCGCACGGCGCGGCCTCTTCCACCGCCGCCCGCGAGGGAGCGGTGGAGTTGATGTTGCCCGAAGCGGCGCGCTTCGACCGCGAGACCGGCGCCTGGACCGACCCGGAGCGCTACGAGCACTGGCTCGCCTCGGGTGGGACGACGAGCTGGGGTGGCGAGGCGGGCCTCGACGGCGCCTCGCACGGGCGCGCGGACAGCGGGGCCGTCCCCGACGGCGGGCACGGCCGAGGTTAGGCTCCCCGACCACGTGAGCGGACCGCCGGGCACCACCCTCGCCCCCCCGCAGGGCACCCTTCACCTGCCTGGCGGACGCGTCGGCTGGTCGGTCGGCGCGTTCGTCGTCGTGGCGCTGGTGCTCGCCGGCGTGGTGGCCTTCAGCCACGGCCGCTTCTCGAGCGGCGAGTACGTCCCTGCCTACGAGGTCGACACCCCCGGCCTGCTCGAAGGCTGGTACCAGTTCGATGCCGGGTGGTACGAGCGCGTGGCGCAACGTGGCTACGACCACGTGCCCGGCGAGCAGTCCCCGGTGGCGTTCTTCCCGGCCTACCCCTACGCCATGGCGGCGGTCGCCCCCCTCGTCGGGGGTAGCGAGGCGGTGGCGGGGATCGTGCTGACCTTCGCCTGCGGGATGGTGGCGGTGGCGCTGTTCACGGTGTGGTGCCGCGACCGCCTCGCCCCCGACGCCGTGCCCTGGGCGGTGGCCGCGCTGCTGCTGTTCCCCTACAGCTGGTACCTGGTGGGCGCGGTCTACGCCGACGCCCTGTTCCTCGCGGCCACCTTGGGGGCCTTCGTCCTCCTCGAGCGCGGCCACCCGATGTGGGCGGGCGTGGTCGGCATTGTGGCCGCGGCCGGGCGCCCGGTGGCTCCAGCCGTCGTGCTGGCGCTCGCCGTGCGGGCGCTCGAGCGCCGCGGCGCGCTGGTGCGCCTGGCCTCCCGGGCGAGGCCGGTCGGCGCCGCCGAGCCGGGCAGCGAATCGACGTCGATTCGACGGCGGTCACAGAAGGCCTGGTCGGACCGTATTCGACCGTGGTTGGTGGGCCTGGGCACCCCGGTCGGCATCGACTGGCGCCGGGCCCGCCCCGCCGACGCCGGCGTCCTCCTCGCCGCCTTCGGCTTCCTCGCCTACTGCGGCTACCTCTGGGCGCGCTTCGGCGACCCGTTCCTCTTCAACACCGTGCAGCGCTATTGGGACCAGCCCTCGGGGCCGATCACGTGGGCCAAGGGCCACCTGGTGGGCAACCTCATCGAGAACCTCACCGACAAGCCCCGCTACCTGCTCGGCTGCCTCTTCCAGGGCGCGCTGACGGTCGGCGCCCTGCTGCTCGTCCCCCGGGTCATCCGTCGCTTCGGCTGGGGCTATGGGGCGCTCGTCGGCGTGCTCATGGCCATGCCGGCCATCGGCAGCAAGGACTTCCAGGGCACGGGCCGCTACCTGCTCGCCGCCTTCCCGCTGTTCGCCCTGGCCGGCGAATGGCTGGCCGAGCGCTCGGCCAGCGTGCGAGGCTCGATCCTCGCGGCCAGCGCGGTCCTCCTCCTCCTGTGGGCCCACCTGTACGCCCGAGGCTTCTATGTCGCCTGACCCGCTCTCGCCTGACCCCGCGCCGCCCGCACCCCGGCCTCGCTTCCCCTCCATCACGTTCTTCTTCCCCATGTGGAACGAGGAGCTCCAGATCGAGCGGACGGTCGCCGCTGCCCGCGAGGCGGGGGAACGCCTGGGCCTCGAGGCCGAGGTCGACGACTACGAGGTCCTCGTCGTGGACGACGCCTCCACGGACGGCACGGGCGCCATCGCCGACCGCCTGGCGGCGGAGGACCGGCGCATCCGCGTCGTCCACCACCCCCAGAACCGCAAGCTCGGCGGCTCCCTCAAGACGGGCTTCGCCGAAGCGAGGGGCTCGCTGGTCCTCTACACCGACGCCGACCTGCCCTTCGACCTGCTCGACGTGGTCAAGGCCATCAGGTTGCTCCGCATCTACGAGGCCGACGTGGTCTCGGCCTACCGCTTCGACCGCACCGGCGAAGGCCCTCGGCGCCTCCTCTACTCCTATGCCTACAACCACCTCGTGCGCCGGGTCCTCGGGCTGCGCCTGCGCGACGTGAACTTCGCGTTCAAGCTCGTGCGCCGCGAGGTGCTCGACAAGGTCGAGCTGCGGAGCGAAGGCAGCTTCATCGACGTCGAGTTGCTGGCCCGGGCCGAAGCGGCGGGCTTCCGCATCATCCAGTTCGGCGTGGACTACTTCCCCCGCAGTCGCGGGATCTCGACGTTGTCCTCCTGGCCGGTCATCCGCCGCATCCTCGGGGAGGGCCGTTCGTTGTGGCCCGAGCTGCGGGCGGCCCGGCGCAACGGCCGTCCCCGCTGAAGCAATGTCCGGCCGCCTGCTGATCGTCAACGCCGACGACTTCGGACTGTCCCCGGGCGTGAGCCGGGGCATTGTGGCCGCCCACCAGGACGGGGTCGTCACGTCGACCTCGATGCTGGCCGTGGCGCCCGCCTTCGAGCTGGCCGTCTCCCTGGCCACCGCGGGCGACGCCGACGGGCTCGGCGTCGGCGGGCACCTGGCCGCGGTGGGCGAGGACCCGCCGCTGCTCTCGGCGCGTGAGGTCCCGACCCTCGTCGGGCACCGGGGCGGCTTCCCCGCCTCGTGGCGCACGTTCCTGTGCCGAGCCGCGGCTGGCCGCGTCGACCCCGCGGACCTACGGCGCGAGTTCACCGCCCAGCTCGACCGCATCGCCGGCGCCGGCATCGTCGTCGGCCACCTCGACACCCACCAGCACCTCCACTTGTGGCCGGCGGTTGGCCAGGTGGTGGTCGAGCTGGCGCGGGAGCGGCGCATCCCGGCCGTGCGCCGGCCGGCCTCGGCGAGCGCCGGGCCCCGCGGCCGTGGGGTGAACCACCTGGCCGACCGGCTGGCTCGCACGGCGGCGGGGGCGGGGGTGCGCCACCCGGCGCGCTTCGCCGGGCTCGACGAAGCCGGTCGGCTCGACCTGGCCAGCGTGCTCGCCGCCCTCCGTCGGCTGTCCCTGGCCGGGGGCGGCAGCGCCGAGATCGGCTGCCACCCGGGCGAGGCCGAAGACCCTGACCGGCGCCGTTACCGCTGGGGCTACCGCTGGGCCGACGAGCTCGACGCGCTGCGCGCCCCGGCGGCACGAGCCGCTGTCGAGGCGGCCGGCTTCCGGCTCGGGACGTTCGCCGACCTGGCAGCGGCCGGCCACGGCCAGGGCCACGACGACCCCGCGAAGGGCGACGCCGCGGGAACCAGGCCGATATGACCCTCCGCCGGCCCCCGGCCGCACGCCAGGCGCTCCGACGGTTCCGGCCGCTCCCCCCGACCACGCGCGCCCACGTCCACGCGCGCTGGCTGAGCTGTCCCTTCCCTGCGGTCGAGGCGTCCCTGCCCAGCGCGGGACGGGTGCTCGAGATCGGCTGCGGGCACGGCCTGTTCGCGCTCTACGCCGCCATCACCCACCCGAGCGCCAGCTCCTCGGGGTCG
>WHTX01000388.1 GCA_009377505.1 Acidimicrobiia bacterium
GACCACGATGCGCTCGGCCGGGAGGCCCAGCTCGCCGCGGGCATAGTCGACGGCTGTCGGCCGGACGAGCAGCGTCAGCTCGACGTCCTCGCGACGCAGGAGGGCGCGTGCCAGCTCGACCACGTAGCGGACCATGCCGCCCCCGGGCCCGTCGGCGTGGACGTGCGTGGCCATCAGCAGCCAGGTGAGCGGGAGGTCAGCCACGGGCCACGGCCGCCAGGCGCATCGAGGTCGTGGCCCGCGCCGCCTCCCGCCGCGCCGCGGCGCCCACGGCGGCGAGCACGAGCGTCAGCGAGACCAACACCGGGAACGTGCGCCCCGTCGTCCAGTAGAGCTGCCGCGGCAGCTCGAGCAAGCCGACGAAGATGACCGGGTAGACCAGGAGCCCGACCGGTCGGCTCCGCCGGAAGCTCTCGTAGGAGGCACCGCACACCGCGCCCACGGCCACCAGGAAGGCCGCAGCACCGAGCGGGCCGAAGTCGACGGCCGGCACGAGGAAGCCGTTCGGGCTGTTGAACTCCGGGTTGTTGAACCGGGCGAGGACGGTCTTGTTGGCGCTCCCGCCCCCGGTCACCTCGTCGAAGGGCAGGTACGCCTCCACGACCGGGAAGCTCCAGAAGAACTCGACGCTGTAGTACGGGAGCTTCTCGGGCCATCGGTAGCGGTCGTACAGCGCCTGGCCGTTGTTGTAGCTGGTCGCGTAGTACCCGAGCAGGCGGTCCGTGGCGAAGCTCGAGTAGCTCTGCCTCGTCTCCGGTTCGTACACGCTCCAGCTCCGGGAGAGCTCGAACGCCGCGAAGCCGACGAGGAGGAGCGGCATGGCGAGCAGGGGCGCGAGCTGCACCAGGCGGCGGCGCCGCCGAGAGGCGCGGTGGCCGCCCACGATCGCGCCCGTGCGCACGACAACCCAGGGCACGAGGAGCTCGATGAGGGCGAGGCGCTCCGAGAACAAGAAGCTCCGTGCGGCAGCGATGAGGACGAGGAGCAGCAGGCCGCGGCAGATCCGGCGCGAGGACCGGCGCGTGTCGAGGATCGCGCCGACCGCCACTGCCGCCACACCGACCTGCGTGAGGGTGGTGACGCCGGCGATCCCCTGGAGGCTCTCTCGCACGTCCGCCTCGTAGAGCCCGCCCGTCCGGGCGCTCTCCAGCAGCCAAGCGGGGGTGATGCCACGGTGCAGCAGCGTCGCCGCCCAGACGGCGTAGGCCGCGAACGCCGTCCACAGGAGCACCGGGAAGGCCCGGCGCAGCACGTCCTCGGTGACGGGGCTGATCGACGGCCAGGCTCCGGCCCGAGCCGGCCTGCGGCGGACGAGGCCCCGGCCGAGGCACGCGCCGCACACGAGCGCCAACATCGCCGAGCCGGCGAGGAGCACCGTCTCGGAGGACACCCACTTCGGCGTTCGCCACGCCTCGGCGTAGTGCTGGGCAGAGACCCACGACGCCGCCAGGAGCGTCGGGACGCCCACGACGAGAATGACCGCCACCGGGTGGAGCCACCAGACGGACGCGACCGCTCCCGTCCTGGTGCTGGCCGAGGGGGCGCCACCCTGCCCACCCCTCGAGGACGGCGCGATGGCCTCCGTCATGCCCGGTCGCGCCTGCTGATCGCCCGGATCGTGCGTACGAGAATGGTCACATCGCTCCACAGCGACCAGTTGTCGATGTAGTAGTTGTCGAACCGGACGCGCTCCTCGATCGAGGTGTCGCCTCGCAGCCCGTGGATCTGCGCCCAACCGGTGAGCCCGGCCGGGGACCGGTGGCGATGGCCGTAGCCGGGGAACGTCCGGCTGAAGCGCTCGACGAAGTAGGGACGCTCCGGCCGGGGGCCGACGAGCGACATGTCGCCCCGCAGGATGTTGTAGAGCTGGGGCAGCTCATCGAGGTTCGTCCGCCGCAGCCAACGCCCGACTGTCGTGAGCCGGTGGTCGTCGCGCACCGACCACAAGGTCGCCGAATCGCCGTTGGGCCGCATTGAGCGGAACTTGAGCAGCGTGAAGGACCGCCCGTCCTGGCCGATCCGCTCCTGGCGGAACAGCACGGGGCCCCTGCTGGTGGCCCTCACAGCCACGGCGCACAGCACCAACGCCGGAGCGGCGAGGACGAGGAGGACGGCAGCGAGCACGACGTCGACGCCGCGCTTCACCCGCCACGAGACGGCCCGGGCCGAGCGGCGGGGGATCCAGACGAGCGGGATGCCCTCGACGTCGTCGGCGGTGTACTCGCCGGTCCCGATCTCGAAGAGGCGGGGGACGACGAGGACCTCGAGGTTGGCGCCGGGGAGGTTGCGGATGACCTCGATGAGCCGCCAGTCGCGGGTGACGCCGAAGGTGACGAGGACGCGCTCGGCGCGCGTGCGGCACACCACGGCGGAGAGGTCTTCGAGGCCACCGAGGAGCTGGAGGTCGTGGACCTCCTCGGGGTCGTCCACGACCCCGAGGACCCGCATGCCGTAGTCGGCGGAGCCTGCCAGGTGCTTCATCAGGTCCCGCCCTACCGTGCCCGCCCCCACCACCAGCGTCGCCGACGAGATCACACCGCGACGCCGAAGTCGGCGCAGGACGCCGAAGGAGACGAAGCGCCCGAGCAGGAGGAAGCCGGAGGCGACGACGACGCCACGGGATTCGTCGGCGGCGCCCCACACCGCGGCGGCGACCGCCATGCCGGCGATGACCACGCCCAGCCGGCTCACCAGCCGGGGGAGCTCGCGCATGGCGGACAGCGCGACCCGCGGCCTGCGGTAGTCGCCGCACCACGCCAGGAGCGCCGTCGCGCAGCCGATGCGCGCGAGGGTCGGTGCCAGGGAGGTCCCGACCGCCAGCGCGGCAGCACCCCCGCTCACCACGTCCACACCGAAGATGATCCGACCCTCGCGGCGCGCACTCACGCTACGCCCCGGGGCGCGCTCGGTCCGCGGCTCAGGCGCATCGAGGGGCCCGGTACCGATCAGGTCAAGTGGAGTCGCCATCCGCCGTTCGTGTCCTCCGCTCGAACACCGTCGTGCCCCGAGCGCCCGCCGGCCCACATCGGGTGTGCGACTTCGACCTCGACCCGGGACCTCGCACGCCGCTGCGGCCCGGAACGAGCGAAGCCGCGTCCTGGAAGTTGCGTAGTGCTCCGTCGCACCCTCGCCTCCGCCTGGTTGCCCGCCCGCCGCCGCCCCGTCGCCCTCCGAGGAGTTGACGGGAGCCCATCGCCTCGCTGCGTCAAGTGGCCCTCAAGAGAGGACGACGTTCCCAAGAGACTATCGCCGTCAGGGGCGGACTCGTCGTGCGCACAATCTGATGACGGGCCGGTCACAGAGGGCGGTGGCCAGGACGCTCACCGCCTCAGCGGAGCTCGCGGGGCGGCACGTCCCGGAGCCCGGCGATGCAGCCGCGGACGTAGGCCAGGTCCGCCCGGCTCCGGGCCCCCTGCCCCCGCGCCCTGCGCAGTGCCGCTCCGCCCAGTTTGCGGCCGAGCAGGTAGGCGACCTGGCTCGGGGAGGCGTGGTGCACCCTCCAGAGGTGGCCCTGGCCAGCGCCGTATCGCAGCATCTTCTCGACGTAGCCTGGTGTGGGGACGTCGCGGGTCTCGGGGTGGTACACCGAGATCGATGGGTCGTAGCTTATCTCGTGACCTGCGGCCAGGAGCCGGAGCACCAGGTCGGACTCCTCGCCGGAGCCGAACCAGCCTGTCGACCCCGCCCCGAGGGCCACGTCGAAGCCACCGACCTCCTCGAGGAGGGAGCGGCGGAGGAAGAGCGTGATGGCGATCGTCGTCCTGTAGTAGTTGCGCGGCGTCACCCGGCAAGGCCGGTCGAGCCAGCGGAGCAGGCATGGTCGGCCGTCGGCCCCCAGCGCCCGGCCCGACAACGCCGCGAGCGACGGCGCGGCGTCGACGCGGGCGAGGACGCGCTCGATGGTGTCCGGCGCGTACCAGCAGTCGTCATCGGGGAACCCCACGTGGTCGCCGCGGGCCAGGCGGGCGCCGGCGTTCCGACCGCGCGACAAGCCCCGCTCCGAGGTGGTCGCCTGCCACCGGAAGGGCAGCGAACGGCCCTCCAGCAGTGCGGTGCAGGCCCCGTCGTCGCTCTGGTCCACGAGGACCAGTTCGAACCGCCCCGTCGCGCTGCTGGCGCTGAGGGAATCGAGCAGCTGCGCCAGCGCGTCCACCCGGCCCACCGTCGACACCACGAGGCTCAGGCTCGGGCTGGGGGATGGCCCCAGAGGGACCGCTGGCCCGAGGTCAGCCACGCCCTGCCCACCGCCCTCGTCGCACGGGCTGGGACGATACCAAGGGTGCCCAGGGCGCCGACGCGCCGGCTCGCTCAGCGCTCGAGGCGCAGGGCCTGGACCGAACACGCCGGCCCGCCGACGAGGCCGCTCGAGCACAACCACCTGACCAGGCCGGTCGCCCAGGCCCATTCGATGCGCATGGCGTGGGGCCGGGGCCCGCGCCGGCGCTCGGCCACCGCCGCCGGGCCCACCGTCGACGCGGCCGCCGCCCTGGGGTGGGTCGGCGCCGCGGCCGTGGT
>WHTX01000036.1 GCA_009377505.1 Acidimicrobiia bacterium
GCCCTGATCTTGCATGAGGCTCGAGGCCAGGCCCCTGACCAGGACGGCAGCTGGTCGGGCGAGCCGTCTGCGGCGACGTCCGTGACGGTCGACGGTCGTAGCCGCGTTCGCCAACGAGTTGAGGGACCGGATGGCGGCTGTGGCAGCTTGATCGTGTTGACTCCTATCTGGTAGACCAATTGTCAGTTAGGGGGAGACCGTCGGGGGACGGTTGGAGGCAGAACGCCTCGAGGTCGCTTCGGACCGGTCGCGCGCACGCAGTGTGGGCCAGGATTGGGCTCGATGGCCGGTCGAGCGCGATCTCGGCCTCGACAGTTTCGGCAGCATCGACAAGGGACTTGCCGTGATGGCCACGAGCCGCGTTCATCTGCGGCACTCCACCAAACGCACTTTGCTGTGGGGGGTCTTCCTACTTGTTGTTGTAGCGCTCGTCGTCACGCCGCTGGTCCGGCTTCAGCAGCGAGCACTGAGCGACGGCGCCGACGCCTACCGGACGGCGCTGGACGACACCAACCTCACACGAGTGCTCGTCACGACGCTTGCGCTTGCCGTCGGTTCAGTGGCGATCGCTGTCCCAGTCGGCACGGGATTGGCGTGGGCGGCCTTCAACTTGCCGCGGCGTGTGCAGTCGCTTGCGCTCATCCCGCTCATCACGCTCATGATCCCGCCTCTTGCACAAATCACCGGGTGGGCCTTCCTCCTCAGCCCCCGAGTGGGCTACCTGAACCAGATGTTGCGCTGGCTTCCCTGGTGGAGCGACAACGAAACCGGCCCCCTCAACGCCTACAGCGTCCCCGCCATCATCGGCCTCACCGGCCTGATCCTCGTCCCATTCGTGTTCCTCTTCGTGCAGACCTCGCTCCAGACCATGGACCTGAGCTTGGCCGAAGCCGCGCGGACGTCGGGGGCGTCCATCTGGCGCATCTTCTTCGTCGTGGTGCTCCCCCTGCTGCGGCCGGCCCTGATCTTCTCCTCGGTCATTGTCCTCCTGCTCGGCCTGGGCCAGTTCACGGCGCCGCTGCTGCTCGGCCGACAGAGCCAGGTCAACGTGGTGACGACGGAGATGTACCGGAGAACGGTTGACCCGCCTGTCGACTTCGGGGTCGCCGCGGCATGGGGGACGCCGCTCCTCCTGGCCGGCATCGTGCTGATCGCGGTGCAGCGCTTCGCCCTGCGGGATGCCCATCGCTTCGAGACCATGAGTACCCGGGGCCACCGCACGGGTGGCGGCCGTTCACGGGCCGCCGCGCTGGCACTGCTCACCTATGGGGCCCTGGCGATCCTGTTGCCGATCCTCAGCCTCCTCAGCGTGGCATTGACGCCGTTCTGGTCGGGGCAGATCGACCTCGCCAACCTGACGCTGCAGAACTTCGGGAACGTCTACACCGACCCCGTGGCATTGCGGGGCATTCGGACGTCCATGATCGCGTCCTTGGCCGCGCTCCTGCTCGTCCTGCCGCTTGGCTATCTCGGCGCCATCGCCATCTGGGAGAAGCCGCGGGTCGGAAGGAAGATCTCAGGCATCATCGACTTCATCGTCGGGATCCCGCTGGTACTCCCGGGAGTTCTCTTCGGCGCCGGTGTGCTCTTCGCCCTCTCGGAAGGCCCCCTGGTGCTCTACGGGACAATCGGCGCCGTCATGGTCGCATACGTGATCCTCGTCCTGCCCCACGTGACACGCATCCTCGGCTCCGGACTCGCCAGCATGGGCACGTCCATGGTCGATGCCGCCCGGACGAGCGGGTCGCGGACCTTCCGGACCCACTTCGTCGTCGTCCTGCCCGGGCTTCGCCGCTCGCTGGCCGCGGCGGCCGCCTTGAGCTTGGCGATCCTGATGCACGAGTTCTCGGCCTCGCTCATGGTGCGGTCACCGTCGATGGAGCTCATGGGAACGATGCTCTACCTCTACTGGAACTTCGGCTCCCTCTCCAACGTCGCGGTGATGGCATTGACCATGTGCATGCTGACCCTTGTAGTCGTATCGCTGGCGATGCTCGCAGGTGGACGGAGGAAGGAGGCCTGATGCGACCCATTGTGCGTCAACGGCAGACGGTAGGTTCTGATGGCGCGAAGTGGGCTGGTGCGGCGACACGCAACACGAACTCCTTGTCGCTCCGCGCCCTCAGGAAGGAGTTCCGCGCGAAGGGCGGAGGCCGCGTCGTGGGGCTCGCTGGTATGGATATATCTCTCTCCGCCGGCGAGATGTTGGTCCTCCTCGGCCCTAGCGGGTGTGGCAAGAGCACCACGCTTCGTTGTGTCGCTGGGCTGGAGACCCCCGACGAAGGCCAGATCGCCTTCGGCGAGACGTTGGTGTTCGACGCGGGCAAGCGGGTCGACGTGCCGTCGGAGCAGAGGGACATCGGCATGGTGTTCCAGAACTTCGCTCTCTGGCCGCACATGACGGTGCGCCAGATCGTCGAGTTCCCGCTGAAGACACGGAAGCTGCGGCGCCCGGAGCGCGAGAGCCGGGTGGAGACGTCACTATGCCTCGTCGACTGTGAGGAGCTGGCCGATCGTTACCCGGGGCAGCTGAGCGGCGGGCAGCAGCAGCGAGTCGCTCTAGCTCGGGCACTGGTGGCCCGGCCGACCGTGCTCCTCTTCGACGAGCCACTGAGCAACCTCGATGCCGGCTTGCGCAGTGACCTCCGGGGCGAGATCCGCAGGCTCCACCGAGCTGCTGGCTTCACCGGTATCTATGTCACGCACGATCAGGTCGAAGCGTTGGCGGTGGCAGACCGGATCGCGGTCATGCGACTGGGCCAGATCGTGCAGATCGGCGCGCCGCGGGACATCTACGAGCAGCCGGCCAACGAATGGGTCGCCGGCTTCATGGGCTTCACGAACAGGCTGCCGGCCTCCAGCGATCGTCGGCCTGACCGCGACGGGGCCGCGGGTGACCGGTCCGGCATCTTCAGGTTCCGGCCTGAGGCGGTGTCCATCAGCACTCTCGAGGAGGGCCGGCCGGACAGCCTGGTCTTCCGAGGGGAGATCACCGACGTGGCCTTCATCGGATCGGGCTACGAGTACCACGTGATGGTGGGGGACACACGGCTCGAGGCGATCGCTCCGGCGGAGCTCGTCTCCACGTTGGACTTGACGCTCGAGCCTGGGCTCGAGCTCGAGTTCGTCGTTGCCGGCAAGGATGTCCTGACGTTCGCTGACGGCGAGACGGAGCGCTCAGCAGCAGACGAGTCCCGAGCGGGAGGCGAGTCAACGACGACCGATCTCCCGGCAGCGGTGGTGTTGGCCAAGAGATAGGCCGCATGCGCGAACACGAACACCAGATTGCTCAGATTGGTCACGTGTAGGGGTAGGGGGCAAGGAAAGGTATGCACATCCGTAGGAGGACCTTCAGGAGCATCGTGATCGCGCTGACCGTCGGTGCGCTGACGGCGGCGGCATGCGGCGACGACAGCTCGGACGACGAGTCGTCAGGCTCTGAGGGTGGGGGAGAGACGAGCCCTTCTTCCACGATCGCGAACTCCAACGCCCCCGCCGCGGACGCCGAGTGGCAGGCAGTCGTGGACGCGGCCAAGGAAGAGGGCAAGGTGCTTTTCTACTCCGGGCTCCCGGAGGCGCAGCACGAGCTCATCGCAGAGGGCTTCGCGGAGATGTACCCCGACATCGAGCTCGAGATCGTGCGGGTCCAGACCCGCGATCTCGGCGGTCGCATCGAGGTCGAGTCCGAGGGTGGCGTCGGCGGCGCGGACGTCATCTACTCCAACTCCTGGGCCGTCTGGGACCCGCTGGAGGAGCGGGGGCTGCTGCGCGAGCTCGAGTCGCCGTGGATCGAGGCCCGAGCCGACACGTGGTCGGAGCATCCCGAGCTGAGGATGACCGAGAACACCGCGGTGTTCAGCATCCTTCCGTATTGGATCGTGTGGAACTCGAACCTGGTGGAGGAACCGATCACCTCCTATGAGGACCTGCTCAGCCGGGCGGACGAGTTCCGCGGCCAGGTCGGGGCCCCCGACTTCCTCGGCGTCGCCTCCCAGAGTTGGTATGCGCAGCTCGAGGAGAAGATGTCCGGGATAGACATCGCAGCGGAACTGGTTGCCGGGAACACCCTCCCGGAGGGCTACCTGCGTAGGTTCGGTGAGCTCGAGCCAGTGATCCGAGACACGGCACTGCCGTTGACGCAGGCGGTGGCAGCTGGGGAGATCAAGGCGACGATCTACACGGTGCCGTCGATCATCGATGACCTGAAGGCCGCCGGCGCGCCGCTCGAGGCTGCGATGCCCTCCGACGCGATCGTGGTGAACGCGGTGGCGCTTGGGCTGCCGACGTGGGGTGAGAACCCGAACGCGGCGCAGCTCGTGGCCGACTTCCTGCTCAGCGATAAGGGCCAGGAGGTCAACATCGAGGAGCAGCTCATCTCGCTCGACGGGAGCGCGGATGAACTGGCTGTGCCGGGTCGGGAACTGAGCAACCCGGAGTTCCTGGCGGCCTTCGAGCGCTACTGGACCGAGGCTATGCGCTAGTGCCGTGACCACCAACGTTCGACGCGTTCACGCCGGCCAGGCCCGACCCTCGCGGCGTCGTCTTCCTCGCCAGGGACCCCACCCTGGCTGCGTCATCCTCCTTCCGAGCGACGGGCCTGACTAGGCCTGCACATCGCCAACGATGGTGGACACGGCACCAGCCGTGATGTTCAGGGTAAGGGCAATCTGGAGCCGGATCGGAGAGACACGTGTTCGACACGGTAATACGAGGTGGCAGCGTCATCGACGGGACGGGGGCGCCGGCGAGAACGGCGGATGTCGCCATCCGCGGTGATCGGATCGTCGAGGTCGGCAAGGTGCAGGAGACCGGTCGTCGGGAGGTCGACGCTGCTGGCCTGCTGGTGACGCCTGGCTTCGTTGACATTCACACGCACTTCGACGGGCAGGCGACCTGGGACAACATCCTGGCCCCGTCGTCGTGGCACGGTGTCACCACGCTGGCGATGGGCAACTGCGGGGTCGGCTTCGCCCCGGCCCGGCCCGAGCACCGGTCGTTGCTGATCAGCCTGTTGGAGGGCGTCGAAGACATCCCCGGCAGCGCCCTGTCCGAGGGACTCCAGTGGGACTGGGAGAGCTTCCCCGAGTACCTCGACGCCCTGGGGCGCCTGAGGTGGACGGTGGACGTCGGCGCCCATCTGCCGCATGCGCCTCTCCGCGTGTACGCGATGGGAGAGCGGGGCGCCGACCCGGACGAGCGGCCATCGGAGGCCGAGCTCGACACCCTGGGCGCGCTCATCCGAGAGGCGATCGCCGCCGGCGCGCTGGGCTTCTCTACGTCGCGGACTCGAGCCCACCGCACGGTCGAGGGCGACCCGATCGGGACGATCCGGGCTGACGAATTGGAGCTCGACGCCATCGCCAGCGCGCTGAACCAGGGCGGTCGCGGCGTCATCGAGCTGGTGTCGGACGCCGTACAGACCGGGGACGACGTCGTCGCCAAGGCCGAGCTCGGCGTGATCGAGCGGCTGGCACGTCGATCAGGCCGGCCGCTGTCGCTGCTCCTCCTCCAGAGCATGGAGGCACCCGACCGGTGGCGACAGGCGCTGACGTGGATCGATGGCATGGTGAGCGACGGCGTGCCCGTCAAGGGCCAGGTCGCCTTGCGACCGATCGGCGTGCTCCTCGGGCTGGAGCTCTCGCTCAGCCCCTTCCTCCCCTGCCCCTCCTTCAGCGAGCTTCAGCACCTGCCGCTGCCCGAGCTGGTGCGTGCCCTTCGCTCACCGGGGAGGAAGGACCAGATCCTGCGGGAGCACGCCAGCTTCACGAGCGCGGGTGGGCAGGGTCCCGGCATGGACCTCCTGCGACGCCAGATCAGCACCCATCCGCACTTCAAGCGGAGGATGACCATGTTCGACAACATGTACATCCTCTCCGACCCCGTCAACTACGAGCTCGATGCCAACGACTCGATCGGGGCGCGGGCAGAGCGGGAGGGCATCGATCCCGCGTCGCTCGTCTACGATCTGTTGACAGCCAAGGACGGAAAGCAGCTGCTCTACTTCCCGTCGGCGAACTTCGCCAACGGAAACCTGTATGACCTCAGGGACATGATCCAAGGGCCCAACGTCATCTTCGGGCTGTCGGACGCCGGTGCGCATTGCACGGCGATCAGTGACGCCTCGGCGACGACGTCGAGCTTGACGACCTGGGTTAGGGACCGTAACGACGGTACCGCCGTGCCCCTCGAGTGGCTGGTCCACGGGCACACCCAGCGCAACGCCGCGTACATGGGATGGACCGACCGCGGCGTGCTGGCTGGCGGCTACCTGGCCGATGTCAACGTCATCGACTTCGAACAGCTGGGCTGTCGCCATCCGGTCCTGGCCCGTGACCTTCCGGCCGGAGGTGGGCGACTCGTCCAGGGGGCCACCGGGTACAAAGCGACCTTCAAGTCGGGTCGGCTGACCTTCTCCGATGGCGAGCACACCGGCGAGCTACCCGGCCATCTGCTCCGCGGGACGTAGCACCTCGGCCTGCAAGGCCAGCCTCCCCGGGCCGCTCGGCCGGTAGGGGCGACCAACGAGCGGGAAGGGTAGAAGCGCCGACAGAGCCCTGCCCGGGGCGCGGCGTGGCGCGCCCCGGGGAGGGCCTCGCGCCGTGGGCGGCCCGGTACCAGCCGCTGCCGGGCGAGCCCAGCTGTCCGGTGCGCGGCCCTCAGCTCAGCCCAGCTCAACCGTTGGCCCGGGCCAGCAGGTCGCCGATGCCCGGCCAGTCGTTGCGGTTGAGGTAGGTGTGGTCGGAGACGACGCGGCCCTCGCCGTCGAAGGTGTAGATGCCGCACCACGACAGCTCCCAGCCCGGACGGGCCGGGTCCACGATGGTGGCCTCGAGGGTCACGATGTTGCCCGCGGGGACGACCCGCCGGAACTCCATCCGCCGGCCGGGCGCCGCCGCCTTGATGAACACCTCGGCCCGGATGAAGGCGTCCGGGTCGTCGAGCAGGTTCTGGCGGTTCGCCCCGCCCGCCGTCCACGAGGAGCCGTCGAGGTTGAGCACGTGGAAGGCGGGGGCGTACGCCTCGCGCACGAAGCGCTCCATGTCCTCGCCGTTGTACAGCTCTCGGAACCGCTCCATGGCGGCGACGTTGCGCTGCTCCTCGGCGGTCGGCCCGCGGCCGTCGGCGTGCTCGTGCGACGGGTTGAGATCGGCCATCGTGTGCCCCCTGGCTCTCGACGCCGGGGAACCCTACCCCGCGGTGGCCGGCAGGCGGCGTGCCCCGCGACCAGCTTGTCGGCCGCGCGGAGTTGCCGATTGAACGGCCATTCGGCCATGGTGGCCCGATGCGCACCGTCACCTTCCGTGGGGGCTCCGGCTTGAAGATCGTGGGCGACGTCGACGGCCCTGAGGAGGGCCCGGCGGTCATGCTGCTGCACGGCGGGGGCCAGAACCGCTTCGCGTGGAAGGGCAGCGGGGCGGCGCTGGCGGCTCGCGGCTACCGGGTCGTGGCGCTCGACGCCCGAGGCCACGGAGACTCGGCGTGGGACCCGGCCGCCGACTACGAGATGGAGACGATGGCGGCCGACCTGCTGGCGGTGATCGACCAGCTCGGCGCCGACCGCCCCGCCGTGGTCGGCGCCTCGCTCGGGGGAATCACCGCGCTCGAGGCCCATGCGGTCGCCGGCCACCGCGACATCTTCTCCGCCGTGGTGCTGGTGGACATCGCCCCCAAGGTCGAGAACGAGGGCTCCCGCCGAGTGGTCAGCTTCATGATGGCCAACCCCGACGGGTTCGCCACGCTGGACGAGGCGGCCGCGGCCATCGCCGAGTACAACCCCCACCGCCCGCCGCCGTCCAGCACCGCGGGCCTGGCCAAGGTGCTCCGCCAGGGCGAGGACGGGCGCTGGCGCTGGCACTGGGACCCGAAGTTCATCGCCGAGCGCGGTGCTCGCATGCTCGCCGACCCGCCCGGCTGGGAGGCGGAGCGCCAGATGCGGGCCGACCGGCTGCACGCCTCCGCCGGTGCATTGCAGGCGCCGCTGCTGCTCATCCGGGGCCTGCTCTCCGACCTCGTCAGCGACGAGACGGTCGCCGCCCTGCGAGCCGCAGCCCCCCAGGCGGAGTACGTCGACGTGCGCGGCGCCGGCCACATGGTCGCCGGCGACGACAACGACGCCTTCACGACCGCGGTCACCAGCTTCCTCGGGCACCACCTCCGCGCCACCGCCTGACCGGCCACGGGACGCGCCGCCTGACCGGCTCCAGCCGACCTGACCGGCCACCGCCCCCGGACGGAACCGTCTGGGTGCGCTGCGTCCCGCGGTAGGGGCTCTGGCGCACCCGGAGCTGACGGGTCATCTCAGCAGGGGCGACCTGGGTGCGCTCAGTGCCGCGGGGCGGGCTCTAGCGCACCCGGAGCGAGCCACGCTCCGTGGCGGTGGCCACCGCCACCGCTGACCGACCGGCCGGCGCCCGCCGACGTGCACCTTCACGTCGACGTGGCGCCATGCCGGGCTCGGTCCAGTGGTCGAGGTCGCCTGGCCCCGCGTAGGCGCTCGCCACAGAGGGCTCGGTCGCGGCGGCGTCGTCAGGACGTCGCGCTGACGAGGGCGGTGGCCAGGCGGTCGAGCAGCAGGGGGTTGACCGCGTCAGGGCGCTCGTAGGCCGCCCAGTGCCCGGCGCCGGGCACGTTCACCAGCTCAGCATCGGGCCGCACGGCCCGCACGAGCTCGACGCGGCGGTCCTGCAGCCCGTCCGAGAAGGCGTCGCGCTCACCGGTGATCCACAGCAGCGGGGCACGGATGCCGCCGAGCACGTCCACCAGCGCCGGTGACGACGGCACGTCCCCCAACCTGAACCGACTGTGGGCAACGTTCGCCTCGTGCAGCACGGCGGCGAGCTCATCGGCTCGGCATTCGTCAGCGAGCATGAGCGCGGCCAGGTTGTGCCGGTGGGCGACCGAGCGCTCCTCCCAGCTGGCGTCGGGAGGCACGGCACGCAGGCGTGGCGGCTGTCGCCCGTCGGTGAGGCCGAGCCCACCGGCCCCGATCAAGGCGAGGAGGGCGACCCTCGGGCCGAGCCGAGCGGACGTCGCGCGCCCCGCCACGATCCCGCCGAACGAGAAGCCCACGAGGCCGAACCGTCGGGGCGCGGGGACCAGGTGGTCGATGGCATCGGCGACCGCCGTGGCGAGGATGTCGAGGTCCTCGACGTCGACGACGGCGTCGGCGGCGATCTCGTCAGGCAGGGTGGAGTCGCCGCACCCCGGCAGGTCGAGGGCGACGACGCGGAAGCGAGCGCTGAGCTCGGGGATCGTCAGTGCCCAGTGGTTCCAGCTGCCCGCGCCACCGTGGACCAGCACGACCGGGGGCGCCGCCGGGCCCCCGAAGAGGTGAGCAGCGACGACGGCTCCCGTAGACGTGGGCACGTCAGCTCGCTCCGCGGTGGCCGCCAACCGCTCGAAATCTGCCACGTGCATCGGTGCGGACTCTAGATCTGCTCGGTCCCCCCAACTCGGCACTTGTGACAAGTTTTGGGACCGAGCAGAGCCCGGTGGGGTTGGGGTCCCCGCCGGGGATGGGGGAGGCGCCGAAGGCGCCGTCGGGGGCGGAGCCCCCGAGCTGGTGGTGCGTCGCGGGTCCTCCGGTGTCGGCGCTGGCAGCCATGTGGTGCGCCCCAAGGAGTTCGGGGGTGCAAGTGCCATGACCACCACCGGTCGCTGGCCGGCGATTGCCGGGCGGCGCCGGGGGCCGGTACGGTCCGCCTCGACCTCGGGGGTGTGGACATGAGTCGTCGTCTGGAGGGCAAGGTCGCCCTCGTCACGGGTGGGGCGTCCGGCATCGGCCGGGGGTGCGCGCTGCGCTTCGCCGAGGAGGGCGCGTCCGTCCTCGTGGCCGACCTCAACGGCGAGCGGGCCGAGGAGGTCGCCGCCGAGCTGACCACCATCGGCGCCAAGGCTGACACGGTCGTCGTCGACACCTCCTCCGAGGCGTCCTGTGAGGCGATGGTGCGAGCCGCGGTCGCCGCCTTCGGGCGCATCGACACCTGCGTGGCCGCCGCGGGCATCTCCCACGCCGGCTACGTGAGCCGCCCGGCGGACGAGCAGGTGGGCGTGGACCGCATGGACCGCGACGACCTCCTGGTGCTCGACAAGTCCCTGGCCAGCTGGCAGAAGGTCCTCGAAGTCAACCTCACCGGTGTGATGCTCACTGACCGCCTGGTGGCCCGCCAGATGGTGGCCCAGGGCGAGGGCGGCACGATCGTGAACATCGCGTCGATGGCCGCCGTCGTCGCCCTTCCCGGTTCCGCCGACTACTGCGTGTCCAAGGCCGGGGTGTGGATGCTCACCAAGGTGCTGGCCCTCGAGTTGGCGCGCCACAAGATCCGCGTCAACGCCGTGGGGCCCGGCTACATCAGGACCTCGATGTCCGGGTCGTCCGTCAGCCACCAGCCTTGGGTCGACGCCCGCCTGAAGGAGACGCCCCTGCGGCGCCTGGGCGAGCCCGTCGACATCGCCAACGCCTGCCTCTACCTGGCCTGCGACGAGTCCTCGTTCGTCACAGGCGAGATCCTCTTCCCCGACGGCGGCCTCGGAGCGGGCACCCGCTGACCGCTCGCTCAGCGCCGTCCCTCTACGCGCAGACGCCCTTCGAGCCGTCCCAGGCGCAGGGTTCGGACCGGCCGGACAGGTCGATCGGGTCTCCCTGGTTCACCCAGGCCTGACCAGCGGCATCCCAGGTCTGGAGCACGCCGCTCTCGAAGAGGTATGGGTCGGCGTTGCCGTTCATAGTCAACTGCATGCCCTCGAGCAGCATGGGGTTCGTCATGTCCATCGTGCGCTCGGCCAGCAGGTAGTTCGAGCGGGTCAGGCCTCCGGGCAGGTCGCCGGCGATCTGGAGCACCTGGGAGATCAGCCAGCCGCTGCCCACGCCCGACCCGTAGTCGCCGGGGGCGTCCGGGTCGAGGCCGGCGGACTCGATGAGCTCGCGGGCGAAGGCCACGAAGGCGTCGTCGAACTGGTTCGGGTCCTCGAGGTCGACGCCTCCGCCGTTGACGACCCACCAGGCGTCGGCCGAGCTGCCGTCACCGCCGACGGCCTCCTTGGTCGTCGGGCCCGCGAGGAGGCAGACGTTGGGGAGGAACTTGTAGGTCACGCTCTCCTTCATGCCGTTCTGCGCCGCTTCGTTGATGACCGTGCTGCACTGGCCGCCACCGACCATCACGAAGAGGAAGTCCGGGTCCTTCGAAGCCAGCGTGGTCATCTGGTCGGTCACCACGGGGGCGGCCAGGTCGACCTTCTCGCTCACCAGCTCGAGGCGGTCGGCGTGCTCGGACTGCTTCAGGTAGGCGTCGAGCGCGCCGGTGGCTACGGCGCCGTAGTCGTTGTCGAGCGCCAGGGTGGCGACGGTCACCGTGCCGTCGGGGAACTCGTCGATGTGGGCGTCGATGAAGGCGCCCCAGATGGTGGACTCGGTGATGTAGCTGAGCTGGAAGCCGGTCGTCCAGGGGTGGTTGACCGGGTCGCCCCATGCCGGGTGGCCGCTCGAGATCACCGAGTGGGGGATGCAGCGATCGTTGAGCTTGCCGTAGACCCTGAAGGTGTTCGCCGACGCCGCCGTGATCGTCGCGAAGACCTTCTCCGAGTCGATGAGCTCGTCGATCAGCGCCGGGGTCCGGCCCGGGTCGGTGACGTCGTCCCTGGTGATCAGCTCGATCGTCCGGGTCTTGCCCGTCGAGTCCTCGAAGGCGCCCTCTGAGCTGTAGTGGTCGAACACCGTCCGCTGCCCGTCGAGGATGGTGGGGTAGGCGTAGATGCCCGACAGCCCGATCGTCTGGCCGATCTTGATGCCGGTGTCGGTGAGGCCCTCGGTGCCGGACCAGCCGGACGGGCAGGCCGTCAGGTCGACGGTGAGGCCCTCGGGGCCGGTCAGGGTGCTGTCATCGGCCGAGGTGCCCCAGCCCTCGTCCGCGATCCTCTGCACGATCGCCGCCCTTTCCTCCGCCCAGAGCGCCTCCCAGTCCGCCATCGAGGTGGGCCGCTCGGTCGGCGCGCTCGGCGCGCTCGCGCTCGTCGCGCTGGTGTCGGACGCGGTGGTGCTGGTGGCGCCGGTCGTCACCGAGGCGGCATCACTGTCGTCGCTCCCGCACCCGACCAGGCCGATCGAGGCCAACCCCACGACGACGGCGCCGAGCCGTCGAACCTTGTGATTTCCCATGTCTTCCCCACGGTCTCGATCAGCGACACGGACGACGCGCCGCGGGCTCGTGACGTGCAGACATCGCTCCACGTCTCGGCGTCGCTGGCTACGCGAGGGCTCTGCTCGGCCTGGCACGGTGTCAGACGCGGATCCCCGGCGTGGCCGGGTCACGATCGAGCCCCACGAGCCGTGCGTCTCCGCATCAGCCCCCGAGCCTCAGCGCTTGAACAGGCGTTCACCATAGCCACGACTGGTGCCGCAGTGCCACCGGGCCGAGACCAGGTCGCGCTCGCCATCGCCCGCGGCGAGCCAGGCCGACGGCACCGGCCTCCCCGGCGGGGGCTGCGGCCGCCCGGGGCGCACGGGCTACCGTCCAGCCGTGGAGCTGAGGGACCGGGAGTTGACGTGGTTGCGCGCCGCTGACGAGCGAGCAGCGACCGGGGACGACCGCCTACCTGCCGACCTGGTCGTGGCTGGGCTCACCGTCGGCTCCCTGGCCCGGCGCACGCCGGCGTGGACCGAGCCCCATGTCCGCCTGCTCGACAGCCTGATCGAGAGCCACGCCGCCTGCTGGCCCGTGGGCGGCCCCAACGGTGCCGCCGGCCCCATCGGCCCCGCCGGTGCCGCCGGCCCCGCTTGCGCAGACGTCGAGCGCCTGGCCCTGGAGACGGGCCTGGGCACGCTCGTCGGGATTCGCTCGTCGCTCGGTGGCGACGGGCGCTGGGATGCGCTCCTCGATGGGGTCGCCCCGGGCTCGTCGTCACGGCCCGCCCCGTTGCCGTGCTGCCCCCAGGTGGTCGACGTCGACTTCCCGTCCGTCGCCCTGCGCCGCGCCGAATGGGTCGGCGGGACCCTCCACCTTCGTCTCGCGCCGTCGCACCCGCGCCCCGACCGGTGGACGCAGTTCCGGGTCGTCGTGGCCGAGCCTCGCCAGTGGTACCAGACCGGCATCGACGGCGCGACCACCGACGTGACGGCGGGCGCCATGATCGTCCGGGTGCCCCTCGTCGCCGGCGACCTCGAGTTCACCGCGGGCAGCTACTGACAGCTCGGCGACGGGACGGTCCGCGGCGGCGGTCATGGCGCCGCACGCGTCCCGTTACTTTCCTCAGTGAAGTAGTGCCTATCGTCGGGGGGTGGCTGGAGGGCCGGACGTCAGCGGGGTGCGGTACGCGGTGACGGCGCGGGCGCGGTCGGCGGCCGTGCCGTGGGAGCGGGTGCTCCCGCGGCAGTTCGCCGCGGTCGTGCCTGCACTCCCTGCGCTCGACCTCCTCGTCGGCGACGCCACGTGACGGTCGCCGCCGGCTCTGCGTCGGCCGCCGCAGGCTCTGCGTCGGCTGCCGCCGGCCCTGTGAAGTCGCCGCCGAGCGGCTGGCGGGCCTTCTTCGGGTGGAGGATCGCCGGCGCGGGGGCCGTCATCCTCACCCTGCAGAGCGCATTGGTCCTCCAGGCGTTCGGCACGTACGCGGTGATCCTCCAGGAGCGGTTCGGCTGGAGCAGGACCACGATCTCGATCGCCTATTCGTTCAACCGCGCCGAGAGCGGGCTGCTCGGCCCCCTCCACGGCTGGGCGTTGCACCGATTCGGGTCACGGCGCGTGATGCGCGTCGGCGCGGTCATCGTGACGATCGGCTTCGTGTCCTTCAGCCAGGTCAGCACGCCCGTCCAGTACGTCGTCTCCTTCTTCGTGATCGCCGTGGGCGCCTCTCTCAGCGGGTTCCTCACCGTGAACACCGAGATCGTCCGCTGGTTCGAGCGGCGCCGGACACGCGCCCTGTCACTTGCATCGGTCGGCTTCGCCGCCGGCGGGCTGCTGACCCCCGCGGTGGTCCTCGCCCTCCGCCACTTCGGCTGGCGCCAGACCGCCTTCGGGTCGGGCCTCCTGCTCGGCGCCGCCGCGTTCCTCCTCGCGACGTTCTTCGGCACCTCGCCCGCCGAACGCGGCGAGGTGGTCGACGGCGCCGCCCGCCCGCCGGCCGACCGCAGTCACCGCGCCATCGCCCGACGGGACCTCACCGCCCGAGAAGCGCTGCACACCCGCGCCTTCTGGCTCCTCGCGTTCGGCCACGCCTCGGCGCTGCTCGTCGTGGGCTCGGTGATCGCCCACCTGTCGCTGTTCCTCACCACCGAAGAGGGCTTCAGCCTGCAGGGCGCCAGCTTCGTCGTCGCCGGTATCCCCATCGCCCAGGTGGCGGGCATGGCGCTCGGCGGGGTGCTCGGCGACCGGATGAGCAAACGGGTGTTGTGCTCAGCGGCGATGTTCGGCCACGTCGCCGGCTTGTTGCTGCTCACCTTCGCTACGCACCTCTGGATGGTGTGGGCGTTCGTCGTGCTGCACGGCCTCGCCTGGGGCATGCGGGGCCCCCTCATGAGCGCCATCCGCGCCGACTACTTCGGCTCGACGTCGTTCGGCCAGATCATGGGCTACAGCTCGATCATCACGATGTTCGGCATGGTCGGCGGCCCCTTGTTCGCTGGCGTGCTCGCCGACGTCACCGGCAGCTACCAGGCCGGCTTCACGATCCTCGCCGCCCTGTCCGCTACCGGGAGCGTCCTCTTCGCCCTGGCTGCACCCCCCTCTTTCGACGCTGGGCCGGCGACGACGACGCCCGCCCCTTGAGCCGCTCGCCGGCCGGCGACGAGTCCTCGTTCGGCACCGGCGAGATCCTCTTCCCGACGAGCGCCTGGGCGCGGGCCGGTGAGCGCCCCGCTCAGCGCAGCTCGACGACCGGTTCGCGAGCGGCAAGTCGTGGCGGCCCGGGCCCCGGTGGGGTCAGCGAGATCCCTGCCACGGCCACGCCGTACTCGGTGGCGTCGTCACTGCCGGGGTGCAGCTCGTTCCAGGGGACGGCACGGCCGGTGCGCAGCAGCACCCCCCGGCGAGCTCGGGGTCGTGCCAGCCCCAGCCACGTCGCGGCTTGCGTCTCGCCGCTACGATCGGCCCTTCTCGATCAGCTGCAGGCGTTCGCCGTGGGGTCCCAGTGGCATGGCTTGGTGCGGCCGGAGACGTCGACCACAGTGATCAGCTGCCAGGTCTGCGCGGCCTCGTCCCAGCGCGTGATGTCGGAGCCTTCGACGAAGAAGGCGTCCTTGCCGCCGTCCATGTTGAACTGGACGCCCGGGTAGAGGTGGGGGTGGGTCATGTCGAGGGCTCGGAAGGCGAGGTTGAAGTTCGCCCGGGTGAGCCCGCCGTCGAGCTCGCCGGCGATGAGCAGCGCCTGGATCCAGGGCCACGAGTAGAAGAAGCCGGAGTTGAACGAGCTCGACTCCTTGTAGTCGAGGCCCTGGTCGGCCAGCACCTGTCGAGCGAAGACCATCCACGGGTCGTCGTCGTTCTCGGCGGCCATGATGTCCCGGTAGCCGCCGCCGACCGCGTACCAGCCGTCGGCCGCCCCGCCCAGCTCGGCCGGCCTGACGGGCACCTTGCAGGCCGAGTCGAGGATCCGGTAGGGGACCTGCTCGTTCATGCCGTTCTCGGCCGCCTCGGTGATGACCTGGGTGCAGGCGGCGCCGGCGATGGCGGCGACGAACACGTCTGGCTGCTCGGCGGCGAGCGTGGTCATGGGGTCCTTCATCGTCACGGCGGCGGGCTCGACGACCTCGGTCACGTACTCGATGTCGGCGCCGCGGGCCGAGCTGGCGAGGAAGGACTCGAAGCCCTGGTCGAACGCGGTGCCGAAGTCGTTGGAGAAGTAGAGGACGGCCACCTTGGCGTCGCCGCCGAACTCGGAGTCGAGCCGCTCCTCCACGAGCTGGCCGATGAGCAGTGCCTCGGAGGTGTAGGAGATCGATGAGCTGGTCGTCCACGGGTGCCCGACGGGGTCGCCGACCGAGTTGTGCCCCGAGATGGCCGGGTGCGGGATGCAGCGCTCGTTGAGCTTGCCGAACACCCTCACCTGGTTCGGCGTGCCGACGGTGCCCACGGCGAAGACCTTCTCGCTGTCGATCAGCTCGTCGACGAGGGGGATGGTGCGGGCCGGGTCGTAGGCGTCGTCCCGCATCACCAGCTGGGCCTGGCGCGCCTTGCCGGTCGAGTCGGGGAAGCCGCCGTTCTGGTTGTAGTGCGCCAGCAGGGCGTTCAAGACGTGCATGTAGTTGCCGACGTCGGCCAGCGGGCCCGACATCGGCGCGGTGTGGCCGATCTTGATGGTCGTGTCGGTGAGCCCCTCGGTGTCGCTCCAGCCCGCGGGGCACGTGGTGAGATCGACCTCGTACCCCTCGGGGCCGGTGAGCGTCGCGCCGTCAGCCGAGGTGCCCCAGCCGTTGCCCTTGATCCGCTCGACGATGGCGGCCCGCTCCTGTGCCCACAGCTCCTCCCACTCCTCGATGGACGTGAACTCGGCGGCGGCAGCAGTCGTGGTGGAGGTGGCCTGCAGGCCTTCCTTGACCCCGGCTTGGAGGCCCTCGTCGAACGTGGCGACGGTGCCGTCGTCCGAGCCGGAGGAGCCGCAGGCGCTGGCGAGGAGCCCAAGGCCCACGAGCCCGGTCAGCACGGCGCGCGATCGATGGCGCAACATCTGGGCCCCCCTGGTACGGGAGCTACCGGAGGCCGTCGCCCCCGGGCCCCCTCCCGGCCGCTTCAGAACGCGGCGCATCCTAGTGGTGCCCCGGCGCCGTGCTGACACGGCGCCGGTCTGGCTTGCTGGCTCGCGCTTCGGACGGCACGCTTCTGGCCGGCCGAGCGCTCGGCCATGGGGCAGCCGGCACGGCCGGCTCGACGGGGAGGATCACGCGTGGAGGGCATCTTCGAGGGCATCCGGGTGCTCGACTTCACCAACGCGGTCTCCGGCCCGACCCTCACTCGGCTGATGGCGGAGATGGGCGCCGACGTGATCAAGGTCGAGCTGCCGCCGACCGGGGACCTCGGCCGCACCGTGCCCGGCGTGCGCAACGGCCGCTCCGGCTTCTTCGTGCAACAGAACCGGGGCAAGCGGTCCCTGTTCCTCGACGTCAAGGCGCCCGAGGGGCGCGAGCTGGCCGAGGAGCTCGTGAGGCACGTGGACGTGCTGGTCGAGAACTTCAGCCCGGGCGTGATCTCCCGCCTCGGGTTCGACTGGGAGACCGTGTCTGGGGTCAACCCGCGGCTGGTCATGTGCTCGATCTCCGCCTTCGGCCAGGAGGGACCGCTGCGGGACCAGCCCGGCTACGACGCGATCGCCCAGGCCTACAGCGGCGTGATGTCCATGAACGGCGACCCGACGAGCACCCCGGCGCTCATCGGCCTGTCCCCCGGGGACGTCCTGACCGGCGTGCATGGGCTGGCCGGAGTGGTCGCTGCCCTTCACCACCGGGAGCGGACTGGAACGGGCCAGAAGGTCGAGGTGTCGCTGATCGACTGCTACATGACCTGCCACGAGCTCAACATCGAGGTGTGGTCGGCGTCGGGCGGGTCGATCGAGCCGACGCGGGCCGGCTCGTTGCACCCCCTCGTGCCGGCCTACGGCGTGTTCGGGACGGCCGACGGCGACGTGATGATCGCCGTCGGCAACGACCGGCAGTGGGCGCAACTGTGCCGGGCCATGGGGCGGCCCGAGCTGGCGGAGGACGAGCGCTACGCCACCGCCCCCGAGCGAGCGGCGCGTCGCGACGAGCTGAACGAGCTGGTGGCGGCGTGGACAGCGTGCCAGGCCAGTCGTGACGTGGCGCTGGCCCGGCTCCAGGCTGAGCGGGTGCCGGTCGCGCCGGTGCTGTCGGTGGTCGAAGCGGCCAGCCACCCCCACGTCCGCCAGCGGGGCACGGTGCGAACCGTGGACGACGAGCTCATGGGCCCCCTCGACATCCCGGGCGTGCCGCTGCGGTTCTCGTCCTTCCCCGACGTCTCGGAGCTGCGCGCCGCGTCGCTGGGTTCCCACAACCGGGAGGTGGTCTGCGGGCTCCTGGGCTGGTCCGACGAGCGCTACGAAGCGCTGGTGGAGGCGGGGGTGCTGCTCGACAGGCCGATCAGCTGACGCTTTGCGCGGACTGGCAGCGTGTCAACGGCGCCGCAACCATGACGGCATCTCCGGGCGGAGCGCTCCTCGAAGGTGGGGTGGGTGCTCGGGCCCCCGGCGCGTGGCCCCGGGCCTGTTCCCAAGGCACCGCCCCATACCGCCACGATGACACCGGGGTCGTCACGGCTCACCGGGCCCGCAGGGCGAGGGCGAAGCAGACGGCGGCGGCCAGGGGCAGGACGGTGCGGACGTGGTTGCCCGCCGTCCAGGTCGCCGCGTAGTGCTCCCACGTGGCCACCGCGCCGGCGCTGTCGGGGTCGACGCGGTCGAGGGCGTTGTTCTTGGGGATGTGGTAGGCGGCGGTGACGCCGATCGCCCCTACCAGGTACAGCAGGCTGGCAGCCAACTGGTACCTCGACGCAGGCCGATCGAGGTCGCCCAGCGCGGGCACGGCGATGGCCACGCAGAGCGCACCGGTGCCGAGCAGGCCGACGAGCAGGCCCGGGGAGGCGTTGGCCGCGGTGTTGATCGACTGCATGGCCACTAGCCCCTGGCGCCCCGGCAGGCGCCGCAAGCCGGACATGGCGAAGGAGGAGAAGGCGAAGAACAGCCCGCCGATGAGGCCGCTGCCTGCTGCGCCGGCCACGGTGAGCCAGTATCGGTAGCCTTCGATCATCCCCGCACCCCCGCCTCGGCGGGTGCCCACGCACCGGTCGCCGCCGTCGCCACGGCCGAGGTGGTGGTGGTAGTAGTAGTCCGTTCGGTCATGGCTCCATGAAGCCTCAGAACGCTGAGACGATCCATAGCTCTGACGCTCGGATACCTCTCCGATCGTCTACGAATTGTCGACGCTGCGCCGGCGTGGTGGCGCCACCGTGGTTCCGGGGCTACGCCGACCCCCTCGTCGGCCGCGTACTGCGGCTGATGCAGAACGGGCCGGCCGGGCCCTGGACGGTGGCGAGCCTGGCCGCCGCGGCGGTCGCCTCGCGGGCGTGGCTGGCCCGGCGCTTCCACGAGCTGGTGGGCGAGCCGCCCATGTCCTTCCTCGCCAGCTGGCGGATGGCCCTCGCCGCCGACGTCGTCCTCGAGCCGGGGGCGACCGTCACCGCTCTCGCCCGGGAGTTCGGCTACGGCAGCCCCTTCACCTTCAGCACCGCCTTCAAGCGCCACCACGGGCTTCTCGCGTCGTCCGTCGCGCTGTCGTCGTGCGCGTCGCGTGCGCGCTTCGTTTTGGTCGTGCGCGCGGGCTGGCGGATGTCTCGATCAGCGCCTGCGGGCGATGAGTGGGCGATCCAACCCAGCTGCGTCGATCTTCTCGACCTCGACGGGACCGACGACGTAGCGGACAGTGGAGCTCGAATGTTGCTATCTGCGGGCGCCGCACGAGGTCGGCGATGCCGCCGCGCAGTGGGATGGGGTACTCTCTCAGAGCCGCATACGGTCTCCAACTCGCTGAACACATGCCCGGAGGCTTCCGATGGACAAGATTCTCAGCGCCGAGCTCCCGGCCGATTTTGATCTCTCCAAAGCCAAATGGGTCCGCTTCGTCGGCAGTCCGAAATTCGACTATCCGATTGACTATTCAGTATCGGTGGTGGAAGCCGACGTCGAAGCCGGCCGCATCGACTTTCTGGCGCGCTGGGAACCAAGCGCCTACTGCCATTACCACCGGCACCTCGGTTCCACCGCGGCGGCCGTCATCGACGGTGAGCAGCATCTCACCGAGATGCGCGAGCTCGAGACCGTGAAGAAGATCCGCAAGGCGGGCTTCAAGGGCCAGACTCCCGACGGTGAAACGCACATGGAGTGCGCAGGCCCCGAAGGCCTCACGATGCTCTTCAGTACCCACGCGCCCGACGGCCGCCTCTTCGAGGTGCTCGACAGGTCCGGCAAGGTACTGGCGGCGGCAACCATTGCGGAGTTTCTCGACATGATGAGGTCCGAGGCGGCCTGAGCCGCCACGAAATCCCGGCCCCGGACTCCGCCGTGGAGTCCCTCGAGGATTGTGCCTGCGTCGTCGAGAGTGGTCCAAGCGGCGCAGACGCCGCCGAGCCGTGGGGGAGCGGGCGAGGCGGTGATGGGCGGCGGACACGCCGACCCCGGCTGTGAGGCACGCCGCGTAGACGGCGACGCGGGCCGCGGCATGGTCGGCCATCGAGACCAGCAAGGCGCCCAAGGGCAGCGTGGCGAAGAACGCCCACGTGTGGAGCCGCCCCGCCGCTGCGGCAGCAGCAGTCCCCGGGGCCTGTGGCTCGCCTGGTGCGACCAGCTCGGCGTCGACCCGCTCACCGCCGGGCTGCACCACGCCGACGCCTACAGCCGCTGGCTCAGCGAGTTCGCCCACGACGAAGACCGGGCGCCGGTTCGCGCCCGCCCCCGGGCCGCCGCGCTCGTCGCGTTGCTCGCCTTGAACGGGTGCAACTCCCCCTGGGACGGGCATGTCGAGAGGTTGTCGACGGTTACGGGGAGTCGAGGCCGGCGAGAACTACATCGTCGGATGGCCATCGGGTTCGTGATGGACGTGGGCGCGTTGGCCGTCGCGGTCGAAGATCATGATGAGCTCGGCCGGGCCGTCGACGGCTGCGAAGGCGTGCGGCGTCATGGTGCCGAACTCGGCGGCCTCGCCGGTCTCGACGAGGATCTCGCGTTCCCCGAGCGACAGGCGCACTCGCCCCTCGAGGACGAAGAACCAGTCGTGACCGGGGTGGACCCGCTGTTCCGCCTTCCTGGGTGTCGGCGCGAGTCGCATCTTGACCGCGATCGTGCTGCCGGTCGGTCGGCTCAGCATCCAGGTCGTGCGCTTGCCAGAGGTGCTCGGCGCCGGACGGATGACCACGTCGTCGTCGCTGCGCACGTCGAGAAGGGCATCGAGGTCGACCTGGAGGGCCAATGCAAGCGGCAGCAGGATGTCGAGGCTGATCGTCCGCTTGCCGGTCTCGACCCGACTGATCGTGGAGGGACTGAGGTTCGTGCGGGCGGCGAGCTCGTCGAGCGATAGGCCCAGCGTGTTCCGGAGGCTTCGCAGCCGGGTGCGAACCACCTGTTCGATGTCGTTCAGCTCGGCCATCGCTCCTCCGGATGCTCTTGCGAATCTCGCAAGGACTCGTGCGCATACCGCGTAGGACCCTATCGTCGAGGCCATGAGTGACCACGCCCCACGCACAGTCGAGCGGCACTGCGACGTCGCCGTCGTCGGCGGTTCGGCCGCCGGACTTGCAGCGGCCCTCCAGCTGGGACGCCAGCGTCGGTCGGTGATCGTCGTCGACGCCGGCGAGCCGCGCAACGCCCCCGCCGCGCACATGCACGGCTACCTCGGTCGTGAGGGCGTTCCGCCATCGGAACTGAGCACCGTCGGTCGTGAGGAGGTCCGCAGCTACGGCGGCGAGGTCCTCGGTGGACGCGTGACTCGAGTGATTCGCAGTGACGACGACCGCTTCCGTGTCGAGCTCCTCGGCGGCCATTCCATCGTCGCTCGGCGGGTGCTCGCCGCGACCGGTCTGGTGGACGAGCTCCCGGACATCGACGGCCTTGCCGAACGGTGGGGGCGCGACGTCATCCACTGCCCGTTCTGCCACGGCTTCGAGGTCCGCGACCGGCCCATCGTCCAGATCGTCACCCACCCGATGGGCCTCCACCCCGCCGGGTTGTTCCGCCAGCTGACCGACCGGCTCACCGTCGTCCTCCACGACCACGTCGACGTGGAGCGCTCTCAGGTCGATGTCCTGCAGGCCGCAGGTGTGGAGATCATCCACGGCCAGGTGCGTCGCATCGTCCCCGACGACGACGGGCACGTCGCAGCGGTCGAGCTGGCCGACAACGAACGCATCGAAGCCGACGCAGTCGCGGTCGGCCCGCGGTTCAGGGTGCGCGCCGAACCGTTCACATCGCTTGGACTCCGAACCGCGGCGCACCCGACCGGGCTCGGAGACTTCGTCGAGACCGACGCGACCGGGGAAACGGCAGTGCCAGGCCTCTACGCGGCCGGCAACGTCACCGATCCGAGCCAGCGGTCTCGCAGGCCGCCGCCAACGGCAGTCGGGTCGGCGCCATGATCAGCTTCAGCCTCGCCGACGACGACGTCCGAGCCGCAGCCCGACCATCGGCCAACGAGGCCGACTGGGATCACCGCTACCGGGGCGACCAGATGTGGAGCGGCAACCCCAACGGCACGCTCGTCAACGAGACCAGCGGCCTCACGCCCGGCCGCGCGCTCGACGTCGGCGCCGGCGAGGGCGGCGACGCGCTCTGGCTGTCCGAGCAGGGTTGGAGCGTGACCGCGAGTGACATCTCACAGCGCGCCCTCGCCCGCATCGCCGCGGAGGCCGAGCGTCGCGGTGCACGCGTCGAGTGCCATCACGCGGACGCGAATGCACTCGACGCCTTCGAAGCCGGAGCGTTCGAGCTCGTGTCGGCCCAGTACGCATCGATCCCCCGCACTCCCGACGACCGCGCCGTCCGCAACCTTGTGAACGCGGTCGCTCCCGGCGGCACGCTGCTCGTGGTCAGCCACGACCTCGAGCCGATGCGTGCACCCGTCGACACGCTCGCCCACGGCTGGCCCTTCGACCCCGACGCCTACGTGCGGGTCGACGACTTCGCAGCCGCGCTCGCCAGTTCACCAGCTTGGGACATCGAGGTCCACGAGAAGCGACCCCGACCGGCCGGGGCCGCCTCTGCTTCCCACCACGTCGACGACATCGTGCTGCGTGCCTGCCACCGCGCCAGCTGACAATCCCGCTCCCGATCCTCAACCTGTCCCAGAACGCCCGGTCGAGGAGCGGCGATCTGTGCGCCCGATCTGATCGCCAACCGGCCAACGCCGAGCGCGACAGCACGGCAGTTCTGGCGCGGTGGTCTCTACGACTGCCGGAGGCGCGGTTCGCCACATGGGATCGGGAGCCGTGGGAGCCGTGTAGGGCCTGCGCCGTGTCGGTGCACCGTCGCCCGGACCGATGAGTCGGCGCAGCCCCGCTCGTCTCCCCGACGACCGACAACCGGAAGAGGACCTCCCATGACGACCGTGGTGGCCGATATCTCCGTCTCCCTCGACGGCTTCGTGACCGGCCCCGACGCCGGCCCGGACAACGGGCTCGGCACGGGCGGCGAGCCGCTGCACACGTGGGTCTTCGAGAGCGACGACCCCCTCGACGCCGAGATCCTCGCCCGCTCGACCGAGCGCTCCGGCGCCGTGGTGATGGGCCGCAACCTGTTCGACGTGATCGACGCGCCGAGCGGCTGGAACGACGACATGGGCTACGGCGCGCAGCACGCCGCCCGGCCGCCGTTCTTCGTCGTCACCCACGACCCGCCGGCCGACGTGCGCCTCGAGCTCGACTTCCGATTCGTGGCCGACCTGCCCACCGCCATCGAGCAGGCCAAGGCGGTGGCCGGCGACAAGGACGTGTTCGTGATGGGCGGCGGCGAGATCATCCGCCAGAGCGTCGACGCCGGCCTCGTGGACGAGCTCGTGCTCCACCTCTCCCCGGTGGTGCTCGGCGCCGGCACGCCGCTGTTCGTCGCCGCCACCCGGCGCGAGCTCGTGCAGCGGGAGGTCCGGCCGTCCCGCACGGCCGTCCACCTCACCTACGACGTGCGCTAGTGCCCTGAACATCGCCAACAATGGTGGTCATGGCACGAGACGGTCGCCGTGCTCCGCAAGCGTTGGCTCGCCAAGTCCCTCCCGGAGGCGCGATTCGCTGAAGCCATGGACGACCTCATGGCCTTGCCTCTCCGGCAGTTCCCCACTCGTCCGCTGATGCGGCGCGCCTTCGAGCTGCGAGCCAACGTGACCGCCTACGACGCCACCTGTGTCGCGCTGGCGGAGGCGCTGCGCTGCGACCTCGTCACGGCCGATGTGCGGCTCTCCCGGGCCACCGGACCTCGCTGCGCCATTCGAGTCCTGACATGACCACGCCCGTCTCCGGGACGACGCCAGCGTCCGGGGGGCGCTCGGCGCGGGATCGACCGACGAGGAAGCGGTCCCCCCCGGCGGCCCTCAGGCCCGCGCCGCCAGGAACACGCCGATCATGGCGTTGAGCTGCTCGGGCACCTCGAGCTGCACGAAATGGCCGGAGCCGACGACGTGGCCGATCATCACGTCGGTGAAGGCCTGGCGCACGATCGCCGAATCGTCGGGCTGGGCGCTCACCCACAGCACCGGGCAACGGGCCCGCCGCGCGACGGCCATCGTGTCGCCCAGCATGTGGCCCATCTCGGCCACCGCGATCGCACGGGGCGTGGCTAGGGCGTTCTCCACGGCGTCGGCGACGACGTCCTCCGGCGCCCGGGGGCCGAAGAAGGACCGGTAGAGCTTGCCGAAGAAGGCGTCCCCGTCCGGGCCGAGCAGCTGCTCGCACGAACGGGCGACGCCCTCGGCGAAGCGGTCCGCTGCCCCGGGCGCCGGGGCGGCGTGCAGGCGCGTGTCGACGAGCACCAGCCCGTCGGTGCGGTCGGCGTACTCGGCGGCGAAGGCCAACGCCGTCGGGCCGCCACCGGCGTGCCCGACCACCGTTGCCCGGTCGATCCCCTCAGCGCCCAGGATGGCGGCGAGGTCCTGCGCGTGGCGGGCCGGGGCGTCGGCGGGCAGGTCGGCCCGGGAGCGGCCCATGCCCCGCCGGTCCCAGCGCAGCACCCGTTGGCCGCGCCGCAGGTGCTGTGCCTGGGCGTCCCAGTGCTGGAGCTTCGAGCACCAGCCGTGCACGAAGGCCACGACTTCGTCACCCTGGCCCTCGAGCTCATAAGCCAGCTCCGCTCCGTCGACCGCGAGTGTCCTCATCTGCAGGAACCTACTTCGAGGGTGCGCGCCCGCCCCTCACCACCTGCCGCCCAGGGCGGCCCGGCCGACGATCCGGCGCATCATCTCCGAGGTGCCGTCGAGGATGCGCACGACCCGCACTTCGCGCAGGATCCTCTCGATGGGCAGGCGGCGGCTGTAACCGAGGCCGCCGTGCAGCTGCAGCACGCTGTCGGCCACCCGCCACACGACGTCGGCGTTGAGCAGCTTGGCCCTGGCGGACGCCAGCCGCCGGTCGGCGTCGTCGCCGTGGTCGTAGCGCCAGGCCGCCTCCCAGGCGACCAGGCGGGCGGCGTGGACGGCGGCGGCCAGGTCGGCGAGCTCGAACTCGACGTGCTGGTGACGGGCGAGGGGCGCCCCGAACTGGCTGCGGGTGGTGACGTGGTCGACCGCCAGTTCCAGCAGGCGCTGCGCCGCTCCTGCGCAGTAGGCGGACCACACGACGCGGCCGGCGTCGAGGGCTCGCAGGGCGATGCCGAAGCCGTCGCCCTCGGCGCCGAGCAGCTGGTCGGGCCCCACCCGGCAGTCTTCGAAGCGCACCTCTGCGTGGCCGCAGCCCGCTCCTGCCAGCATCTCGATGGGCTCGCCCACCCGCAGCCCGGGCGTGTCGGCGTCGACCACGAAGGCACTGATGCCCGGCGCCCCCGTCGACGCCGGGGCCCGGGCGAACACGGTGAAGGTGGCGGCGATCGGCGCGTTGGTGATGAACGTCTTGGCGCCGCGCAGCACCCAACCGCCGCCGTCGGCGGTGGCCTCGGTGACCAGGGCGGCGGCGTCGGAGCCCGCGCCCGTCTCGGTCAGGGCGAAAGCGGCGACCTTCCGCCCCGAGGCGAGATCGGGCAGCCATCGCCGGCGCTGGCGGTCGTCGCCGGCCAGTTCGACGGGCCGCGAGCCGATGTGCACGTTGACCCCGGAGAGGTAGTAGAAGGCGATGTGCGCCCGGGCCAGTTCGGCGGCGGCCACGCACGTGGCGAGCATGGACAGGCCCCGCCCGCCGAACTCGACGGCGGTGTTGAGGCCGAAGAAGCCACGGTCGGCCAGCGCCCGACGGGCCGACTCCGGGATGGTCCCCGTCCGCTCGACGGCGTCGTCGTGGGGCTGCAACTCGGCCTCGACGAACGCCCGCACGTCATCGCTCCAGGCACGCAACGCTGGTGGCAGCTCGAACATCGGTCCCCCGTCTGTCGCCGTGGCAGAGCAGCCGGGAAAGGCGTCGCCGCCCGCCCCCTGCCCCGCGGGCCCGGCCCGGACGCCCGGACCGTAGCGCCCATCGGCTGCCCTTCACCCTCGTCGGCCTGGCCCGACCCAGGTGCTGACCGGGACAGCGTGCGCCCCGGGAGACGGCACGCGCGGGCGACGCGCCCGGCGAACTCGGTCTTCGGCGCGGACCGATGACTCCTACGCTCCGGGCACGTCAGATCGCTCGGGCGCATCGGGCGCTTCCGGGGAGCTGCCCGGCGACTGACCCGTGCGGCTGCCAGCGGTCGACGATGGGGAGGCAAGCGTGTTCTCGAGGTTGGGTCCCTGGTGCCACGACCACCGCAAGCTCGTGCTCGGGGTCTGGGTGCTCGTGCTGGTGGCCGG
>WHTX01000389.1 GCA_009377505.1 Acidimicrobiia bacterium
GGCGTTGGGCGACTGGGCGAGGAAGGCCTTGAAGCCGCTGTCGTAGGCCGCGCCGAAGTCGTTCGTGGTGACGAGCGCCGCCACCTTGGCGCTCCCGCCCAGCTCCTCGAGGTGCTGCTCGATGAAGGCGCCCCACAGCACGGCCTCGGTGTTGTAGGCCAACTGGCTGCCGGTGGTCCAGGGGTGGTTGACGGGGTCACCGAGGCCGGGGTGCCCCGTTTGCGAGAATACTTGGGGGATGCAGCGCTGGTTGAGCTTGTCGTAGGTCTTGAGCGAACCGGCCGACTGCTGGGTGTTCATGGCGAACACCTTCTCCGCGTCGATGAGCTCGTCGACGAGAGGGATGGTGCGCGCCGGGTCGTAGGCGTCGTCGCGCATGAGCAGGGTGACGTGGCGGTCCTTGCCCTGGGAGTCCACGAAGACGCCCTGCTCGTTGTAGTACTTGAAGACGGCTTCCCCGCTCCGCAGGATGTTGCCGTAGTCGCCCTGGGGCCCCGACAGCGCCCCGGTGACGCCGATCTTCACCTCGGTGTCGGTGACGCCCTCGGTGTCGCTCCAGCCCGCCGGGCAGGCGGCGAGGTCGACCCGGAACCCGTCCGGCCCGAGGAGCTCGGCGCCGTCTGCCGACTTGCCCCAGCCGTTCTCCTCGATGCGGGCGACGATGGCAGCGCGCTCCTCGGCCCAGAGCTCCTCCCACGCCTCCATGGTCTCGGGGTGCTCTGCCGACGTCTGGCCGTTCGCCGCCGTGGTCGAGGCGCCGAGCGCGCTCTCCACGCCCTGGCGGACGTCGGCGTCCACGGTGGCCGAGGTCGCCCCCTCCCCGTCATCGCCGCCGCAGCTGGCGGCGATCAGGCAGATGGCGAGCGCGCCGATCGACGCGCGCCTCCGTGTGGTCATGTGTCCTCCCTCGTCCTCGCCTCGCCCTCACGGCAACCCCCGGGGCGCTGGCTCCCTCAGTACACCCTGTCAATGAGGAGGGTTCAATTCAGGGCCGCCAAGATGGGGGTAGGGCCGGGAGGACGGCGCGGACGCAAGGGGACGGCCGATGCCGAACACGACCGAGGTCACCGAGCACGTGGTGAGGACCGGGGGGCACACGACGTCGCTCCTGGCGTCGGGCCCCGAGGACGGCCCCCTCGTGGTGTTCGTGCACGGCTGGCCCGAGCGATCCTTCAGCTGGCGCCACCAGCTGCCGACCTTCGGGGCGCTCGGGTTCCGCGCCGTCGCGCCCGACACCCGGGGCTACGGCGGCTCGACGGTGTACGATCGGCACGAGGACTACGCCCTCGAGCTGCTCGTGGGCGACATGGTGGGCCTCCTCGACGCCCTCGGCCGGGAGCGGGCGGTGTGGGTGGGCCACGACTGGGGGAGCCCCGTCGTGTGGGGCCTGGCCAGCCACGAGCCCGAGCGGTGCGAGGCGGTGGCCAGCCTGTGCGTGCCCTACGCCACCCTCGAGCGCGGCCTCGAGGCGGCCGTCGGGCTCGTCGACCGGGACGTCTACCCCGAGGACCAGTTCCCGGTGGGGCAGTGGGACTACCAGCTCTACTACGAGGAGCAGTTCGACCGGGCCACCGCGGTGATGGACGGCAACCCCTACAACCTGGTCAAGGCACTGTTCCGCAGGGGCAACCCCGCCGGCTAGGGCAAGCCGGCCGTCACGGCGAGCACGCGCGCCAACGGCGGCTGGTTCGGCGGGGCGGACGAGGCGCCCGACATCCGCGCCGACCACGACGTCGCCACCGAGGCCGACCTGCGCGCCTACGCGGCAGGGCTCGAGCGCAACGGCTTCTTCGGGCCGAACGCGTACTACATGAACCACGCGGCGAACGTCGACTACACGGCACGGTGGCGGGACGACGGCGTGCTCGACCTGCCGGTCCTGTTCCTCGCCGCCCGCTACGACTACACGTGCGAGTCGACGCGGTCGAGCCTCGCCGACCCCATGCGGGCGCTGTGCCCGGACCTGGCCTACCGCACCCTCGACTGCGGCCACTGGATGGCCCAGGAGAAGCCTCGCGAGGTGAACGCCGCGCTCGCCCGCTGGCTCGTGGAGCGGGTGCCCCACCACTGGCCGACGGCCGGTTGAGGCAGTCCCGGCAAGCGTTGCGCACGTCGGCCGGGCGGGTTCGCCCTTTACCTTGCATAATTGGAGTTATGCAAAGGGGTAGCGCGGGCCCTGGGGCGGTCAGATGCGCATGAGCGCCTCTTGGGCCATGGTGGCCACGAGGCGGCCGTGGCGGTCCCAGACCCGCCCGGTGGCGAGGCCCCGTGCGGCGGCCGTAGCCACGGGCTCCTGCACGACGAGCAGCCAGTCGTCGCAGCGGAAGGGCTGGTGGAACCACATGCTGTGGTCGAGGCTGGCCACGTCGAGGCCCTCGTCGGTCCAGCGGACGCCGTGGGGCACGAGCACGTTGTCGCTGATCGACTCGTCAGCGCCGTAGGCGAGGACGCAGGCGTGCAGGTGCGGGTCCTCGGGCAGCGGGCCGAACGAGCGGAGCCAGACGCGGATGCCCCGGGCCGCCGTCGGCCCGGTCGTCGTCCACGGCGCGTCGACGTAGCGCAGGTCGAGCGGCCGGGGCAGGTCCATCCAGTAGCCGTCGAAGGGCGGCGTGGCGTGGGAGGCCATCAGCTCGGCGAAGCCGGGCAGGGCCTCGGGGGGGACCACGTCATCGGGCATGGGCTGGTGGAAGTCCGGCCCGGGCTCGCCTCGGTGGAACGACGCCGTCATCTCGAAGACGGCCTGGCCGTGTTGGACAGCGACGGCCCGCCGATGCGAGAAGCTGCGCCCGTCGCGGGTGCGGTGCACCTCGTGGACGAGGTCGGTGCCGGCATCGCCCGGGCGCAGGAAGTACGCGTGCAGGGAGTGCACCGGGCGGTCGGCGGGCACGGTGCGGCACATCGCCGCCAGGCACTGGCCCAGCAGGTGCCCGCCGTAGAGGTTCCCCGCCGGGCCCGTCGGTGCGGAGGGCAGACCGCGGAAGCGGTCCTCGCCGAGCGGCTCGACGGCCAGAACCTCCAGCAACGCCTCGAAGGCTGCCGTGCCGGCGCCCGCCCGCTCTGGGCCGCTCGCTCCGCCGGCGCCCGCCCGCTCTGGGCCGCTCGGGCCATTCGCTCCGCCGGCGCCCGCCCGCTCTGGGCCGCTCGGGCCATTCGCTCCGCTCATGCACCAGATCCTGGCCGAGTGGCGGATCGGGTATGAAGGCGCGTGCCGGGGGACGGGATCAGCTGTTCGAGCTGGCGTCCATGGCCCGGCCTGCCTCGATGGCGACCGCCGGGTTGCGGTTCGGGTCGCCGTCGACGCCGAGGGACTCGCGGAACAGCCCGATGGCGTGGAGCCGACCGGCTTCGCTCACGTCCGCCTCCATGATGCGCTGCACCGACGGGCTGAGGTCCCGGAAGGCGCCGAGGATCTCGTCGGCGACCACCTCGCTCGGGGTGCGGTTCTCCGGCGCCACGACGGCGGCCTTCTTCGTGGTCCGGGCCCTCGTCGTCCGGGGCTTGGAGGTGGCAGCCATGAGCGTCCTTCGTACGGCTCGGGGTGGACGCGCTGGGAGCTGGAGTCGCGCTGTGTCGAACCCAGGCAGCTCGCCTGGCCGGGAGTGGCGGCTCCAACTTACAACGTCGGCGGCGCCTAACAGCCCGGCCGGTGTGATGGGCCCGAGCCCCGCAGCACAGGTGCCCCACCGCCATCCCGGGCCGGCCCGGGACGGCGCGATCAGCCCGGGGGCGCCGAGGCCGACAGCGTGACGCGCACCTGCCCGTCGCCGGGCTCGACGGACACGTCGAGCCCGGCACCCGCGACGACGGCGCGCAGGGGCGCCAGCTCGCCGACGTCGCCCGTCCAGCCCTCGGCGGTCACCTCGACGCCCTCGCCGACCTGCACGCTCAGCCGGTCGGCGCTCGCCGCCAAGGTGGCGAGGACCTCGCCGGCCGCCAGGAGCAGCTCCGCTCGGGGCGCCGCACCGCTGGCCTCGCCGCCGAGCTCGGCGTACAGGCCCGCCTCCTCACGGAGCCGGTCGAGCTCGCGGCCGAGCGCCTCGGTGAGCTGTGCCGGCTGGTCGGTCCCCCGCCAGCCTCGCTCGTCGGGCCCAGCCGCCACACCGGCTGCCCATTGCCGCTCGATGCGGGCCAGGAGCAGCGCCCAGACCGCCTCGGCCGTTGCGCCCCCGCCGACCTCGCCGGAGGCGCGCGCCGCCTCGAGCTCGGACCGGAGCTGGTCCGAGACGGACCCTTCGGCAGCGAGGGCGGCCTCCAGGCCCTCCAGCTGGCTGGCCTTGGACTGGGCGCGGGCCACGAGCTCGGCCTCCCGCTCCCCCAGGCGTTCGAGGCGGGCGCCGGCCTCCTCGAGCAGCCCTCGCAGCCGGGCGGCGTCGCTGGCCTGGGCCTCGACGGTCGCCTCCAGCTCGGCGGTGCGCCGTGCCGCCGAGCTGGCCGCACGACCGGCT
>WHTX01000390.1 GCA_009377505.1 Acidimicrobiia bacterium
TACGGAAAGATCTAGAACGTGATCGGCAGCAGCGCTGGCCGGAGCGCGGCAGCGCCCTCCTCCTGGTGCCGGCAGGGTTGCTCATCGTGATCCTGCTCGGCGCGGTCGCCTTCGACGTGTCGCGGCTGTACGTGGCGCGACGCGAGCTCGTGGACATCGCCGCATCCGCGGCGAGCGACGCGGCCGCTCGGGCCATCGACCCTGCGCCCTACCGGGCGGGCGGCGAGCTCCGCTGGTCCCAGGCTCGAGCGGAGGTGGCGGTGCGCGAAGCACTCGACCGCCGCGGCGTGGCAGGGCAGGTACGCGCCGCAGTCGCCCTCGTGCCCGCTCCCGACGGGCCCCGGGTGGAGGTGGTCCTCGAGAGCGACGTCCGATGGCTCTTCGCCCGAGGCCTACCGGGTGGTGGCGCGACGACTGTCGTTCGCGGCGCAGGCTGGGCACTCTTCGACACGTTCTAGATCTTTCCGTATCTTTCAGCTGTTATGAAGCTATCGTGGCCGCCGAGGAGGAGCCAATGCATATCGCCGTCGAACACCACGCCCTCCACGGGTTGGTCGTGGTCAAGTCAGCCTCCGGGGCCGAGGACGAGGAGCGTCTCGCCCGGGAGGCGGCGGTCCTCCTGCACGCAGGGGTCCCGGGCGTGGCGGAGCTCATCGACCATGACGGCACGCCCGGCCGCTCCGAGCTGCGCGCCCGTCACGCCGGGACGCGCACGGCCCTCGCCCTCGGAGGCGCGCGGGCCGCCAGCGTCGCCGGGTTCGGCGCCGGCTTGGCCACGACCCTGGCCGCGCTGCACGCCCGGGGCCTGTCGCACAACGCGGTCGAGGCCAGCCACGTGCTCGTCGGCCCATCGGGGGAGCCTGTCCTGTGCGGCCTCGGGCACGTGGGCGGTGACGAGGAGCGGTGGGCCGGGCGCATCACGTTCGACCCCTCCGACGCCGGCTTCGACCCGGCGCGCGACATCGGTGATCTCGTCACCCTCCTCGACGACCTCGTGGGCCGGGGCACCGGCTGGCGCGACGCATGGCCGCGCCATCGGCTGCGGCGCCTGCTCCGGGAGGTGGTCGCCACCGAGCCGGATCAGCGCCCCTCGGCTGCCGCGCTCGCCTCCACCCTCGCCGCCTTCGCCGGCTCCCGCCTGCCTTCCACGGCGGGCGCAGGGAGGGACGACGTGGAGGGCAGCGACGACCCGCTCGACCCGCCCACACGATCCTTCGGCCCCTCGCCCACTCGAACGGGCACCGACGTACCCAGCCAGGGGAGACGTCGTCGTGTGGCCGCCCTTGTCGCCGTCACCGCCCTGGCCGGGGCGCTCACCGCCGCGGCGGTGAGCGCCTTCAGCGGCCCCGGTGCTGCGTCCGCCAGTGCACGGCCTTCGACGACGTCGGCGCCGTCGACGAGCGAGGCCCCGGTGCCGACGTCCTCCACTGGTGCGCCGACGGACACGACGGCGCTGTCCCGAGACGGTGACGTGCCCGGCGGCGGCCAGGGCTGCCCGACCGACTACGCCGCCGCGGAGGCGGGGATCCCCTCCGCCTGCGCTGGCCAGCTCAGCGTGGAGGGCAACTCGGTGGCGCTCGGCTCGTTGAGGTGGGTGGTGGGCGACGACGGCGACCACCTGGCCGTCAGCGACGTGGACTGCGACGGGACGATCGAGGCCGCGCTGCTCAGGCCGGCCACGGGCGAGCTGTTCGTGTTCGGGTCCTGGGCGCCGCCGGAGGGCCCGGTGACAGCGACGCCGCTGCGTGCGCTCGACCACGCCGTTGGCATCTCGGCCGGTGCCGACGGCTGCGGGCTCGTGGCCACCCACGTCGACGGCGCCACCAGTGCGCTCGACGCGGCGGCGTTGTGGTGAGGCCGTCACGGGCCCTTCCCCTCCTCGCCTGGGTCGCAGCTCTCCTCGCCATCGGACGATGGCTGCTCGACCTCGGCGGCGACCGCCTGGCCGGCCCCGGCTCGGCGGGCCCGGCCGCCTGGTGGGCGTGGCTCGGCGCCCAGGCGCCACTGGACAGCGCCTTCGCCATCCTGCGGCTCGTCGCCCTGGCCGCGGTCGCTTACCTCCTTGCCGTCACGGCCCTCGGCCTGGCCACCCGCCTCGCCGGGCGCGGCCGGTGGGTGCGCTTGAGCGACATGGCCAGCCTCCCCCTCGTCCGGCGCGTGCTCGACGGGGCGGTGGGCATCGGCTTCACCGCCTCGGCCTTGGGGCTCACGTCCTTGCCCACCATGGCGCGGCTCCTGCCTCCGCCAGGCGTCGCCGCAGCCGAGACGGTCGCCTCGCACACGCCCGTGATGCGGGCCGTGCCACCCCTCGGGACGGCAACGATGCTCGCGGTGCCTGTCGCCCAGCCAACGGCCGCAACGCCCGGCTCGGCCACGATGGCGGCGGCTCCCGAAGCCGCCCCGGCGACGGCGACGGCGACCATGCGAGCCGCCGACCCTGGGCTCCCGGGCGCGGCCTCCGCCTCGGCTTCCATGACCGCCGACCCCCTGCCCCCCAACACCGAGGACGACGGGGAAGCGGCCGTTGCGCACGAGCACGCCCCCGGGCGCGACGCGCCAGGGCAAGCTGACGCCCCGGAGCCATCTGCTCCTGCGGCGAGTGACACGGCGCAGGTCGAGACCTGGACCGTCGCCCCGGGCGACCACCTCTGGTCGATTGCCGAGGAGGTCCTCACCGCGGGCCAGGGCGCCGCCACGGAAGGCGAGGTGGCGGGCTACTGGCAACGCCTCATCACGCTCAACCGCGACGTGCTCGTCGACCCCGACTGCCCCGACCTGCTCTTCGTCGGCCAGGTCCTCGACCTGCCGACGCCCTGACCGACCGACCCCCACGCGCGGAGGTGCCGGGCCCATTCGGGCCCGGCACCTGCGGCGTTCTCGTCCTCGCTGGCTAAGGGCTCACGTCGGGTTTGGTTGCGCGGTGATGGTGTAGTTCCAGTCGCCGTGGAAGTCGTGTGGTGCGAGGGGGACGGCGGCGAGTTCGGCGTTGCTGATTTTGACGGCGGTCGGGTACCAGTTCGGGTCGTAGCCGGCTTGGATGGTGAGCCCGGTCGTGGTGGCCGTGGCGGAGATGAGCTCGATGATGGTGCGCAGGCTGGTGAGGGGCCGTCCGCGCCAGTTCATGGTGATGAAGCTGAACATGCGGTGCTCGATCCGGTTCCACTTCGAGGTGCCGGGCGGGTAGTGGCAGACGGTGATGCGCAGACCAGTGTGGGCGGCGAGGCGGGCGAGCTCGACCTTCCAGGCGCGGAGCCGGTAGCCGTTGGAGCCGCCGGCATCCGCGGTGATCAGCAGGCGGGTGGCGTCGGGGAACCGGGCTCGGCCCATCTGGTTCCACCAGCGGCGGATGGACTCGACCGCGAACTCGGCGGTGTCGGCGACGTCACCGACGCTGACCCAGCCTTCGTCGTTGGCGACGTCGTAGATGCCATAGGGGATGGCCTTGGCGTGCTCACCCAGGGCCCGGTCGGCGAAGTCGTGGACCTGCACTCGTTCGGGTTCGCCCTCCGGCGCCCATTCGGTGCCGCCGTTGGCGTAGTCGCCGATCAGTTCCTTCTTCTTGGTGTCCACGCTGATCACCGGCTGGTCGTCGTCGATGAACTCCTGAGCCATGTCGTTGAGGTACCGGAACTGGGCGTCCCGGTCGGGATGCTGACGTCCCTCGGTCACCTTGGCGTTGGCCTGCAACGAGTAGCCGAGACGGTGCAGGAGGCGCAGCACCGTGCGCGACGACACCTCGAACCCTTGGCGGGCCAGGTCCTGGGCCAGATGCGTCGACGACTTCGACGTCCAGCGCAGCAACGACATCGGGTTGCCGCGCGTCTCGGGATGGACCAGCTCGTCGAGCGCCTCGAGGAGCCCGGGCTGCTTGTCGGTCAACGCCTTGTCGCCACCGCCCGGGGCCCGCAGACGAGCCGAGGGCTCCATGCCGGCCGCGACTTCCGCCTCGGCCTTGATCACCGTGTTACGGCTCATCCCCGACGCCCCAGCCACCGCCGTCTTGCCGCCCCGCCCCAGCATCTCCGCCGCCGCCCCCGCCACGACCCGTCGCTGCACCTCGTTCATGTGCGGCAGGACCACCTCGAAGAACCGCGCGAGCGCCTCACGGGTGACCTCCACACCGCCACGATACCACGCGCGTACTAACCTGTCGTGGACCCTTAGCTGCTTGATGTGCTCGGCGTAGGCCTCTGCGGGTCGGCGGTACCGATTGAAGAGTCGAGGGCGTCGCCAATTGTATCATGTCTCGATCCAACGGGAACAGTCCTTTCTGCAACGCTTTTGGGCGTGTGCCAGCGGTATCGTCCGACCAGTTCGCGTCAGATGGTCCCGAAGAACGACTCTGCCGCAGCGTTGATGCTCCTATAGATCGTCAAGTTGTTTGTGGGGGCCTGGGTGGGGGGAGGAGGG
>WHTX01000391.1 GCA_009377505.1 Acidimicrobiia bacterium
GTAGGACACCGGCCTCGTCGCCGTGGTCACGAGCTGCCGTGAGCCTGGGCCCGGCGCTGCCCCGGGGGAACCGACGAGGCCGAGCGAGACGGCCGCCACGACCGCCGGGGCGAGCACCGCGGCTCCCGCCCCCGCCGAGCTCGCCACCTGTGGCTCGCCGATCGGGCCGTTCCCGACCTCGTCCCTGCTCGCCCCCGCTCCTGCGGACGCCACGATCGTGGCTGCGCTGCGAGACGCCATACCCGGGCTCAGCGACCCGGTCTGGGCCCTCGGGCAGGACGCCGACCTCGAGCTCGTCGCCGTCGGCAACGCTGGCCCCGGGCAGGCGGCCCTGTCCAACTTCGAGGCCTTCGCCCTGCGGCAGGCGGAGGGCTCCTGGCGGGTCGTGTTCAGCGGCGGCTGCGAACCACGCGCCGTGGTCGACGGCCGGCCGGCGCGGGCCTGGGCGTTCGCCGCTGCGCCGGGCGCGTCGGCGACCGAGGTCACGGTCACCGTCGGCGAGTGCGCCCTGGACCCGTGGCGGGTCACTCCGATCGTGGCGCAGACCCCCGACGCCGTGGTCATCACGATCACCGTCGCGTACGCGGACGGTGACGACGTGTGCCGGCACCCGGCCGCCGAGGTCACCGTCCCCCTGGCCGAGGAGCTCGCCGGCCGGCCGGTCTTCGACGGCGCGACGATCCCCCCGACGCAGCGGTGACGTAGCGCGCTCAGCTCGTGTAGGCCAACCGGCCGCTGTCGAGCACGACGCGGCCGTCGGTGGCCGAGGTGCGGAACAGCGCCTCGCCCCCGCCCGTCTCCCACATGTCCACGGTCAGGGGCTCGCCGGGCATCACCGGCGAGGTGAAGCGGGCGTCCATGGCCTTGAAGCGGGCCGGGTCCGAGCCGCACAACGCGTGCAGCAGCGCCCGCCCGGTGACCCCATAGGTGCACAGCCCGTGCAGGATCGGCTTGGGGAAGCCGCCGCGGGCGGCGAAGGTCGGGTCGGAGTGCAGCGGGTTGCGGTCGCCGTTCAGCCGGTACAGCAGCGCCTGGTCGGAGCGCGTCTGGTAGGTGACCGAGTGGTCGGGGGCACGGTCGGGCGCGGCATTGCTCGGCCCCGACGGGCCCCGCTCGCCGCCCCAGCCGCCCTCGCCCCGCAGGAACAGCGAGGAGCGCGTGCTGAAGAGTGGCTCGCCCGTGTCCACGAGCACGGTGTCGCCCTCCATCACCACCACCGCCGCCGCCCCCTTGTCGTAGATGGCGGCGATGCGGTTGGTGGTGCGCAGGCGCCCCTCGGTGGGGATGCCGCGGTGCAAGGTGATGCCCTGCTCGCCGTGGAGCATCTTGGAGAGGTCGAACTTGCCCAGCTTGGAGAAGTCGAGGCCTCCGGCCTGGAGCACGACGGCCATGGTGGGCAGCACACGCTGGGTGACGCCCTCGCTGTTCTCGGTGGTGAGGTCCAGTTCAGCGCCGGTGGGGTCGGCGGCGCCGGCCCCGACGCCGAGGGAGTACAGCAGGCAGTCCTTGTGGTCCCACGACCGCTCCCGGGGCTCCGAGACGCTGCCGACGGCATCGGTGTTGATGGGCATGGGGCTACCAGTCCTTGTCTTGGCCGCTCATGTCGGCGTTGGGGCGGGCCTTGGTCAGCAGGTCCTTTATGAGGGCGCCCGTCTCGGCCGGGTCGTCCGAGGGCGTGGCCGTGGGGCCGCGGTGCCAGCCCTCGGCGATGGCGAGGACCCGGCCCGTCGACTCGATGACGCGGCCCGTCACCGCCGCCGACTCCGGAGACGCCAGCCACACGGCGATGGGGGCGACCCAGCGGGGCGACATCGACTGGCGCGCCTCCTCGTCGTCCTGGGGCATGCCCGCCAGGCCCTCGGTCATACGGGTGAGAGCGCCGGGGCCGATGGCGTTGACGGTCACGCCGTAGCGCCCGACCTCGCGCGCCGCGATCTGGGTGAAAGCGGCGATGCCGGCCTTGGCCGCGCCGTAGTTGGTCTGGCCCGGGTTGCCGTAGATGCCCGATACCGAGGTCGTGTTGATGATGCGGCCGTCGTTCGACTCGCCGTTCTTGGACCGCTCCCGCCAATAGGCGACCGCCCAACGCGCCGGGGCGAAGGTGCCCTTGAGGTGCACCTTGATGACCGCGTCCCACTCCTCCTCGGTCATGTTGGCGAGCACGCGGTCGCGCAGGATGCCGGCGTTGTTGACCAGCACGTCGAGGCCCCCGAAGGTCTCGACGGCCGAGTTGACCAGGCGCTGGGCCCCCTCCCAGGAGGACACGTCGTCGCCGTTGGCGATCGCCTCGCCGCCCATGCCCTTGATCTCGTCGACGACCTGCTCGGCCGCGGTGCGGTCCCCGCCGGTGCCGTCGACGGACCCGCCGAGGTCGTTCACCACCACCTTGGCGCCGTGCTCGGCGAGCAGCAGGGCGTGCTCCCTGCCGATGCCGCGCCCGGCGCCGGTGACGATGCTGATGCGTCCCTCGCACAACCGACTCATGCCCCTGACCTCTCCGTCGACCGAACCCGGGCAGTACCGGAGGTCGCACATCGCGAACCGGCCCGCCTTTCTAGCCGAAATGTTTCATTCGGCCTCGTTTCGCCTGCTCAGCCCGACTCGGCACCCGCTGAACGCCCATTCCTGTCCGACCGGCTCACATGGCTCGGCCACGAGTCTCGTGAAACATCACGGCTAGTGCCATGACCACCAACGTTGGACACGGCACTGGCCTCACAGCCGGCGCGCCCGCCTCTTTGCCTCCCCCAGGTGGGGGAACACCTCGGCGCGATGACACGTAGGACCGCCGGTGCGCGATCCTGTGCCCACGTGGACCGGCTACGTCTGACTGCGCTCGCTGCCGTGGGCGTGCCCGTCGCCCTCATCCTTCTCGTCGTGGTTGCGTGGGCGGTCGACCTCGCCGTGGGCGGCCGCCAGGTGGCACGCAACGTCGAGGTGGCCGGCCGGGACGTGGGAGGGCTCGACGAAGCGGGCCTCGAGGCAGCCCTGGGCGAGCTCGCCACCGACCTGGGCACCACGCCCGTAGAGATCGTGACCCCCGACGGCGCGCTGAGCACCACCGCAGGGACCTTGGGCCTCGTCCTCGACGAGCAGGCGACGGCGGCCACTGCGCTCGACGTCGGCCACGACGAGCCGCTCGTGCTGCGGCCCTTCCTCTGGGTCGGCTCGTTCCTCGGCAGCACCGCGTCCCCGGCCAGCTTCGCCGTGGACGAGCCCATGGTCGCCAGCACGGTGGCCGCGCTCGAGGTGCCCATCCGCGCCGAGCCGGCCGAGCCGAGCATCGCCTTCGAGGAGGGCAACATCGTCACCACGCCCGGCGCGAACGGCAAGGGGCTCGACCCCCGCGACGTCGCTGCCGCCCTGTCCCGGGTGGACGAAGCGCCCGAGGGCACTCTCACCATCGAGGTCGACCTGGTGAGCATCCCGCCGCGCTTCACCGACGCCGACGCCCAGGCCCTCGCCGACCGGGTGAACGCGGCCACGGCCCAGCCCCTCGCCGTCGACATCGGCGGCGAGGCCCACGAGCTCGACGCCACCACGCTGCGGCCCTTCGTGACTGCCGTGCCCGGCCCGGAGGGCCTCGGGGCCAGCCTCCAGCCCGAGGGTGTGCTCGAGCTGCTCGCCGCCACGTTCCCCGAGGCGGGCACGCCACCCCAGGACGCGGCTGTGCGGGTCTCGGGCGGCGGGGTGGTGATCGACCCCGGCCAGGCGGGCACGGTGTGCTGTGACCCCTCGGCTGCCGCCGTCCTCGCCGCCGCGGTCGACGGCGCCCCCGGACCGGTGGCGCTCCAGCTCGCCACGAAGGAGCCGGCCCGCAACGCCGACTACTTCAGCTCGCTGGGCATCGTCGAGCGGGTGGCCGGCTTCACCACCAACCACGCCCCCGGCCAGCCCCGGGTCGACAACATCCACCGCATGGCCGACATGGTCCGAGGCTCGGTCGTCGCCCCGGGCGAGACGTTCTCACTGAACGCGGCGACGGGGCCCCGCACGCTGGCCAAAGGCTTCGTGGCCGCGCCGATCATCCTCGACGCCTCCTACGCCGAGGACGTGGGCGGAGGGGTGTCCCAGTTCTCGACGACGCTGTTCAACGCCGCCTTCTTCGGTGGGCTCGAGTTCTACGAGTACATGGCGCACGGGATCTACATCTCCCGCTACCCCTACGCACGCGAGGCGACGCTGTCCTTCCCGAGCCCCGACCTCAAGATCCACAACAACACGCCCTACGGCATCCTCATCTGGCCGAGCTACACCGACACCTCGATCTCCGTCGAGCTGTACTCGACCCCCTACGTCGTGGGCGACCAGACCGGCCAGACCGTCGAGCAATACGACGTGGCCTGCAAGCACGTCACCACCCAGCGCACGCGCACCTGGCTGGGCACCGGCGCCACCGAGGTCGACTC
>WHTX01000037.1 GCA_009377505.1 Acidimicrobiia bacterium
ATCGACGGGCCGCGCGCCCCCGAGGCCCACCGGCTGGTGGTCGACACCATCGGCACCGCCCCCGAGACGTTCGCCGCCCCGGTCGCGCCGCTGGCCGAGCTGCTCGCCGCCGCCGACCTGCGCGTCCGCGGCGCCTGGGTCGGCCCGGCCACGGGCTCCTGGCTGACGCCGCTCGAGCAGGCCCGGCGCAGCCGGTTGGACGCGGTGCTCGGCAAGGACCAACCCCGATGGCGGCGTGGCGCCGCCCGGGCGCTCGAGGCCTGGGAGGCGTGGCTGGAGCCGGGCGACGAGGGCGGCGCGGTCAACCTGGCGACACCAGCCGAGCTCGCCGCCCTGGTCGAGGACCTCGACGTCGGCCCCGTCGCCGCCGTCATGGCCGAGGTGGCCACGGTGGGACGAGCGGTCCCCTCGGTGCGCCGGCAGGGCGAATGGGCCGCGGAGGTCGCCGCCCGTACCGGCACGACGACGGCGGGCCTGGCCTTCCTCCAGGCCCGGGGCGCGGACGCCGCCGGCGACGGGCTCGCCGCCGAGGCCCACCTCCGCGCCGGGCTGGAGGTGGCACCGGACGACCTGGCGTGCCTCGGCATGCTCGCCGACCTGGTCGAGGACCGCGGTGACGCCCCCGGCTCGCTGGCCCTGCGGCGACGCACCGGCCGGGAGCCCCGGCCCGAGGTCATGGCGGAGCTCGCCCCGTTCTTCGCCGACCGCTCCGTCGGCCGCAACGAACCGTGCCCGTGCGGCTCGGGCCGCAAGTACAAGGCCTGCTGCGCCGGCCGCTCGATCCGCCGCCCCCTCCTCGCCCGCTGCCGGTGGCTGCTCAGCAAGGCCACCCGCCACGCCGTCGGCAGCGACCCGGCCGCCGTCCAGGGCCTGCAGCAGGTGTTCGACCCGTCGATCGTCGGTGACCCCACGGGCCTCGTCGTCGACGCGTTGCTCTTCGCCGGCGGCGGCCTGTCCCGCTACCTCGACACCCGCGGCCCCCTGCTCCCCGCCGACGAGCTGGGCACGGCTCGCACCTGGCCGGCCCAGCCGATGCGCCTGCTCGACGTCGAGGCCACGGCCCCGGGTGGACTGGTCGAGGCCATCGACCAGCGCAGCGGCGAACGGCTCGCCATCGCCGGCTGGGCCGACGGCACCGACGGCACCGAGGGCACCGCCCCAACAGGCCAGGCCGTGCTCGCCCGGCCGTTGCCGGTCGACGACGTCTGGCTGCTCAGCGGCGCCGTCGTGGCGGTGCCTCCCACCGCACGAGCTCGGGCGTTGGAGCTCACCGAAGGCGACGTCCGCCCGTTCCAGCTCCTGCAACTGCACGTCGACCTCCAGGTCGACTCCTTCCGGGGACAGCTGCCCGCCGGCGCGCTGGGCGACCTCGCCGGGCGGGGCCCACGCCCACCCGGGTAGGCGCAATACAAGCGCCGACGGTCAGTTGGCCAGGTCCCGTGAGCCACCGCCCCCGTACCGGGTGAGGATGACCTCGAGGCGGGCACGGTTGTAGCGCAGCACGAGGACGCACGGCAGGTTGGACACGAGGCCGAACCCGGCCACAGCGACGGCCCATCCCGACGAGTTCCAGAGGGCGAACGTCGGGATGCCGGCGATCATCGTCCAGTGCGTCCGCTCGCCACGGCAGCACTCGGCCGCGAACCATTCGAGGTCCGCCACCCGACGACCGGGCAACTCCCGCTTCGACATGTCCCCGAACCAGGCGCCGGTCTCGGGCAGACGGTCCTTCCACCAGCGGATCCGGAGATGGCGCTCGTAGCAGATGCCCGCCCGCTCGAACCGTCGCAGGCGCAGGACCGGTCCGTCCCCACGCAGCTCGGACAGGGGCGTCCGTCGGTGCCACCAGCCTGACGCCAACCCCCATCCCAGCCAGAGGACGAGGTTGACCCCCAACGTCGACCACGCGATCAGGGACGGCAGCACGAAATGGGACGATAACCCGGCGAAATCCAGGTCGCACCGACTCAACCGACGCTCCTCCCCGACGGACAAGCTCGCCCCCATGCGCAGGTGCGACGCCGGGTCGGCGTGAGTGGGGCTCGTGCGCCCGCCCTACGTCCCGCACCCAGAGTCGCGGAAGTCGGCCCAGAGCCAGTCACCCCGCAAAGAGCCCTGCGTCGGCGTGGTCGCCGAGGTCACGGCAATGGCGGTCGCCTCCCACTGGGTGGCCTCGCCAGGGCGCAAGGTGTACACGCTGGGGAAGCCCAGGGCGGTCGCCGGTGTGTCAGCGACCACGTCCACCTCGATCGTCGACACGAAGACGTCGGCGGAGGTGCCGTTGGTGACCGACCCTCGGACGGTGACCGCCCACCAGCCGGGCAAGTAGACGGGGCTCTCCTCCACCGGGTGGAACTCGGTGACCTCGTACCACACGTCCCCGGTCGGGCACGGCCTGGCCGTCGTCGTGGGGAACTCGAACACCGGCACCTGGTAGGTCGGCGGGGGCGCGGCTACGGGCGCCGGCGAGGTGACCACGGGGGCTGGGGGCGCCTCGACCGCGACCTCGTCGAAGACACCGCAGTCGGCCTCGACCGACCGGGGCTCGCTGATGAAGCGCTCGACGTGGCTGCTGAGCGCCTCCCACGTGAACAGCAGGGGCACGTCCTGGAAGCCGTCCGAGGTGGCCATCTCGGTGACGAGGCCGACCACCCGGCCGCGGCTGTCGAGGGCGGGGCCACCGCTGCTGCCCCGGTCGAGGGCGGCGTCGGTGCGGATGGCCTGACGCTCCCGACCGGCCATCTGGAAACTGATCGCCGTGCCCGGCGTGGCGGTGAAGTCGCTGTCGGGCACCGGGTAGCCGAGTCCGAGCAGGTGGGCGCCTTCGGAGATCCCCGCCGCCGGCACCCACTCCAGGGACTGGTCGAGCCGTTCGTCCACCCGGATGACTGCCACGTCGCGCGTAGACCACGTACCGATCACCCGCCCGTCCACCTGCCGCCCCGTGCGCGACGTGAGGCGAGGTCTCGGGTCGACGTCGACGACGTGCGCATTGGTCACCAGGTGGTGGTCGTCGATGGCGAACGCGGAGCCCGAGCTCGTCACCCCGCAGCCGCTGGCGACGACGCGTCACACGGCGCCCCCGAAACGCTCGACGAGCTCCTCGTCGGAGAAGGGCCCCGGGAGCACGGTCGTCGGCGGCGCGGGGGCCGCGCCGGCGCGACGGGCTCACCCGCGGTGCCTCGGTCGAGCCCGATGGTGGCGGCTGCGGCGACGCCAGCGACGACGACCGCGAGGGCAGTGGCGACGAGCGCCCAGCGCCGCCGGCGGCCAGCGGGCGACGTGGCCGAGACCGTGGCCAGCGCCAGGTCCGTGGACGCAGGCGCGGGCGTCGCCGCCACCCGCACACCACAACTGGGGCAGAAGCGACCGAGCGGGGCGAGCGACGCCTCACACCCTCGGCAACGATCATCGGCCTCGACGCCGGTCGTCATCCTCCGCTCCTCCCTGCCCGCTCCGGTCCACCGGTTCATCCGCTCAACGTCGGACGGCACTGAAGATGTCGCCGGCGGGCTCGGCGCATCGCCACTACCGGCCTGGCCGGCAGCGGCAGCCACGACTACGCGGCGCACGACGTGCTCGTGCCCGCCAAGCAGACGTTCCGCTTCCGTGAGCAGCAACGCCCCGGGCCGCTCTCCACTGGCCGGGCCTCGCTGCGACGAGGAAGCCGAGATGGGAGATCACTGCGAGCGTTCGGCCCTCCTCGACGGGATCGGTCGGAGGCGGGGGCGGAGGAGCGTGCCATTGCCGGCCGTTCCACCATCGCCATCCCACACCATCGTGATACCAACCCGGCCGTGTTGTGTTCATCTGCCGTGCTGTCACTCCAAGTCCGACATCCACGTGCACGACTACGTCGACGCCGCGGTCCCGGTGCTCCTCGCCATGCACCGCAAGCGCCTGGCGGCCTTCCGCAAGCTCGGACTACCGGTGCCCGCTACGCCGCGCCACCCACGGGAACGCGACGAGATCAACGGCGCGTTCTGATCCCAGCCCACCCTCGAGTGGGCGACACAGGCGCATACCAGCTGAGCTCCCGGACGGAAGCGACCCGGTGCCTCGACGGCGCCGCCCGAGGAGCGGTGGGAGCTCGTCAACCAAGGGTCTACCTGTTCTGCCGCCACCGATCGGTCGACAAGCTGGTCACCTCGTACCTGCAGCGCTCCTCGTGCCGGAGGAGTTCGTGGAGGTGTTCCACTTCCTCCCGGAGGGCCCGGACCGGACGGTGTCCTTGGCGGCGATGTACTCCCGGCATCCGCCGGCCGACGAGCGCGCCGAAGCGCGCCTCACAAGGGCCTTCGACTTCCTGCTCGACGTCATCGAGCACGAGGACTACGTGATGTGCGAGCAGACACAACGGTCGTTCCGCTGCGGCGCGCAACGGGACCTCGTCTTCGGCCGCAACGAGCCGGGCCTCATCCACTACCACGAGTCCATCGAGGCCGTCCTCGACGGAGCGGGATCGCGCCGTCAACCGGTGGCCCACAGCTGACGAGCGCTGATCTCGCTCGGCTCTACCGAGCATCGCCGTCCTGGTGATCCGTCGAGCCAGGTCCGCCACTCCCGGCACCGTAGGGCGCGGCCGGTGACAGCGGGGGCGGATCGCGGCGCGCACCCGCGCTCAACCGGCGCTTTCGGCGACCTCATGCAGGGGCTCGGACACACCCAACTCTTCGGCCCAACGCTCCAGGTAGGGCCGGTCGAGGTGCGGGTTCACGGCGAAGATGGCTGCGACGTCGTGGGGCTGGCGCTCGGAACGCGAGGCCGACGCCCACTCCAGCTTGGCGAGCACGAGGTCCTCCGGCGTTGCCACCGGGAGGCGGAGCCCAGCGACCGCCACCGCCTTCCTCCTGCCGAACTCCACTCGGCTGAAGGGACGGTCCTTGCGGATCACCAAGTCGATCTTCCACCCGGTCACCTGATCGATGACGTTGAACATGTCGCGCTGTGCGAACGCTCGACGGGCACCGTCGTCGTCGCTCACGTAGAAGCGCTGCCGGTCAATGCCCTCGAGGAAGCGGTCGAGGGCGGGAGGGTCGGGATCGATCACGAGATCGACGTCCTGGGTGGCGCGGGGCTCACCGTGGAGGGAGCTGGCCAGGGAGCCCGTGAGCATGAACGGCACGCCCGCGGCCTCGAGCCACCGAGCGACGACCCCAAGCGGCTCGACGGGAGTCAGGGCTCGACCAGGGGAACGCCGGGCCAGGCGGCGCGTGTCAGCTCGTCGCCGAGCCGCAAGCGGTGGACTGCCATGCGGACCTCCTCGTCGCCGTACGAGGGGTGCCGGGCCCGCACCCCCGCCTCGGCAAGCTGGCCCACGAGCAGGCACAGCTCGACCGCTTGCTCGAACCGCTCGCTCGGCGACAAGGCGCTCAGCGCCGCCATCCGCACCTGCCACGCGTCCTCGGTCGTGTCCGCGGGGCGCACCTCGCCACGGTACTCCGACCGCCCTGGTCGCACGATCCGGCCGTCCTGATCGAGGGCGACCGTGACGCCTCCGAATCGCTCGACGGCTTCGTGTCCGGCGGCTCGGGTGACCCGCGGAGCATCCTCGGCCCGGCCCGTCCCTTCCTCGCCACCGAGGAGCTCCTCGACCTGGTGCGCTGGCTCCGGGACCACAACGACCGCACCTCCGGCGCCGCCCACATCGCCGTGAACGCAACCCGACGACTGCTGCCCGAGGCCTCAGCAGCGGTGCCCTCAGCTGGCGCGCTGCTGCGCGACCGTCTCGGGCCCGGCTACCGGGCGATCGGGCTCACGTTCGGACAAGGCCGGATCCCCCAGCCCGTGCCGCCCCCGCCGCCGTACGCCCTCGAAGCCGTGCTCGACGCGCAGCCCCACCCGACGGCCCTGGTCATGCCGGGCCTGCTCCTCGACGGTCGTGCGGCCACGCAGATCCGGCTCGTCGGGCCGGGCGACGACCCGCGGGACGACGCCACGCACGCCATGGTCGGCGCCCCGCCGCCTGGTTCGACGTCGTCGTCCACCAGAAGGCCGCCACCCCGGGCACGTTCCTGCGCTGAGCCCACCGCTCGGAGCGGCCAGGGCGCCCACGGGCGCCCGGGCCGAGTCAGAGGCTGCCGGCCACGTCCTGGAGCTGCGCCATGGCCACCGGGGCGTGCTGCTCCGTGCCGGAGTCCTTCATCCCGTCCCGATCGGCGACCGACTGGAACACGGCGTGCTGGGTGACCTTGGTGCCGCCGTCGACCTCCTCGAAGGTATGGGTCTCGAGGCCGCCTCGACCGGCAACGGCCGACTCGGTCGCCTCCTGATCGTCTTCGTCCTCGGGGCCTGTGACGTACACGATCGAGTCCAGCGGCGTACGACCCCTGATCGGGGGGTGGCGCCCACAGGTGCTCCAGGACGACGGTGGCACGATGAGCGACATCGCCCTCGCCAACGCCGACGAGACGACCGCCAGCACCACCCACCTGCCACCTGCAGACGGCGAGGCCATCCTCGCCAACGCCCGAGCGGCCGCAGGCGTGCTCCAGGAGGAGGCCGAGGCCGGCGAACGAGCCCGGCGCCTCACCGACCGGGCGCAGGCCGCGCTGCGCGCCACCGGCGTGTTCCGGATGTCGATGCCGAGATCGTGGAGCGGTCCCGAGGTCGACCTGCCGACCCAGCTGGCGATCATCGAGGCGCTCTCCGCCGCCGACGGGTCGGCGGGGTGGTGCGCCATGATCGGCTCCGACGGCGGCTACATCAGCGCCGCCCTGGACGACCACGTGGGCCGCTCGCTGTACGCGGACCTCGACGCCGTCACGGCGGGATGGGTGCAACCCGGCGGCGAGCTGCTCCCCGTCGAGGGCGGTTACCTCCTGAGCGGTCGTTGGCAGTTCGCCAGCGGTTGCGCCCACGCCGACGTGATGATCGGCGGGGCGATGGTCTCCCGCGACGGCCGAGCGGTGGTCGATAGCGACGGCCGGCCCGAGGTGCGCGTCGCCGTGCTCCCCGCCGACCGGTTCGACATCATCGACCACTGGAACCCGACCGGCCTGGCCGGGAGCGGCAGCCACGACTACGCGGCGCACGACGTCCTCGTGCCCGCCGACCAGACGTTCTGCTTCGGTGACCAGCAACGCCCCGGGCCGCTCTACGCCTGGCCGGGCCTGTTCGCCGCCCACCTCGTCGGCGTGCCGCTCGGCATCGCCCGCGCCGCCCTCGACGACGCCGAAGCGCTGCTCCGGGACAAGGTCCTCACCCCGTCACGGGCCCGTGCCGTCGACGATGCGCACACCCGGGCCACGATCGCCCGCGGCGAGGCCATGGTCGGCTCGGCGCGCAGCTACGCCTTCGACGTCACCGCGGCGTTCTGGGCCACCCTCGTCGCGGGTGACGAGCCGTCCCTGCGCCAGCGAGCCGCCCTCGCCGGCTGCCACGCCCACGTCGCCCGCACCTGCCGCGACGCCGTCGAGATGGTCGGCGATGTGGTCGGCACCGCCTCGATCCGCCGCGAGCACGCCGTCGAGCGCCACCGCCGGGACCTGGTCACCCTGTGCCAGCACGTCCTCATCCAGCAGCGCGTCACCGAGCTGGCCGGCGCCCTGTGGCTGGGCGTGGCCGACCCCGACGACCCCCGGGTCACGAACCGGGTGCTGTGACGCGCCGGCGAAGCACGACCACGACACAACTCGCCGGTCAGCGGTGGGAGCGGACCTCCACGCCGGGGAGGCCGCCGGCGCTCGGCGATCGTGACGGCGGCGACGGCGACATCGTCGTCATCGGAGATCAGCTCGTCGAGGACGCCGCCTCGACATGGCGCAGCGCCCGTCCCAGTGACCGAGGCACCGCCACACAACTAGCGGACCTCCCTAGCGCGAGGTCACTGGGCCCGTCGCCGCAGGGTCACCGCCCCGAGCGCCAGGGCTGGGCGGAGCGGCCCGTCGAAGCGGGGTGGGTGCTCGGGCACGCGGTCTTGGGCGTTTCTCCGGTGACGAAACGCCCGGTGCGGGGACGGCGTGCCCTGGCAGGACGCGGGCGCGGCCCGGGCCAGTGGCAGCGCAGGCCGCGGCCCGGCGCGCTCCGGGCTGCCTTCCGTGTCAGCTCGCGTCGCAGGTGGAAGCTGAGAACGCAGATCTCCGCCTCCTCGGCTGCCCCCGCCCTTCGTCACGATGCGGCGGGCCGTCGATGCAAGGGACACCGCTCAACTTGCACTGCTGTAGTTCCAGGACCACGAGGTGGAACCGATGACGGCGCCCGGCTGCGGGATGGGCGACGTGTGACGAGCCGACGCCACCCGGGCGGTGCAGGCGGTCCCCGGCGTCGACGACGTCGATGTCGTCCTCGTCTGGGACCTCCCTGGACGGTCACACAGGATGACCGAAGCAGCCCGGTTGCAGCTCGGTCGTGAGGGAAGCGGAAAGGCGAGTCGGCCCAACCTGCCGAGGACGTGGGGTCGCGGTCAGGAGCCGCTGCGTGGCGGAAGGACCAGCATGCCGTAGGCCCGGTTCGGCCTGAACCGGACAACGGTGCGACGTTCGGCGACCATCGAGTCCCGGTAGGCGTCCCAGTTCTCGTGTTCGCCCATGAGCGCCCGGTAGTGCGTGACGAGCTCGTCGACCGTCGCATCGTCGGGTCGTGTGGCGACCGGCGTCAGCTCGACATCGCCCTCGAGGACGGCGTAGGCGAAGAAGTCGTCGCGCGTGACGTGGAGGGCTGCCCAAGGCTCACGTGACAGGTTTCGGTATTTGGCCCGGTCGGCGGTGGTCGAGATGCGGATCACTCCGTCATCGGAGACATGGTGCAGCACGTTCGACAACTGTGGGCGGCCGTTGCCGCGAACCGTGGTGAGGACCGACTGTCGAGTGGTGCGAGCGAAATCCACAGCCCCGGTGAGTTCCATGTGACACCCGAACGAGTCTCGGCTTTCACCTGTTCCGTGGCCATGCGTCGCGACTCCATGACCAGCGCTTTGGGGAACGGGCACGCGGCGCCGCTCATCTGGGTGCGGCGACGGCCGCATCATCGCCGGCGTGTGCGCCGGACTCGCCGACCGCTTCGGGGTGAGCCGCTTCCTCGCCCGCGTCGTCTTCGTGGTCTTCGGCCTCGTCGGCGCCGGGGAGCTCGCCTACATCGTGCTCTGGGTCATCGTCCCGCGCGACAGGCGCTGACAAACCGGCAGCCGGCCCCAGGCCCCCCGCCCGGCCGAGCGATCGTCGGACAACCGCCGGCGCGACGGCCCTCCCGAGTCGCCCGCCCTTGCTGGTGCGCCCGTCGCGTGTGACGATCTGCACATCACTGAGATGACGGCCCGTGAGCTCGCCACGGGCCGGGGCCGGCCCGCGCGGCGCATCGAGCTCCTCGGCCCCATGCGGGTCACGGTGGGCGGCGACGAGGTCGAGGTGCGAGGCACGCGCCGGCGCGCCGTCCTGGCGCTGCTGGCTTTGCAGGCGGGCCACGTGGTGGCGACCGACGCCTTTCTCGACGCCGTGTGGGGAGCGGGCCCTCCCCCCTCGGGCCGTCATGCCGTGATGAGCCTCATGTCGAGGCTCCGTGGCGACCTCGGTGGCAGCCGGGCCGGGATCGAGCAGGTCGGCGGCGGTTACCGCCTCGTGCCCAGCAGCTGGGAGGTCGACGTCGCCGAGGTGCGGGGGCAGCTACGGCGGGCGCGGGAGGTGCTGGCCTCGGACGCATCGGCCGCGGCCGACGAGCTCAGCTCGGCACTCGTGCGGTGGCGCGGCCCTGCCCTCGAGGAGTTCGCCTCCATGGGGCCCCTCGCCGCCCAGGGCGTGGCCCTGGGCGAGCTGCGGATGACGATCGAGGAGGAGCTCATCGCCGCTCGGCTCGACGGTGGTGAGGGCGCCGACCTCGTCGAAGCCAGCTTCCAGGCCGTGCTCGCCTAGCCCCTGCGAGAGCGGCGCCAGCTGCTGCACGTCCAGGCCCTGGCCCTCGCCGGCCGCTCGAGCGAGGCGCTGCGGGCTGCGAACGCGTACCGGCGCCGCCTCGCCGAGGAGACGGGCCTCGAGCCGGGCGCGGCCCTGGCCGAGCTCGAAGCAACGGTGGCGAGCGGGGAGCTCGCGCCGCCGGACGTGCCACCCGCCGCCGCGCCACCGCGCCCCGAGGATGGCCTCGGCGTGCCCGCTCGCTGGCCGCGCTACCTCACCCCGCTGCGCGGCCGTTCCGACGACCACCGTCGTCTCGAGCGCCTCCTCGAGACCGAGCCGCTGATCACGGTGGTCGGCCCTGGCGGCATCGGCAAGACGAGGCTCGTCGCCGAGGTCGTCGAGCGTGTCGCCGAGCACGGGCGGCGCACCGTCGTCTACGTTGCGCTGGCCCAGCTCGAGGGGCCGGGGAGCGCGCTGGGGCTGGACGCGGTGGCGGAGACGGTCGCCGGTGCGATCGGCCTGCGCCCGAGCCCGGGCCAGTCGGCCCTCGAGGCGAGCCGCGAGTGGCTGGGCAGCGGTGAGCGCCTCCTGGTGCTCGACAACTGCGAGCACGTGCTCGGCCCCGTCCGCGACCTCGTCGTCGGGCTCCTCGCCCCCCACTCGTTGCTCGGCGTCCTGGCGACGTCGCGGGCGCCGACGGGCCTCCCCGGGGAGTACTTGCTGCGGCTGGGGCCGCTTCCCCGCTGCGCGGGCGCGGCGCCAGCGAGCATCGCCGAGGAGCCAGCGGTGCAGCTGTTCGTCGAACGCGCCAGGCGCCGAGCGGCGGGCCCGCTACCCGACGAGCGCCAGCTGCGGACGGTCGCCGAGATCGTCGACCGGCTCGATGGTGTGCCGCTCGCCATCGAGCTGGCCGCGGCCCGGCTCCCGACGCTCACCCTCGACGACCTCGCGGCGCGCCTCGGCGGTGCGCTCGACCTCCTGGCCGACGGCCGGCCCACGGTCGATGCTCGTCACCGCAGCCTGCGGGCCACGCTCGACTGGTCCTACCGCCTGCTCAGCAGCGACGAGCGACGGCTGCTGGTGCACCTGGGCGCATTCGCCGACGGTCTGGGCCTCGACGCCGTCGAGGCGGTGGCGCGCCACCTCGGGCTCTCGCACGGCGGCATCACCGAGCTCGCCGGCCTCGTCGACGCCTCGATCGCGCATGCGGAGCCCGGCCCGCCTGGCCGCTACCGGTTGCTCGAGCCGGTCCGCCAGTTCGCGCAGGAGGGCGAGCGCCGCCGCGGCAGCGACGCGTCACCCGGGCGAGCGCTCGTCCGGTGGGCGGTGGAGGCGGCCGAAGCCCTCGACGCAGCCAGCCGAGGCCCTGGCGAGCCGGAGGCTGACCGCCGCCTCCGCCTGGAGCTCGGCAACCTGCGAGCCGCCCACCTCGCCGCCGTGGAGGCGGGGGACCTCGACGCCGCGACCGCGCTGACCGTGGCGCTCGACCAGCCGGCGTCCGTGCGTGACCTCCCCGAGGTCTGGGCCTGGGCGCTGCGGCTCGCCGCGCACCCCGACCTGGTTGGCCACCCCCGCCAGGCCCAGGTGCTCGGGGCGGCGGCGGAGGCGGCCTGGCTCACCGGGGAGCTGGGCGCCAGCGCCGCGCTGGCCCGGCAGGGCCTCGAGATCGACCCTGACAACGGCCGCTGCCGATACTGCCTGGGCACCGTCGCCCTGTTCCGGGGTGAGAACCGGTTGGCCTGCGAGCTGTTCGTGGCCGCGTCCGAGCACGACCGCTCGGTGCTGGGGAACGCGGCGCTCGCCGCCGCGTACGGGGGTGACCGCCCCGAGGCCCTTCGCCTCATCGCCGAAGGGACGGCGTGGGCCGAGGACGGCGGGAGCCCCACCGACCGGGCCGTCTTCCACTACGCCGCCGGTGAGGCCCTCGCCGGCGGCCCCGAGGCAGCGATGTCGTCCTACGAGCAGGCTGTCCGCCTCGCCCGGGCGTCCGGTGCCGGCTTCGTGGAAGGGATCGCCTCCGTCGGCCTGGCCAGCCTCCAGAGCATCCTCGGGCAGACCGGGGCGGCGCTGCGTGCCTACCGGCGCCTCGTCGCCTACTGGGGGCCCGCACCGGGAACTGGGCGCAGCAGTGGACGACGCTGCGCAACGTCGCCCGCGTCTTGGCCGAGCAGGGAGACGGCGAGACGGCACACGTCCTCCTGTCCGCTGCGGACGCGGCGGAACAGGCCCACGAGGCACCCGGGCACCCGCCGCTCGGCGCTCCGGGCGGCCCCCGGCTCCCGAGGTCCGCGGTGGTCCGTCGCGCCCTCGAGTCCATCGACGCGCAGCTGCACCGCTGAGCCACGGTCCGGCGTCGGCTCGCCGACGTGCGAACGGGGTGCGAGAGCCGGGCGATCCCGGCCAGCGACGCTGCTCTCGTCAACGACGCGAACTCCAGACGAGGAGCACACCATGGAGCCGACGACCCTCATGAGGAACGCCCCCCGGAAGCTCGAGGACGACGTGCTGGCACGCTTCCGGCGACGGGCCGCCCAGGACGACCGCGAGAACCGCTTCCTATCCGAAGACCTCGCCGACCTGGAGGCCGCCGGCTACCTGCGCGCTGCCCTCCCGACCGAGCGTGGTGGCTGGGGACTCGACCTCGCCGAGCTCGCCCTGCAGCAGCGCCGCATCGCCCGCTACTCGCCGGCCACGGCGCTCTCGACGAGCATGCACCACTACTGGGTGGGAGCCGCCGTCGACCTCGACCGGCTGGGCCACCCGGGCATCGGGTGGGTCCTCGACGACGTGGCCGCCGGCGAGATCTTCGCCTCGGGCCACGCCGAAGCCGGCAACGACGTCCCCATCGCCCTCTCCACGACACGAGCACAGCGCACCGACGGTGGCTACCGGTTCAGCGGGCGGAAGCACTTCACGTCGCTCTCCCCCGTCTGGACCCGTCTCGGCGCCCACGCCGTCGACACCGACGACCCCGCGGGCCCGACGATCGTCCACGGCTTCGTCACCCGCGAGAGCGCCGGTGTGGGCACGGTCGCCGTGTGGGACACCCTCGGCATGCGGGCGACGCAGAGCCACGACACCGTCCTCGGCGCCGTCGTCCCGGCCGGGGACCTCTCGCACCCCTTCACCGGGGCGGCGACCATCTGGGCGCTCACCCTCATCGCCAACGTCTACCTGGGCATCGCCGAGCGGGCCTTCGAGCTGGCCGTGGACGGCACCCAGTCCAAGACGGCGATCAGCCTGCCGCGGGGGACCTTCGCCAACCACCCTTTCATCCAGCACCAGGTGGCGGAGATGTACCTGCGCATCCACCCGGTGCGGGCCATGCTCGACTCCGTAGCTGCGGACTGGTCGGCCAGCGTCGACCACGGCGAGCAGTGGGGCCCCCTCGTCATGTCGGCCAAGTGGCACGCGGCCGGTGCCGCGCAACACGTCGTGTCCGTCGCCATGGACGTCGTGGGCGGCGGCGCCTTCTTCCGCCGCCACGAGCTCGAGCGGCTCTACCGGGACGCGCGGGCCGGCGGCTACCACCCACCGACGGACGCCTACGCCCACGAGGCGATCGGCAAGGCTGCCCTGGGCGTGAGCCCCGACGCACCCCGTTGGTGAGGAGCTGCGCGGGCGGGCGGGCGGGCGAGGTCGAGCGGCGGCACCTGGCCGACCTCGATGGCCCACGACATCGGCGTTCCTCCGGTGACGAATTGGTGCGGCTCATCCCGAGGCGACTCGGCCCGAGGCCGGTGGCCAGGCGCACACGTTTCATCACCGGAGGAATGCCCATGCGGCAGCACCCCGATCATCGCCCGGCGGCGCTGATGCTGGGAGAGTGGCTCCGGGCGCCCGAGCTGCAGGTCACAGCATGCGGCGCAGGAGGTGGTCGCGGTCGACCAGCTGGTGCTTGAGGACCAGTCCGATGTGCGCGGCGAGTGCCAAGAAGGGTGACGTGGCTGGCCACGTGCACGGCGAGCGCGTCATCGGAGACGAGCACGAGCCGTCCGCCGCCGCCAGTACAAGCGCACCGCGGCCAGCACGATGATCGTCACACCGAGCACGACGTGGGCGGTGAGCAGCCCGTCATCACCGAAGACGACGAGGTCGTCGCCGCCTCGCCCCCTGCCTCGACCGGGACCGCCACCGCGGCCGCGCCCCCTTCCACGGCCGCGAGGACTCGGTGGAAGCCTGGTCGTCTCCGGGGATGGCGCCAGTCTGCCTGCCTGCCGGTTCCCGGTGTGCCCACCGGGAGCGTGAGAATGGGCCAGGTGAGCGAGCATGAGCCTGGCCAAGTGACGGTGTTGGTTATGGCGCCGGTGCTCGGCGCCGACCTGTCCTACGTGGCGGTCGACCCGAGGGTGGTCGTCCTCGACGGCAACGCCGCCGTCGCCAGCGAGCTCCACGACGAGGAGCCCGACGGCCCGGCGCCGGCTGTCGACGTGCCGCTCCAGGAACGCGACCACCTGCTCGGCCAGGCTGAGGTCCTCGTCGTCGGCTACCCGGTCCCCCGGCGCATCGCCGGCCGCGCCGCCAAGCTGCGCTGGGCGCACCACACCCAGGCCGGCGTCTCGAACCTGCACCGCAGCGACCTGTGGTCCTCCGATGTCACCCTCACCTCCACCCGGGGCTCGGTGTCGGCCCGGGCCATCGCCGAGTACGCCGTCGCCGCGGCGATGTTCGCCCTCCGCGGCCTCGACGAGGCCTCCCGCCAGAAGCGGGACGGCCGGTTCACCCGCCGCGGCTACCGGATGCGCACGGCCCTCGGCTCCACGATGGGCATCGTCGGGCTCGGCGGCATCGGGCGGGAGGTCGGCCGGCTGGCGCAGACGCTCGGGATGCGGGTGGTGGCGACTCGCTGGTCGATCGACAGCCCTGAGGAGCACGTCGACGGTGCCGACCTCGTGCTCCCCGCCAACCGGCTGCTCGAGGTGGCCGCCCAGAGCGACGTCCTCGTGGTCTGCTCCCAGCTCACCGAACAGACCCAACGGATGATCGACCGCTCGGTCTTCGCCGCCATGCCCGCGCATGGCGTGCTGGTGAACATCGCCCGGGGCGAGGAGGTCGACGAGGTGGCGCTGCTCGAGGCGCTCGACCACGACCAGATCGCCGGCGCCGTGCTCGACGTGCAGGCGGGCGAGCTCGAGGGCCGGCCACCCCGCCCGGGGATGCTCGAGCACCCCCGCATCCTGCTCACCCCGCACCTGTCGTGGATGGGCGACCGCACCGGTCCCGACCTCGGCCGCCGGGTGTTCAGCGACAACCTCCGCCGCTACCTCGCCGGCGAGCCGCTGCTCAACGTCGTCGACCGCCAGCGGGGCTACTGAACGAGTCTCTCTTGAGCCCCGGTGGCGGCATTGGCCTGATCAGTCAGCTCGGTCAGCGTGCTGATTCATGCGGACGGGGGCGTCGTCGTCCATCGGATGCAACACCGTCCAAGTCAATTGCAACGCGTCCCTCGCTCGGGCGCCTCGGCGGTAGGGCAAGATCCTAGGGTGGCATCGTTCGAGGCGGTGGCGGGCGAGTACGACACGGCTCGCCCGTCCTATCCGGACGGCGTCTACGACGCGCTCGGCCCGCTCGAGGGGCTGCTCGTGCTCGATGTGGGGGCGGGCACCGGGATCGCCACGAGGCAGCTCCAGGCCCGGGGCGCGACGGTCGTCGCCGTCGATGCCGGGCCTGCTCTCCTGGCCCGTGCCGCCACGAGGACACCGTCGCTGCTGGCCGTCGTGGCCGACGGTGCGGTCCTGCCTGTCCGAGCCGGCGCCGCCGACCTGATCTGCTCCGCGCAGGCGTGGCACTGGCTCGACCCATCCACCCGCGCTGGCGAGGCGCACCGAGTGCTCCGTGAGGGCGGTCGGTGGGCCGGCTGGTGGTCACACGCCCGGGCCGACGACGAGGAGTGGTTCCAGGCCCACTGGACGATCGTCGAGCGCGCCTGCCCCGGCACCCGGCGCGGGATGCGGGACATCGACTGGGGCGCGGACCTGGCCGCGCCGGGCCTGTTCGAGGTCGGCGACCGCGTGGCCGTGCCGTGGAGGCGCGAGATCTCCGTCGACGAGTGGATGACCGACCAGGCCAGCCACAGCTACGTCGCAGTCCTCGCACGAGCCGACCGGGACCGGCTGCTCGGCAACCTCCGGCAGGTCCTGGACCGGCGGTTCCCCGACAGGACCATGACCGTCCGCTACGAGACCTGGGTCTGGATCGGTACCAAGACCTGACCGGCTGTGTCCCGAACACCCCCTCGTGGTCACCCCCTCGATCGGCGGCGCTTGCTCTCAGTTCGAGGCGGCCTGGACGAGGCCGTTCACGTACTCGTCGCCCACCTGGCGAGCCTCGACGCCGTCGACGGACTCTGCCGTCTCCGGGAACTCGATCTGGCCCTCGACGTCGATGTGGGGCGGCGCGCAGACCCCGGTTCCGCAACTGGCCCGGGCACCTTCCTCGCTGACGAGCCAGTCGACGAAGAGCTTGCCAGCGTTCGGGTGCGGCCCGTCGACGAGCACCTGCAGCGAGGAGCGGTAGACCGTGACGGGCTCGGGGTAGTAGATGGCGGCTGGGGCACCGGCGTTGATGGCCGGCACCGTGACCGTGCTCCCGAGCCCGATGAGCGCGTACAGCTCACCGGCCCCGACCTGTGCGGCGAGCGCGGAGACGGAGCCGGACACCACGGCGTCGAGGTCGCCGACGAGCCGGTTGATGAACGGCTCGTACCGTTCCTCGCCCAGCTCCTGCAGCAACCGGTAGTGCCATTCGTGGATGGAGCCCCCCAGTTCCGGGCTCGGTATCGCCACGCGTCCCTTCCACTCGGTCATGTCGGCGAGCGCCTCGAGCGTGTCGGGCAGTTCGGCCGCGTCTACGAGGTCGGTGTTGTAGAAGACCCCGATCGGGAGGACACGGTTGATGACCCAGTGCTCGCTCTTGTGCTCGTCGGGCACCGCCGCCAGGTTCGGCAGCTCCGCCTCGGTGAGCTCGGCCAGGTGGCCCTCCTCGGCCGCGCCCCCGTTCCACGCGAGGTCGAGGGTGTTGCCGGCGACGTCGGCCTGGACCCTGCCGGCCTGGAACTCCTGAGCAAGTCGTTCCTGCATCGGCCCCTGCGTGAGAGCCTGGAAGACGACCTCGATGCCGTAGGCGTCCTCGAAGCCTCGGGCGTACGCTTGGAGCACTTCGTCGGCCTCGGCTGTGTAGAAGACGACAGAACCTTCGTCCTGCGCCGCCGCCACGAGACGCTCGAACGGATCGGCGGAGTCGGCAGCTGCGAGCTCGTCAGAGCTTTCGGCACTCGTGCTCTCGCTTCCCCCTCCGCCCGCACAGGCGGCAATGACGACTCCGCTCAGCAGCAGCGCAAGACCCTTTCGCCGTACTCGGCGCATGACCAAATCCCCCTTGTCCCCCGACGCCAACTCGAGCTGACTCCGGCGCTCACACCGTGCGGACGACCTCCGCGGCCGCTGCCGGGGTTGGAGCTACGACCCCGGCTCTGCGCGACCTTCGCAGCCTGACCCGGCCACCGAGCAGCACGGAGGTGGTGATGCCGACGGCTGACACCACAGAGATCACGATGGCGATCGCCGCCGCTCCCGGCAGCACGCCGTTCGTGTACGCGTCGAGCAGGGCCAGCGAGACGACCTTCGTGCCCGGCGTGGCCACGAAGGAGGCGATGGGGAACTCGCGGAAGATGATGATGAACAGCAGGACGAGGCTGGCGGCGATGCCTGGTGCCGCCAGCGGAAGGGTGATCCGCCCCACCGCCGTGCCCCATCTCGCTCCCGAGACCAGCGCCGCCTCCTCGAGCTCGGGGCCTATCTGCTGCACCACCGGGCCGATGTTGCGGATGCTGAGCGGCAGGAACGCGACCAGGTAGGCGACGATGAGGAGGCTCAGCGTCCCGTAGAGGACGATGGGCGGCTCGATGAAGGCGATGAGGAACCCGAGGCCGAGCACGACGTAGGGGATGCCGAGGGGCAGGTTCGCCACGCCGAACGCCGCCCGCCCGAACGGGTCGCGCAGCCGCTCGGCGAACACCACCACGAGCAGGGTGATGGCCACGGCGCCGATCGCGCAGACGATGCCGATGGTCAGGCTGTTCCTGAGCCCGTTCTGGACCTGGATGTTCGACATCAGGGAGCGGTAGTTGTCGAAGGACAGATCGGACGCCGCGAACCTCGGCTTCCAGAAGGGCAGCAGCGACACCACGAAGATCGCGCCGAGGGGCAGGATCCCCGTCAGCACGAGGTACACGAGCCCCACGCCCTTGAAGAGCCCGTTCAGGAAGCGGCCCAGCGACACCTCCTTGCCGGCCGAGCCCTTGCCCGTCACCGTGGCGAAACGGTCCGAGCGGCGGAGCAGCCACAGCTGCCCGGCGCTCAGGGCGAGCGCCATGACGATGAGGGGGATCGCCGCGGCGGCGGCGAGGTCCGAGCGGCCGATCGCCGTCGCCTGCGTGTAGATGAACGTCGGCAGCACGTCGACCTGGAGGATCAACGCCACCGAGAAGAGCGAGCTGGCCTGGACGAGGGCCAAGGTCACGCTGGCCATCAGCGCCGGCTTCAGCACACCCGTGACCGTGCGGGCGAGCATGGACGTCGACCGCGAGCCGCAGATGAGCATGGCCTCCAACGTCTCCGAGTTCACCCGGCGCAGCGACGAGTCCATGATCGTGAACACGAACGGCACGACGTAGAGGCTCGTCACCAGGACGACCCCGAGCCGCGAGTACACCGAGATCGGGCCGGACGCGGCGTCCGAGCCGACGAGGGCGCGCAGCCCGATGTTCAGCCAGCCTGACGTGGGGGCGAGCAGGAAGACCCACCCGAGCGCACCGACCAGCGCCGGGATGGTGAGCGGCACGAGCGGGATGAACGCCAACAGGCGGCGCATCACGCGGCCCGCGGGGATCATCGTGGCGGCCACCGCCAGCACGAGCCCGATCACGGTGGAGAGCAGCGCCGACGCCAACGTGATCACCACGGTGTTGACGAACGCCTCGCCGAGGCCCGGGATCTCCAACAGCTCCCGGATGACGTCGAACGTCAACCCGTCGTCGCCGGCGAACACCTTGCGGAAGATGGCGAACAGCGGGAGGAAGATGAGGACCGACAGGGCGAGCAGCAGGGCGATCGACATCACCCGCGCCGAGGGCGAGCGGTACTTCACGCCAGCGCCTTCCCCGTCGTCACCTGCTCCGCGCCGTCACCGGGCGCCGGTGCCGCACCCGCCGGCTCCAGGTCGGCCCCGGCGTCGACCTCGACAGCCGCGATCGCCGTCACCTCCGCCCGCACCCGCTCACCGAGCTCGAGGTCCGTCCGGCCCTCGGTGCGCACCGTCACCTCGTCGCCGCGCTCGAGGCGCAACAGGACCTCGGAGTACCAGCCGTAGTAGGCGACACCGGCGACCTCCGCCACGCCTCCCGCCGCGTCACCGTCGAGGTGTTGGGTCGTGAGCCGGTCGACGGAGATGGCGCCGCGAGCGATGGCGGCGACCACGGCCTGGCCGGTCTCGACCCCGGCGCCCACCGCCGGCTTCGCCCGGGCCCGGCCGAGCGGCGTCTCGAGACCGATCCCGGCGGCGTCACGCTGCGCCACGCGGCACCGGACGAGGTTGTGGTCTCCGAGGAAGTCCGACACGTAGCTCGATGCCGGGTGGTGGTAGACCTCATCGGGCGGGCCCACCTGCTCGATCCGGCCATCCCGCAGCACGACCACCACGTCGGACATCGACATCGCTTCAGCCCGGTCGTGGGTGACGTACAGCGCCGTGAACCCGAGCTCCTGTTGTATCGAGCGGAGCTCGAAGCGCAGGCGGGCCCTCAGCTTGGCGTCGAGGTTGCTGAGGGGCTCGTCCATCAGGACGAGCCGTGGCGAGCCGACGATCGCCCGAGCGAGGGCGACGCGTTGTTGCTGCCCGCCGCTCATCTCTCCCGGATGACGCCTGGCGAGGTCCTCGCAGTGGACCATCTCGAGGGCGCGCAGCACCCGGCCCTCCACCTCGGAGCGGCGAGGGCGCCCAGGGGACCACCGACGACCGGCGGCGCGACGGAGGGGGAACGCGACGTTGTCGAACGCAGTCATGTGCGGCCACAGCGCGTAGCTCTGGAACACCATCCCGATCCGCCGCGCGTAGGGCTGCACGTTGACCCGCCGCTCTGCCGAGAACACCGTGCTGCCATGGATCTCGATCGCGCCTCGGGTGGGCGTCTCCAACCCGGCGATCATCCTGAGCAGCGTCGTCTTCCCGCAGCCGCTCGGCCCCACAAGGGTCAGGAACTGACCTTCGTGGACGTCCAGGTGGACATCATCGACTGCGGTGGTCGTGCCGAAAGCCTTCGTCACGCCCTTGATGCTGACTGCTGCCACCGCAACAAACCCCCCACCACTGTCCGTCCGGGACGACGGTCCTGTCCGCTCCTCGGGCCATACGTAGCCACGACCGATGCCCGAGCACGGCGCGACCTGGTCATATCGGACCATCGAGGTGCGGCGCGAGCTTCATGGGGCGCAGGTGCGGCACAGCCGGCTATCGAGGTGCGCAGTCTGCCCGGCGAACAGGGCAATAGGCGCCGCCATGGTCGCCTTGACCAGGCATGCAGACGCTAACTGATCACGCCACGTCAACTCGCGGCGAGCTGCTGAAGCGCTCATCGACTCTTCCCCCGGTGAAACTCTCCCAGCGCCGCCCGGGACCTGTCAAACAGCGGCACGTGCCGACGAGTTGAACGGCCATGCCCCGAGAGGCGTGGAGGGAGGTTGGTCATGGAGCCGCCCCTTCGAGCAGCCCTTTCGGCTCGGCGAGACGGGCCCGTCCTCGCCCAGGAGCGGGCACCGATGACCGTCGCGCACGCACCGCAGAAGGTTCACCGGCCCGGTGCTTTCAGATCGCGATCGGCCGTCCAAACCCAGGGGCGATGCGCGCCCATGACGCGTCACCGATCGGGCATCCACGTTCGGGCGGCGCTCGCGCCCAGGGGTTACACTGCCAATCTGTCGATTACGGGGATTGGGGGACAGGGGGCCTGCACCTCACGCGCCCATACATCCATGCACGAGGGCAGCTCGCTCATGTGGAAGGGACATCAGCCAGTGTCGAGAAGCAGATTGATTCGGGGGACCGCGCTGGTCGTCGGTGCGGTGATGTTCGCCGCGTGCGGCGGAGATGACAGTGATGGCGGCGCGAGCGCCAGCGAGGAGACCGCGCCGGCGGCGGGCGCGTCGGCCGATCCCTTCGAGAACCTCGTGGCGGCGGCGAAGGAGGAGGGCTCGGTCGTCTTCTACACGGGCGAGAGCCAGCAGGTCCTCGAGACCTATGCCCAGGGCTTCAAGGAGGAGTACGGCATCGACGTCGTCATCCAGAACCTGACGCAGGGGCCGATGCAGGAACGGCTCGACCAGGAGTTCCAGGCCGGCCGGGTCCAGGCCGACGTGGCCGGGAACACGCTCGACGCCGCGTGGAACGAGCGGGCCGCCGCCGAGGGCCACCTCGCCGATCTCACCGAGGAGGAGCTGCCGAACATGGCGGGGCTCCCCGATGAGCACAAGGGCCAGTACCACGTCATCCACCGGCTCAACCCCATGGGCGTCTTCTACAACACGGAGCTGGTGGAGGAGGAGACGCTCCCCGACCAGGTGGTCGACATCCCGCAGATGGCCGACTGGAAGGGCCGGGTGGCGGTGATCGACCCGACGCTCGGTGGCGCCATCCACGAGTGGCACTACCAGATCCTGCAGGTGGTGGGTGAAGAGCGGTACGAGGCCTTCGTGAACGGCCTCGTGGGGGACCTCGACGCCCAGGTGTCGGGCGCCATCTCCGCCCTGGTCGGACAAGTGAGCGCGGGCGAGCTGATGGCGATCGTCGGCATCCCTAGCAGCCTCACCGTGCCCTCGGTGAACGCCGGCGTGCCCGCGCAGGTCTACTACCCGGAGCCCGTCACGATCTACCGGTCGTCCCTGCAGGCGCTCGCCGACGGGCCGCACCCGAACGCCGCCAAGCTGTTCATCAACTGGCTCCTGAGCGAAGAGGGGGCCACGGCGAGCTGCGGTGGAGGGATCTGCACCCCACCCCACATGGACGTCGAGGGCCAGATCGAGTTCCCGGAAACGGCGACGTTCGTCGACGGGATCACGGCCCGCGAGGTCGGCGACTCCTACATCAACGGCCTGGTCGCCTCAGCAGCCAACTAGCCGCTAGGCAACGCAACTCGTCCAACGGCATGCCGAAGGGCGCCCCCGAGGGGGCGCCCTTCAGTACCGTCTCCGACGCGAGTCAGGTGGTGCCGCTCATCGGTGAGCCAGCGGCCCGCGCAGCAGCTGCCCCGGGTTCGCGCCGGTGTGGTTCCCGTCCTCGAGGAGGACTTCACCGTTGACGACGGTGGCCGCGATCCCCCGGCTCTTCTGGACGAGGCGGACGGAGCCTCCCGGGAGATCGTGCGCCACGTACGGCATGTCCGGGCCGATCTCCTCGGGGTCGAACACGCAGAGGTCGGCAGCCAGGCCTTCCCGGAGCAGGCCACGATCGTGGAACCCCCACGCCACAGCCGGCGCCAGGGTGATCTTGTTGACAGCCTGCTCCAGGGTGAACGCCTCCCGCTCACGGGCCCAGTAGCCCAGCAGGTGCGTGGGGATCGAGCTGTCCATCAGCTGGCTGACGTGAGCGCCCGAGTCGGAGAACGTGGGGATGCAGCGCGGGTGGCGCATGATCTCCAGCACGACGTCGAGGTTGCCGTTGAGGATCGGCTGCAGGAAGAACTGCTCGAAGTCGCTCTCCAGCGCCAGGTCGATCATGCACTCGGCGGGGTCGACCCCACGCTCGGCCGCCACCTCGGCCACCGTGCGGTACGGCGGGGTGGGGCCGTCCATGACCCGGATCCAGTCGTACTCGGGCTTGCGCGCCTCGGCCCCGACACCCGTCGGCCAATCGCCGTCGCGTGCCGCGCGCAGCAGCTTCTCGCGCATGGAGGGGTCGCCCAACGCCCGCTTCTGCTCGTCGAGCGACCAGGAGCGCAGCTCCTTCCACTCGGGCAGGGCGTCGAAGGGGATCTGCGTCTTGAACGACAGGACCACGTTGAACTCACGGGCGTGCGCCTGGCCGAACATGCGGCCACCGTTCGCCGCCGTCCGGTCCAACAGGTCGAGGACCTTGCGGTGCTCGCCCTGCCCCTCGCGCTTCGAGTTCACGCCGAACGTCATGGGAACGCCGGTCTTCACCGCGAGGTCCATCAGCCGGCCGTAGTACTCGTCCCGCTTGGACTCGTCGGTGCTGCGGGCAGCGTCCTCGTTGGCGAGCTCGAAGATCCCGGCGCCGAGGTCGCCCATGACCCCGACAAGGGCGACGACCTCGCCCCAGTTGGCCAACCGGCTGGCGACCGGGCGGTCGTCGGAGGTCTGGTGGTTGAACGTCCGGCTGGTCGTGAAGCCCATGGCCCCGGCCCGCAGCGAGTCGCGCAGCTCCCGTGCCATGACGGCGAGGTCGTCCGGCGAGGCCTCTTCTTCGAAGGCCCGCTCCCCCATGGCCCAGGTCCGCAGGGCGGAGTGGCCCACGTACCCGGCGTAGTTGATGCCCTTCGGCAAGCGCTCGAGGGTATCCAGGTACTCCGGGTAGGTCTCCCACGTCCAGTCGATGCCCTTGGCCATCGCCTCCGCGGAGATGTCCTCGGCCCGCTCCAGGTTGCGCACCACCAAGTGGCGCTGGTCGGACCGGGCCGGCGCCAGCGTGAAACCGCAGTTGCCCATCACCACTGACGTCACCCCGTGCCAGCACGAACACGTGCCCAGCGGGTCCCAAGCGATCTGAGCATCCATGTGCGTGTGGCCATCGATGAAACCCGGCGAAACCACCAGGCCCTCGGCATCGATCTCCCGGTGGCCTCGCTCCTTGATCCTCCCGATGCGGCTGATGCGCCCGTGGGTCACGCCCACGTCGGCTCGGTAACGGGCGCCTCCGGAGCCGTCGACCACCACTCCATCACGGACCACGAGGTCATACCTCATGTCATTGCCCCCCTTCCGCGACCCGATGACGGGTCATGCCCACGCTACTTGCAGGCATTCACAGTTGCCAAGCTGTCACCACGGCCTCCAGGCGGTGGAACTGATGCTGTCCGGCGCGGCGAGATTTCTGGCTGAAACGACGCCAACAGCGCCCAGATCGCCGTGCTTGTGCCGGAGATACTGACGCCGATAGGCCCGCGAGAGACGGGAGCTACAGGAGAGCACCGGGTCGAAATCGGCGATGTCGACGACATGCATGCGGGGCAGCACCCGGTTGGAGCAGGCGGCGTCGCCCTCGAGGTCCGAAGATGACGAGGCCGCCATCGCACCACCTCCGCTCGTGTACGAGGCCACCGGGCCCAGCCTCGGATGACCGCCGGACGCAGAGTCAGGGGCCCCCGGGGACCTCTCCGAGCTACGCTGTTGGTACTCAGGACCCGGGGGGTGGTCGTGACCACATTCGACCCGTCGAAGACGAGTTCGCGCGCCGAGGGGGTTGCGAGCCCGCAACCGGCTCCCGACAACGTCGACTTCGACATCTTCGACGCCGACTTCGTCCGGGACCCGTTCCCGACCTTCGCCGACCTGCGCGCCCGTTGCCCCGTCGCCCACACCGACAACTGGGGCGGGCAGTGGATGCCGACCCGCTACGACGACATCGAGGCGATCGCCCGCGACGCCGACCACTTCTCCTCCGTCACCGTCAGCGTGACCGGCCCGAAGCCCGGGGAGGGGCCCTTGTTCATCGGGCCGCCGGTCACCCTCGACCCGCCCCTCCACGGCCCGGTCCGCCGGCTGCTGTTGCCGGCGTTCGGGCCCAAGGTCGTCGAGCGGCTCCTGCCGATCACCCAGGACATCGCCCGGGACCTGGTCCGAGCCATCGCCGACCGGGGCGGGGACAAGGCCGATGCCGCCGTGGACTACGCGCAGCACCTGCCCGTCCGGGTGATCTGCGGGCTCATCGGCATACCGGTCGAGGAGGAGGCGCGCTTCACCGACTGGGTCGTGCGCATCCTCAAGATCGGCGCCACCCAGCCCGAGGTCCTCAGCACCGCGGCACGAGAATTGCGGGAGTACTTCGCCGAGCAGATCGACCAGCACCGGAGCGACCCGAGCCCGCCCGACGACCTCATCACCTACCTGGTCAACGCCGAGGTCGACGGCGAACCAGTCGAGCGCAAGCACATGATCGGCATCCTCTACGTGCTGCTCATGGCGGGCATCGACACGACCTGGAGCTCGCTCGGCTCCAGCCTCTGGCACCTGGCGACCCACCCCGAGGACCGCGAGCGGCTGGTGGCCGAGCCCGAGCTGGTCCCGACCGCCGTCGAGGAGCTCCTGCGCCTCTACGCGCCGGCGACCATGGCCCGCATCGTCACCGAGGACGTGGAGGTAGACGGCCGGCAGCTCTGCCCGGGAGAGCGGGTGCTCTTGCCCTTCCCGGCGGCGAACCGCGACCCCGCGTACTTCGACCGCCCCGAGGAGCCCGTCATCGACCGGGCCGTCAACCGGCACGCCACCTTCGGGCTCGGCGTCCACCGCTGCCTGGGCTCGAACCTGGCCCGCATGGAGCTCCAGGTCGGCATCGAGGAATGGCTGAAGGCCTTCCCCTCCTTCCGGCTGGACGACGACGCCGAGGTCCTCTGGACCGGCGGCCAGGTGCGAGGCCCAAGTTCGGTGCCGCTCATCCTCGAGCGCTGACCGGGTACCACCAGCTCGGGGCCAGCCGCTCCTCACCTGGGTCGACCCCTACGGGCCTGGCCCACGGTGTGTAGACGCGTCACGTGACGCGTCCGGGCTGCGCCCCGACCCAAGAAGGCCGGCCTGCAGGTCAGCGCCGGTGCAGCACCGCCCAGCTACCCCAGCCGGCCTCCGAAGCGACGCCGTCCCACTGGCCCGGCAGGGCGCGCAGCACATCCGCGGCAGCCAGGTAGATCGGCGTGCGGTCCCCGATGGTGCTGACCCAGACGACGGCGCCACCGCCACGCAGGGCACGAGCCACCTCGCCCGGGAACAACAGC
>WHTX01000392.1 GCA_009377505.1 Acidimicrobiia bacterium
GCCCTGGCCGCCGCCCTGGGCGGCGCCGCCTTGTGGGCCGCCCGGCGGCGGGGTGCCTGCCATGGCCGCGGCGGTGGGGCCGGTCGGCTCGCGCCCACCCGGCCTGCCACCGGCCGTGCCGCCCGCAGCGCCCAGGTCGCCGCCCTCTCGGCCCGGGTGGGCACGGCGACGGCCTTCACGCGTGCCCGGGCCACCTTCGCCTCGGCGGAGCGCCGCATCGAGCTCGACAAGGCGCTCCAACTTCGCACGGCCGAAGACGTGGCCAGCACCCTCGGCAACATGAAGGGCGCCATGATGAAGCTCGGCCAGCTCGCCAGCTTCGTCGACGAGGGCCTGCCCGAGCCGCTCCGCCAGGCGCTCTCCTCCCTCCAGGCCGACGCCCCGCCCATGTCGGCCGAGCTCGCCGCCAGCGTCGTCGAGGCCGAGCTCGGCGCCCGCCCCGACCAGGTGTTCCTCGAGTGGGGTGCCGAGCCCATCGCCGCCGCCTCGATCGGCCAGGTGCACCGGGCCATCACCACGGACGGCCAGGCCGTCGCCGTCAAGGTCCAGTACCCCGGCGCCGCCGAGGCCATCGCCGCCGACCTCGCCAACGCCGACCTGGTCTTCGGCTCCCTGGCGCTCGTGTACCCGGGCTTCGACCCCGCCCCCGTCGTGGCCGAGCTGAAGGAGCGCATCGTCGAGGAGCTCGATTACCACAACGAGGCAGCGAACCAGCAGCTGTTCGTCGACGCCTACGCCGGGCACCCCAACATCAGCGTCCCGGCCGTGCGCCACGACCTGTCCACCGCCCGGGTGCTAACGAGCGAGCTGCACGTAGGCGCCACCATGGCCGAGCTCGACGGCTGGGACCAGGCGGAGAAGGACCTCGCCGGCGAGGCCATCTACCGCTTCGTCTTCCGCTCCCTCTACCGGCTCGGGGCCTTCAACGGCAACCCCCACCCGGGCAACTACCTGTTCCGCCCCGGCGGGCAGGTGACGTTCCTCGACTTCGGCCTCGTCCGCCACTTCGCGCCGGCCGAGCTGGCCACGTTCCGAGCCATGATCACGGCCATGGTCGTGGACCGCGACCCCGAGCTGTTCCGGCGCGCCGTGGTCGAGGCCGGGCTACTGGCCGCCGACGCCCCGGTCAGCACGGACGAGGTGGCCGAGTTCTTCGGCCAGTTCTACAAGCTCGTCGAGACCGAAGGGCCCCGCACCGCCTCCTCCGAGTACGCCTCTTCCCTCGTCAGGCGCACCTTCAACCGGGAGAGCCCGGTCACCCGCTACACGACCGTGCCCGCCAGCTTCGTGCTCATCCAGCGCATCAACCTGGGCGTCTTCGCCATCCTCGGGCGCTTGCGGGCGACGGCGGACTGGCGGCGCATCACCGAGGAGATCTGGCCCTGGGTGGACGCCCCGCCCTCCACCCCCATGGGCCGGGCCGAAGCGGCGTGGCTGGCCGGGCGCGACGGGCCCCTCAGGCCCTCCGGTCAGGGGGAGCTCACGCCTCCCGCGTGACCTCCGCGGCTGCCTTGTCCGTCCGTTCCCCGAGGTAGACGGGGTGCCGGAGTAGGCTGTCCGGGGTCCACTCGCCGTACGCCACCTGGGCCACGAGCTCCGGCTCCACCCAATGAGCCCGCCGGCGGTGCAGGGTCGGGGGCGGCGGGTCGAAGGGGCAGTCCGCTCGGCCGAGCGGTGCCAGCTTGTGCGACAGGCGGTCGAGCTCGTGGTCGCTGAAGCCGGTGCCCACCCGGCCGGCGTAGCGCAGAGTGGTGCCCTCGTTGTAGCCGAGCAGCAGGGACCCGACCGTGCCCGACCGCCGGCCCTCCCCCTCGGCCCAGCCGCCGACCACCAGCTCCTGTTCGCGGCGGACCTTGACCTTCACCCAGGCACGCGAGCGCCGTCCTGCCTCGTAGGGGCTGTCGCGCCGTTTGGCCACGACGCCCTCGAGGCCGAGCTCGCCAGCGGCGCCGAGCAGGGCGGGGCCGTCGTCGTGCACCGTGGGGACGGCCCAGGACGGGCCCGGCTCGACCACCTCGTCGAGCAAGCGGCGACGGTCGCGCCACGGCAATGGGGTGGCGTCGTGACCATCGAAGGCGAGCAGGTCGAAGACCTGGTAGGTCACCGGTACCTGCGCCGCACGGGCGGCCACGTCGGCCGGGGCGACCACGTGCATGCGGTGCTGCATCTGGGAGAAGCTCGGTCGCCCGTCGGCGTCGAAGGCCACGAGCTCGCCGTCGAGCACTGCGGCCCGCCCACCGGTGGCCGCGGCCAGGCCGCGGAGCTCGGGGAACGAGCCCGTCACGTCCCGCAGGTTCGTCGACTGCAGCCGCACCGTCCCGTCGGCGGCGACGAAGGCGACGATGCGCATGCCGTCCCACTTGACCTCGTAGGCCCAGCGGCCGTTCCCTGACGGGAGGGGCCCGAGCGTCGCCTTCATCACCGGGACGGGGAACGTCAGGCCCGGCCCCATCGGCTCGACATCGCCGGCCGCTCGTCGCGCCGAGGTGCCCCGCCCCCCGCTGCCTGCCGCCCGCGGGGCGCGCGGTCGCCCGTTCACCCGGCTTCCCCCCTAGTGTCCTGGAAGGATGGTCCGTTGAGGACACTCGAGGCGACGCGGGCGCGCCGCGTGGCGCGCCGCCGGGCGGCGGGGCGAGGGCGCCGGGGAGACGTCGGGCCGTGCACGACCACCGGGAGCTCGACACGACCGCGCATCGACGGGAACCATACCTGCGCACCTGCGCCGCCTCGATTCGGCGCTCTCTGCCACGGGCCGTGCCATGCTCAGTGGCCGTGCCCGGCCTGCGCCCGCCCGACCGACGCCGCTTCGTGCGCACCCCGCTCGCCATCAGCCTGGCGGAGTGGGGCGAGCCGGGCCTCCCCCCGCTCGCCCTCGTCCACGGCGGTGGCGACCTCGTGCACACCTTCGACGGGCTGGCGCCGGCGCTCGTCGAGGCTGGCTGGCGCGTCGGCGCCTGGGACCAGCGGGGCCACGGCGAGTCCGAGCACGCCGCCCTCTACGGCTACGCGGCCGACCTGCGGGACGGCGTGGCCGCGCTCGAGGACTTCGGCGGAGGCGCCCCGGTCGCCCTGGTCGGGCACTCCAAGGGCGGCGTGATGGCCATCGAGCTCGCCCTCGCCCGCCCGGACCTCGTCACCGCCGTCGTGGCCATCGACGGGTTCGTGCGGCGGCGCACGTGGACAGGCGAGGTGGCAACGGGGGCCACCACCTGGCTCGACACCCGCCGCGCCGCCCGAGCCCCACGCCCCGGCAGCCCCGACGAGCTCGCCGCCCGCCGCTCGGCGGCGAACCCCGGCGTGCCGAGCGCCTTCGTCGCCCACCTCGTGGCCATGGGCGCCCGGCCGGGCGAGGACGGGGCGTGGCACTGGAAGACCGACCCCACGGCCAGGGCCGCTCCGCCCCACGGGTGGACGACGGCCGACTCGCTCCAGCTGCTGGCCGGGCTCGCCGTGCCCTTCCTCGGCCTGCGCGCCGAGGTCGACGCGGCGTTCGCCGGCCAGCCCGACTTCGCGCAGATCACCTCCAGCCTGCCCCCCGCAGGCCGCGCAGAGCTGCTCGAGGGGCTCGGCCACTTCGCCCACGCCGAGGACCCGGCGACGGTGGCGCCCCGCCTGCTGGACTTCCTCGGCCGCCCGGGCGACGAGCAGCCCGGGGCCGGGTGGGGCGCTCGAGAGGCAACGGTGCGCGAGGCGGCGCTGGGGCCTGACTGAGGGCCGACGGTCGCACCGCGCCGTGCCTCCGGGCCGCCGTGGGCGTCCCGTTGCCGATGCATAGGACACGCGCCCGTTGGGCACTACGGGCCCATGGAGATCCTCACCACCGTCGCCGGCGACGGCACTTCGCTGGTGATGGTGGTCCGGGGGGACGCCTCCTACCCCGACGCCGACCAGCTCCCGGGACGCCTCGAGCGAGCCCTGGCCGTCATGCCGGACCTGAGCGCCGTGCAGGTCGACGTGGCCGACGTGGGCTTCATCGACTCGTACGGCCTGCGCGGCCTCATCGGGATGCGCCGGCTGGCTGATTCGCACGGGTGCGACTACTCCATCCAGCAGCCCTCCCGTGCCGTGTTGCGCCTCCTCGAGCTGACGAACCTCGCCGACTACCTCGGCGCCACCTGACCTGCAGACGAGCCGGCACCCCGTCCCCGGTCTCGCACTGGGTTGTTCTTGTAGGCGCCTGGACAGGAGTGCGAAGGTTCGTGCACCGTGGCGGTGCAAGATCCTTCGCGGTTCGCCTCGCCGGGGGACGCAGTGGCCCGCCCACCCGCTGATCGCCCAGACCGCCACCTGAGCCCGGCCGGCAGCCGCCGCTGGTGCGGCGGTGGCGGGCGGGCGGGGGGCGGGGGGTTGTGTGGTTGGGGTTGGGTGGTTGTGTG
>WHTX01000393.1 GCA_009377505.1 Acidimicrobiia bacterium
CTACGCCGGGGCCATGACCGACCCGACGGCTGCCGCCGACGCGTTGCTGGCGGCGGCGCCGGAGTCGGACGAGGAGCTGGTCCGCCGCTCGGCCGAGTACCTGGCCAGCCGGTACGCCGCGAGCCCGGGCGAATGGGGCCAGCAGGACCCGCAGGTCTGGGCCCGCTTCACCGAGTTCGTGACGACGTCCGGGCTCGTCGACGGCGAGGTCGACAGCGCCGCCGCCTTCACCAACGACTTCCTGCCGGCCCGGTGACCGCCGTGGGGCGCACCGGGGAGCTGCCCCCCGGGGCCGCGGAGCCGGCCGACGCTGCGCCGCCGGTTGCCGGGGCGCCGCCAGCTGGTGGGGCGCCGCCGGGCGAGGCTGAGCCCTCGGGCGAGGTTGCGCTGCCCGCTGAGGTTGCGCTGCCGGCTCAAGACGCGCTGCCGGCTGAGGCGGCTCGCACCAGCGCGGCGACCATCCGGGTCTCAGGCCTGCGGCACCACTTCGCCGGGCCCCCGCCCGTCGACGTGCTTGACGGCGTCGACCTCGAGGTGCCGGCCGGCCGCTTCGTGAGCGTGGTCGGCCCGAGCGGGTGCGGGAAGTCGACGATCCTGCGCGTACTCGCCGGCCTCCTCGCTCCGTCGGGGGGCTCGGCCGAGGTGGCGGGCCGCTCGGCGGTTGGACGCCCCGGCCAGGTCGCCTTCATGCCCCAGCGCGACACCCTGCTCCCGTGGCGGCGAGCCCTCGGCAACGCCACCCTCGGGGCCGAGATCCGGGGCCTCGACAAGAAGGCCGCCGAGGCCGACGCTCGGGCGCTCTTCGACCGCTTCGGCCTCGGGGGCTTCGAACGGGCCTGGCCGCGCCAGCTGTCGGGAGGGATGCGCCAGCGGCTCGCCTTGCTGCGGACCTTCCTCGCCGGCCTCGACGTGCTGGTGCTCGACGAGCCCTTCGGCGCGCTCGACGCCATCACGCGCCGTGAGCTGCAACGCTGGCTGGCCGAGGTGCTGGGTGAGCTGTCCCGCACGTGCCTGCTGGTGACCCACGACGTGGACGAGGCGCTCTGGTTGTCCGACGAGGTGGTCGTCCTCTCCCCCCGCCCGGCACGGGTGGTGGCGCGGGTCGGCGTGCCCTTCCACCGGCCCCGGGCCGCTGGGCTCGTCACCGACACCGCCTTCGTCGCCGCCAAGGCGACGGTGCTGGAGGCGCTCGGCCTCACCGAGTGACGGGCGCGGGGGCCACTGGCAGCGCCCAGCGGCGCCACTCCCGGCGCCCAGCGCCCAGAACCGCCATCCCCGCGGCCAGTGCGGCGGGGCCGGCGCGGCCGGGACAGTCCGGCCGTCAGGGCACGCGAGCCGTCGCGGCGGGTCAGTCCCGGGGGCTCGCCAGCCGCCAGTTGGGTGAGTTCTCGCCGGCCTCGAGCGCCCGGTTGCGCGCCGCCACGTTCGGCATCCAGTCGTCGTCGGTGAACACCCAGAAGCGCCCACTGAGGACGGCGTCGTGCACCAGCTCGGCGACCTCCGCCGGGTCCTTGCCACCGCGGACGCGCCCGGCCATCGCCTCGTAACGGCTCCGCTCGCCGGCGCTCGGTGCCGGCCCTGTCATGGGCGGCGCCGCCCACGACGGCCGGTTGCGATGGCTGGCCATGATGTTCGTCGAGACGAAGCCGGGGCACAGGCAGGACACGCCGACGGTCGACCGGCGCGCCGCCAGCAGCTGCGCCAGCCCTTCGGTGATCCCCACCACGGCGAACTTGGAGGCGGTGTAGGCCGTGTGGCCACCGAGCAGGCCGGCCATCGAAGCGGTGTTCACGACGTGGCCGTCGCCGTGGGCGACCAGGTGGTCGAGGAAGGCGGCGTGGCCGTGCACGACCCCCCAGAGGTTGACCCCGAGCACCCAGCGCCATTCGGCTTCGTCGACCCAACGTTCGCCGGCGACGACGGACCCGCCCACCCCGGCGTTGTTGCAGAGCACGTTGACCTGCCCGTAGGCCTCCAGCGCGGCATCGCGCAGGGCTTCCACCGACGCCAGCTCGGACACGTCGGTCACGACGCCGACCACGTCGCCCCCGTCGTCGCCCAGGTCCATCACCGTCGCCTCGAGGGGTTGCTCCTCGACGTCGGCCAGCACCACGCGCATGCCCGCCCGGACGAAGCGCTCGGCGAACGCCCGGCCCATGCCCGACGCTGCACCGGTAACGACGGCGACCTTGCCCTCGAGGCTCTCCATGGCTGGATCATGCCAGCCAGCGCCACCTGGTGGGCAGCTCGAGGCGAGCGGGCCAGCGCCGGACGTTCACCCACTCACCGTCATGGGAATGCCGCTACAGGCCGGCGCTCGGCGCGCCGATCACTTGTCTCGACGCAGCCACAACGGACGCTGGTAGGAGACAAGCCCCCATGTTGGAGATCCTGAAGAACCGGCTCGAGGCGGCCCGGGGCCGGGAGGAGGGGTTCACCCTCATCGAGCTGATGGTCGTGGTCCTGATCATCGCCGTCCTCCTTGCCATCGCCATCCCCACCTTCCTCGGGGCGCAGAGCAAGGCCAAGGACCGCAGCGCCCAGTCCTCGGCGCGCAACGCGGTCACGGCGGCGAACACGATCTACGCCGACGGCGGCGACTTCACCGCCGCCACGGCCGGTGAGCTGGCCGCGGTGGAGCCGTCGCTCACCTACGCAGCTGCAGCCACAGCATCGACAGGCCCGAAGGACGTCTCCGTCGAGACGGACCCCGACACCGTGTGGATGGCAGCCAAGTCCGAGACCGGCACCTGCTTCTACATCCAGGACGACAAGGGCGGCAGCGGGACGCAGTTCGCCAAGGGCCCGGGGGCCTGCAGCGCTGACGCAGCCCAGGACACGGCGGTTGTGCCGGCGGCGGACTGGAGCGACAAGTGGTGAGCTGAACGCCGGGTGGTGGAGCAGAGGCCGACGAGACGGCCCGTGCTCGCAGCCCGCACGCCCCCCGGGCCGGGACCGATGTGATCTGACCACATCGGTCCCGGCCCGGGGGGCTCGTCCGTTTTCGCTGCCCGGGCCACAGATCTACTGCACATCGGCGCGCGGTTCGCGCTGCGACCGGCCGATACCTCTCCCATGGCGTTCGAGTTCTCCCACCTCCTGCACCCGCTCCGAGCCGCCGTGCCCGTCGAGCCCATCGATGCGGCCGAGGCTGCACCCATCGACCTACGGCTCGGCCCCGAGGGCGCGGTCGGCAGGACGGCAGGGGCCTCAGCCGAGGACGAGCCTGGCGGTCCCGCTGCACTCGCCCTCCTCCTCGCCAGCGCCCATGAGCCCGGAGCGGACCAGGTCGTCGACGAGCCGGTGGAGGACTGGATGGCCGGGCTGCTCTCAGCACCGGACGACGAGCTCATACGCGGGCTCGCCCATGACCGCAGGCCCGGCGGCGAGGCCCCGCGGGAGTGCGATCCGCCATCCGCGCCATCGGCGCCTGTGGGCGACACGTCTTGCCGCTCCCGGTTGGCGACGCCGAGCCTCGATGACGACCTCCTGCCCGCTCCCCGCAAGCGCCGGTGAGGGGGAGGCCACCGTAACCGGTCGAGCAGGACGACCAGGTCTTCCGCCGGACATCTCGAGCCTCGAGCCCCATCCGGCCGGCCCCACCCGGCCGGCCGCGCCAGCCGAGAGCCACACGACCGCTCCCCCTCCCCACGACCGGGCGGCGCGGGACGTGCCCGTGGACGGCCTCCTCAATGCGCCGGCCGATCCGCCGACGTAGCGGGGGTGGGTGTCAGATCAGGATCGAACCCGCGGTTCGGTGATGCCTTCGGAGCGTTGTTGGCGGCCGCACAGGCCGGTGCGCCCTGGGCGTGGGACCGGCTCTACGGATACCTCGCGCCCGCAGTCGCCGGCTACCTGCGCCTCCAGGGGGCCCGTGACGCCGACGACCTGACGAGCGAGGTGTTCATCGGCGTCTACCGGGGCATCAGCTCCTTCAGCGGCAGCGAGGCGCAGTTCCGGTCGTGGGTGTTCGTGATCGCCCACCGCCGGGTGCAGGACGCCCGGCGCCACGCCGCACGCGTGCCCGAGCTCCTCGCGTCGGCCGCCCTCGAGGACCTCCCGCGAGCGGCCGGCGATGTCGAGGCCGACGTCGAGGGAGAGCTGGGCCGGCAGCGGGTGTTCGCCCTGTGCGCCTGTCTCGCTCCCGACCAGCGCGACGTGCTGCTGCTGCGCGTCGTGGCCGACCTCACCGTTGAACAGGTGGCGGAGACGCTGGGGAAGAGCCCCGGGGCTGTCAAGGCCCTCCAACGACGGGGGCTCGAAGGGATCCGGCGAATGTTGCGACAGGGCGTAACCCTTTGAGCACTCTTTGCGATTACGGAGGTGAGATGCCCGAACACCGGCCGATCGACGCTCAAGACCT
>WHTX01000394.1 GCA_009377505.1 Acidimicrobiia bacterium
GACGCCGACGACGCCCGGCACGACCTCCGAGGATGTCGCCGAGGGCCGGCCAGCAGAGACCGGCGACACCGGCACGGCGCGCTCGCCCGCCAAGCGCGGCCGGCGGGGCTCGCCGGCCTCTGAGGCCGGCGACGAGCCGCCGCCCAAGATCGACCCCCAGCGCATCCCCGACCTCCCCGACCCGCCCGACGAGGGCCGGGCCAAGTCGACCGAAGCTGCGGCACGGGCGCTCGTGCCCAAGTCCCCGGCCCGGGGGCGCAAGCCCCAGATCGGCGACAGCATGCCCGCTCCGGCGCGCCCCGGGGCCGAGGCGGAGCCCGCCAGCGGGGAAGGCGAGAGCGGGGACCGTCGGCGGCGCCGCCGTGGCACCCGGGGCCGGGGCAGCGTCAAGAAGCCCTCCGGTGCGGGCGCTTCGCAAACGCCGATCGAGCAGCTCGTCGACAGCGACCCCATCGAGCTCGACGAGAAGACCCTCAAGCGCCGCCGGGGCAAGGAGCGCAAGGGCCGTCCCGTCGGGCGCTACATGATGGCGGTGCACGTCAGCGCCAAGGCAACCCACATCGCCGTGCTCGAGGGCCGCAGCCTGGTCGAGCACTACGTGTCCCGGCCCTCGGACGACGTCACCCAGATCCACGGCAACGTCTACCTGGGCCGGGTGCAGAACGTGCTGCCGGGCATGGAGGCGGCCTTCGTCGACATCGGCACACCCAAGAACGCCGTGCTGTACCGGGGCGACGTGCACTACGACAAGGAGGACGTCGAGCGGAGCCAGCCCCGCATCGAGCAGATGCTGCGGGCGCGCCAGACGATCCTGTGCCAGGTCACGAAGAACCCCATCGCTCACAAGGGCGCACGGCTCACCCAGGAGGTGTCCCTGCCCGGGCGCTTCGTGGTGCTCATCCCCAACTCGTCCACCTACGGCATCTCCAAGCGGCTCCCCGACCCCGAGCGCAAGCGCCTGCGCCAGATCCTCGACCGGGTGAAGCCCGCCCAGCACGGGATCATCGTGCGCACGGCGGCCGAGAACGTGACCGAGGAGGAGATCGAGCGAGACGTGCAGCGCCTCGCCTCGCAGTGGAACTCCATCGACATCCTCACCAAGAAGTCGACGGCGCCGTCGCTGCTCTACCGCGAGCCCGACCTCGCCGTCCGGGTGATCCGTGAGGAGTTCAACAGCGAGTACCGCAGCATCGTCATCGACGACCCGGCGCTCTTCGAGGAGATGCGCGACTACGTGCGCAGCATCTCCCCGGCCCTCGCCGACCGTGTCGAGCTCTACGACAAGGGCGTGGAGCCCCTCGGGCTCTTCGAGCGCTTCCACGTCTCCGAGCAGCTCGTCCGGGCGACGGACAAGAAGGTCTGGCTGCCCTCGGGGGGGTCGCTCATCATCGAGCACACCGAGGCCCTCACCGTCATCGACGTGAACACGGGCAAGAACGTCGGCTCGCGCAGCCTCGAGGAGACCGTGTTCCACAACAACCTCGAAGCAGCCGAGGAGATCGCCCGCCAGCTGCGGCTGCGGGACATCGGCGGCATCATCGTCATCGACTTCGTCGACATGGAGTCCAAGCGGAACCGGGACGAGGTGATCCAGGTCTTCCGCGACGCCCTCGGCCGGGACAAGACGCGCACCCAGGTGTTCGACATCTCGGAGCTCGGGCTCGTGGAGATGACCCGCAAGCGCATCGGCGAGGGCCTGCTCGAGAGCGTTTCCGACACGTGCGCCGTCTGCGAGGGACGAGGGGTCGTCTTCGACGACGACCTCGTCGGCGAGCACATGCTGTGACGGCTGCGCTCATGGCTCCTCGCTGTGCTCATGGCTCCTCGCTGTCGCTCGTCGCTGCCGGCTGCTCGCTGGCGCTCGCGACGCCGGCCTGTTCGTGAGTGGTGCGGTTCGCGGCTGGTGGCTGCGCCGTGGCGCGGCTGGCCCGTCGCGGGCTTGGCGCCTCGCTCATGGCTCCTCGCTGTCGCTCGTCGCTGCCGGCTGCTCGCTGGCGCGGCCGGCCCGTCGCGGGTTCGGCGCCTCTGGTGGCGCGTCCGGCTGGGGCGGCGGCCCGTGACCCGCTAGGATCGGCAGCCGTTATGTACGCAGTCATCAAGGCCGGGGCCCGCCAATACAGGGTCGAAGAGGGTCAACAGCTCGACGTCGACCTACTGGGCGATGCCGAGCAGGTCGAGTTCACGCCCGTCCTCGTCGTCGACGGCGACACCGTGCTGGCCACGCCGGCCGACCTGGGTGGCGCCAAGGTCACCGCCCGCGTCCTCGGGGAGCACAAGGGCGAGAAGATCACGGGCTTCACCTACAAGCCCAAGTCCAACCAACGGCGCCGGTGGGGCCACCGCCAGCGCTTCCACACCATCGAGATCACCGGGATCTCCCGGGCCTGAGGACGGAGGCGACGTGTCGAAGACCAAGGGCGCGGGCTCGACCCGCAACGGCCGCGACTCCCAGTCCAAGCGGCTCGGGGTCAAGGCCTACGCCGGCACCACGGTGAGCGCCGGCTCGATCATCATCCGCCAGCGCGGGACCCGCTTCCACGCCGGCGAGAACGTCGGGCGTGGCGGCGACGACACCCTCTTCGCCCTCAAGACCGGGGTGGTGGGCTTCGGCACCCGCCGGGGTCGCAAGGTCGTCAACATCCTCACCGAGGCCGTCGAGGCCTGACGGAGCTTCAGTCGAGGCCTACGGGCCTCAGGCGAGTAGTCCCGAGGTTCGGGGGCGTCGCGCCTCCCGGGCTGAGGGGCGGTGGGCGATACGCGGTGGGCGGGCGGCGGCGGCGCGGCGGACTTCGACACTCGCTTCCCGTACCCACCTGAGCAGGCACGTACGGGAACATGTAGGTGCTCGCCCTACCCCGCCTCTGCATCTACAAGTCGTCCACGGTCGAACGGATCGGCAACGCCGACCATGGGCCCGCACCCCCCAGCCCGAGGGACGCTTGTAATTTAGGGGGCGGAGCGGACGTCGAAGCCGCCCGGCAGGTCGTCACTCGGCCAGCCGAGCAGGTCGAGGGCCCGCTCGCAGGCATAGCGGTCGGTCATCCCCCCCACGTGGGTCACGGCCGCCCGGAAGGCGTCGGGGCTCGACGGGCCGCAAGCCCGCGCTTCGCGCGACGCGGGGAGCAGCTGGGGCCGCCCGGCGTAGTGCTCCACCAGTGCTCGCAGGAGGCGTACGACCCTGTGCCCCTGGTCGACCGACGTGGCCCGCAGGTAGATGTGCTCGTAGTTGAAGAGGCGGAAGGCGGCGAGCGCGTCGGCCGTGGGCTCGGCCATGCCCACGGTGCCGGTGGTTTGGGCCGCCGCCACCATGGCGGCGATGAACGCGGCCAGCTGCTCGCGCCGGGACCGGCCGCACTGCTCGGCCACGACGGCCGGCAGCTCGGCGGGGCGCACGAGGCCGGCGGTCGCCGCGTCCTCGAAGTCGTGGCAGACGTAGGCGATGCGGTCGGCCCAGCTCACCACCTCCCCTTCCGGGGTGGCTGGCGCCGGGCGCGACCAGGAGTGGTTGCGCACGCCGTCGAGCGTCTCGGCGCACAGGTTGAGCGGGGGGAGCACCACGTCGGCGCCCCAGACGGCATGGTCGTAGCCCTCGTCCACGAAGGGGTCGAGCGCGTCCTCCGAGGCGTGGCCGCCCGGCCCGTGGCCACAGTCGTGGGCGAGGGCGATGGCCTCGGCCAGGGCGACGTTCAAGCGGAGCGCCCGGGCGATGGACGTGGCCACCTGCGCCACCTCGATGGCGTGGGTCATGCGGGTGCGCTGGTGGTCGTCGGGGAACAGGAACACCTGGGTCTTGCCCGCCAGGCGGCGGAATGCGGTGGCGTGCAGGATGCGGTCGCGGTCGCGCTCGAAACACGTCCGCAGTAGGTCGGGCGCTTCGTCTGTGGCCCGCCGGCCGGCGCCTGCGGCCCGCGTCGCCCCCGGCGCGAGGAGGCGGTCCTCGAGCACCTCGCGCTCCTCGCGGCGGAGGGGCTCGACGTCGCCGACGCGAGCGTGGCTGTCGGCGTGGGCCAGCCGAAGCGCAGGCGGGCCGGGACTGGCGCCGTCGAGTGTCCGGCCACGAGCGCCGTGCCCGGCCATGGTCGAGGCCCATGTCAGGGCCCGTTCGGTGGGTTCGAGGTCCTCCACCTCGACCACCCTAACGACGACTTGTGACAGCGACGGCAGGTACGCGCCCCCGGGCGAGGGTGGGCCGGCTGGGCCGTCCGCCGGGCTCGCGAAACCCCACGGCTAACCTGGGGCGTGTCCCAATTCGTCGATGAGTGCGGCCTCAACGTGCGCGGTGGTGACGGCGGGGCGGGCTGCGTGTCCTTCCGCCGGGAGACCTTCGTGCCCCGCGGCGGGCCCGACGGGGGCAACG
>WHTX01000038.1 GCA_009377505.1 Acidimicrobiia bacterium
GGTCAGCCGAGCAGCCGCGTGGCGGTCGTGTCGCGACTGTACACGATCGCGTCGAAGGCGGCGGCCAATGACTCGACGGACATCACGTAGGCGGCGCCGTCGTCGTCCTCGGCGTAGCTGGGCAGGATCATGCGGGCCGACGATGGCCCGCTGCGCCACGCCTTGACCGGGCCGGGCGCCGGCGCGTGCAGGTCGACCAGGTACGGGGAGGGCCCAGCCGTGCCCAGCGTCGCGTCCAACAGTCCCGCCGGCGGCGGGCCGATCGGGTGCGGCCCGGGCTGGGTGAAGTCGGAGCTGATGTTGCCGTGGCCGAACACGGAGGCGATTGCGACGTACCGGCTGCCCAGCCGGTCCTCCAGGTAGCCGCCAGCGGTCTTGCCGGTCCAGCCGCCCTCGGGGTGGCGGTAGGTGACCGAGTCGGCCGAGGTCACGTGCACGTTGGCCGCCCAATAGGCGAGCTTGCCGCCGATCGTGCGCTGCCACCAGGCGATGGTGTCGGCGACGAAGACCTCCCGCTCCGGCCCGAACTCGAGGTTGTCGTAGGACTCGTACCAACCGACGATGGCCCGGGCGTGCTGCTCGGCGTACTCGCGCTCCATCGACGCCGCGGTGGCCGGGACATCCTGCACGAGGCGGCTCGCATCGCGGGCCGTGTCGATGAGCTGGCGCCGTTCGTCCTCCGAGAGCTGCTGGTACCACTGGATGTGCCCGGGGCCGGTCGGCCGGATCGGGGCGAGGGTGCGCTCCAGGTCCCCGAGCCGGTCCGGGGCGACCCGGCGCACGTAGCCGGTGACCTCGTCGAAGCTCAGCTCCCGCAGGGCGGTCACGTCGGTGCCGAGGAACCGGACCTTGTCGTCGTGGGCCTCGTTGAAGGAGCGCATCCACTCGATCAGGTCGACCATCTCCTCGCTGACCCAGAACGGGAACGACATCCCCTCGACGAGCTGGCGCGGGTCGCCTTCCCCGGTCAGGACATAGCGGTCGATCGTCGTGCCTTGGGCGAAGTCGTGCTCCAGCCCGATCGTGCGGAAGCCCATCTCCTCCACGACGTAGCGGGCCATGCGGTGCTTGACGCGGAACTGCTCCCGAGAGCCGTGGGTGGACTCGCCCAGGCCCACCACCGCGGCCCCACCGGCAATGTCGTCCAGGAGGCCCAGGTCATCGGTCGGGTCGGTGGGGTCGGTCGATGCCAGTCCCTGCGCGTTCCGGTCGATCCAGTCGGCGACCACCGCGTCCGGGCCGCGGGGGTGGGCCGCGGCCGGCCCGGCCGTGCCGGCCAGCAGGGCCGTCACCGCGATACCGGCCAGCAACGCTCTCCGCAGCTGTTTTCCCATGACGACGACTCCTCCTGATCGGTACGGGTCGAGGTGCCAGGGTGTCAGCGGGCCAGCGAGCGAACATCGGCCAACCGGCTGATCCCCGGTTGCAGCTGGCGTGACAAGCCACTTCCACCGTGTCGGGTGGGCGTCTACCGTTCGGGCGCATCGCCTCGCCGTTGCCGACGCCGACCGGGCACCGCCCCCGGACCGAGCTGCACGTGCCGGCGCGACGCGCTCAGCCTCCGGTCGAGCTGACGAGCTTCATCGGGCGGCGCGCCCAGGTGGACGAGCTGGCCGGGCTCGTGGGGGACCGTCGTCTGGTGACGGTCACCGGAGCTGGAGGGTGCGGCAAGACCCGGCTGGCCGTCGAGGTGCTCTCCGCGTCCAGGGACAGCTGGTCCGACGGCGTCGGCTGGGTCGACCTGTCCTCGGTCGCCGACCCGTCCCGCGTCGGCGACGTGGCCGCCGCGGCGCTGGGCGTGCTCGTCGGCCCGGTGTCCGACCCCGGGCCCGCGCTCTCGGGCGGGCTCAGTGGCCGCCACCTCCTTGTCGGCTTCGACAACTGCGAGCACGTCCTCGACGACTGCGGCGAACTGGTCGAGCACCTGCTGCGCAGCTGCCCCGAGCTCTCCGTGCTGGCCACGAGCCGCGAACCGCTCGGTGTCGCGGGCGAGACGGTGTGGCGCGTGCCGTCGATGGACGAGCGTGATGTCACGGCCCTCTTCGTCGAACGCGCCCAGGCGGCGCGATCGGCGTTCGTCGCCGACGCGGCCAACGAGGAGGCCATCCGCACGTTGTGCCGGCGCCTGGACAACATCCCCCTGGCGGTCGAGCTGGCCGCGGCCTGGGCGCGCATCCTGGCGCCGACGCAGATCGCTGCGGCGCTCGACGACCGCTTCCGGCTGCTGGTCGGCGGGCCGCGGCGTGCCATCGCCCGCCAGCAGACGCTCATCGCCTCGGTCGAGTGGAGCTACGGCCTGCTCCGCGGCGACGCCCGCACCCTCCTGCGGCGCGTGGCCGTGTTCTCCGGCGGGTTCACGCTCGAGGACGCCGAAGCCGTGTGCAGCGACGAGGAGCTTGCCCTGAACGCCGTCCTTCCCGCCCTCGGACGGCTCGTTGACACGTCGATCGTCGTGGTCGAGGAGCGCGCCGGCGCGGCCCGCTACCGGCTCCCCGAGACGATCCGCGACTACGCCGCGGACCGTCTGGCTGAGGCTGGCGAGACCGCACGGCTGCGCGACCGTCACCTGGCGCACTTCCTCGCCGTCGCCGAGACGGCGGCGGCCACCCTGGAGCACGGCGACCAGGACGAGGTGCTCGGCGGGCTCGAGCCCCAGCACGACAACCTCCGAGCGGCCCTCGACTGGGGGCTCGACGCCGAGCCCGGGCACGGCCGGCGCCTCGCCGCCGCGATGGTGCGCCCGTGGTTCCTGCGCGGCCACACCCGCGAAGCCATCGACGCCCTGCGACGCGCCGTCGACCTCGCGCCCGAGGACCGCTCGGCGCTGCAAGCGGAGCTGCTCAGCGGCCTCGCCCTCGTGGCGGTCCCCGCCGGGCGGATGGCCATGAACGTCGAGGCGTCGACCAGGGCGATCGAGATCGCCACCGGTAACGACGACGTCCGCACCCTCGCCCGGGCCACCGCCTACGCGGGCTACGTGCCCTTCTACTCGGACTACCCGCGAGCCGAGGCAATGGCCGCGGCCGCCCAAGAGCTCGGGGCCACCTCTGGCGAGGCGTTCCCCGTCGACTTCGCCCTCCTGCTCCAAATCGTGTCCTTGGCCAACCAGGACCGCCACGACGAGCTCGTCCCCCTGGCCGACGCGCTGTTCGCCCGCACCGCGGCCCGCCACGAGCGCTTCTGCGGCGCGTTCTCGCGCAACGTCCTGCTCTACGCCGCCCTGTTCACCGGTGACGTGCGCCGGGCCATCGAGCGCGGGCAGGAGGCCGTGCGCATCGCGCGTCCGCTGCGGGACTACCTCACCACCGGCACGGTCGCCTCGGACCTCGCCTGGGCCTACGGCGTCGCCGGCCAGCTCGACGAGGCGCGACGCTTGACGGACACCCTCGTCCGATCGATCGACGCCGCCGGGCCCGACGTCGACGTGGTCGGCATGCGGGTGACCGTCGGCAAGCTGCACCTGTGGGGGGCCGACCTCGACCACGCCACCGAGTGGCTGGGACGAGCGGCGCAGTTCGAGGAGCCGGGGAGGGACAACTGGACGGCGGCGCGCGCGCTCCCGAGCCTCGCCGCCGCCCTCCGACGCCTCGGCCGGGCCGACGAGGCGGCCGAGGCCGCCGACCGGGGGGCGGCGATGGCCGAACGGCTCGGGACCCCGCACGCCCGCGCCGAGTCGCTCGACGAGCTGGCGCACCTCGTCGCCGTGGGGGACCCCGGCCGAGCGGAGGACCTCTACCACCAGGCGTTGGCCATTCGCGTCGCCCACGGGTTGCAGACGCACACGGTCGACAGCCTCGACGCCCTGGCCCACCTGGCCTCGGCCCGGGAGGACCACGCCCAGGCCGTGCGGCTGCTTGCCGCCTCCGACACCGCTCGCGCCGGCAGCGGCTACCCGCGCCCCTTCGTCGATCGCGCCGCCCACGCCGCCGCCGAGTCGGCCCTGCGGGCCGCGCTCGGCGATATCGCCTACGGCGACGCGCAGGTCGAGGGCGCCGAGCTGGGCCTGGCGGAGGCCGTGGCCTACGCCACCCGCTCACGTGGCCCGCGGAGCCGCCCGTCGGTCGGGTGGGCCAGCCTCACGCCCACCGAGCGTGAGGTCGTCGCCCGCGTCGCCGAAGGGCTCACCAACCCGCAGATCGCTGATCGGCTGTTCGTCAGCCGGGCCACCGTCAAGACCCACCTCGCCCACGTCTTCGTCAAGCTCGACGTGGCCAACCGGGCCGAGCTGGCCGTGCTCGCCTCCCGTCACGTGGCGACCGACACCGACCGCTGAGCCTGACATGCCCACCTGCCCCTCCTAGGATCGGGTGAGGTCCCCGGGTTGGCTGTGCAGCGGGACCACGTGTCGCTCGACAGGAGTACCGCATGGATCAGCAGGTGGCAGCGGCGGAGACCGGGAAGGGCCCACAGCACGAGGTGGTCATCATCGGCGCCGGGGTCTGCGGCATCTACCAGCTCTACCGGCTGGTGGAGCTGGGGGTGAACGCCACGGTGCTCGAAGCAGGTTCTGACCTGGGGGGGACCTGGTACTGGAACCGCTACCCCGGTGCCCGGTTCGACTCCGAGAGCTACACCTACGGCTTCTCCTTCTCCAAGGAGCTCCTCGAGGAGTGGAGCTGGAGCGAGCGCTTCTCGGGCCAGCCGGAGAACCTTCGCTACCTGAACTACGTGGCCGACAAGTTCGACCTGCGCAAGCACATGCAGTTCGACTGCAAGGTGGCCTCCGCGCACTTCGACGAGGACGCCGACCTGTGGCGCCTCCACCTCGAGGACGGTCGCGACCTGACCTGCCGATTCCTGCTCACGGCCGTCGGGCTGCTCTCGGCGCCGACGCCGCCCCGCCTCGAGGGCATGGACAGCTTCGAAGGACCGTCGTTCCACACCTATTACTGGCCACAGGAGCCCGTGGACCTCACGGGCAAGAAGGTGGCGGTGATCGGCACCGGCGCAACAGGCGTGCAGGTGATCGGCGAGATCGCCGACAAGGTCGACAAGCTCACGGTGTTCCAGCGCCGGCCCAACTGGTGCGCGCCGTTGAACAACGGGCCGATCTCCGCCGAGGAGATGGCCGACATCCGGTCGCGATACGACGAGATCTTCGCCAAGTGCGCCCGCACCCCGGGCGGGTTCGAGCACGAGCCCGACCGGCGCGGGTTCTACGAGGTGTCGAGGGAGGAGCGGCTGGCGCTCTGGGACCGGCTGTACGGCGAGCCCGGGTTCGGCATCTGGCTCAGCAACTTCCGTGAGATCTTCATGGACGAGGAGGCGAACGCCGAGTTCTCCGAGTACATCGCCGACAAGATCCGCCGGCGTGTGGACGACCCCGTCGTCGCCGAGAAGCTGGTCCCCAAGGACCACGGGTTCGGTGTGCAACGGGTGCCGATGGAGACCCGTTACTACGAGGCGTACAATCGGGACAACGTGGAGCTGGTGGACCTGCAGGAGACGCCGATCCTGCGCATCACCCCCGACGGCATCCGCACGACGGAGCGGGACCACGACGTCGACATCATCGTCTACGCCACCGGGTTCGACGCCATCACGGGCTCCTACGACCGGATCGACATCCGGGGCGTCGGCGGCCAGAAGCTGCGCGACAAGTGGGCCGACGGGCCGAGCACCTACCTCGGCATGCAGATCAGCGGGTTCCCGAACATGATCACGCTGGCCGGCCCGCAGAGCGGTTCGGCGTCGACCAACTACCCCCGCGGCATCGAGGTCGGGGTGGACTGGGCGACCGAGCTGCTCCAGTACGTCTGGAAGCACGACCACACGCGCATGGAGGCCACACAAGAGGCCGAAGACCGGTGGACCCAGCACGTGGCCAAGATGTACAGCACCATGCTGATGCGCAAGGCCAAGGGCTGGTTCACGGGCTACAACTCCAACGTCGCCGGCCACGAGTACGGCAAGGTCCGCCACCTCGTCTACAACGGCGGTTCCCCGAAGTTCCGCGCCCGCATCACCGAGGTCGCCGACGAGGACTACACGGGCATCGTCTTCAGCTGACGCTCGACCGGGCCAGCCGGTCACCACCTGGTCCACATTTCGGACTACTCAGCTGCGTCGTCCGGTGCGACGATGCGACCATGCCCGACTACGGCCGGTTCTGCCCTGTCGCCCTCGGCAGCGAGGTCTTCGCCGACCGGTGGACGCCCCTCATCGTCCGGGAACTGATCCTCGGCAACACCCGCTTCAACGACCTCGCTCGGGGGCTCCCCGGCATCTCACGGTCGCTGCTCGTGCAGCGCTTGCGACACCTCGAGCGCATGGGCGTGGTGGAGCTGTGGCCGTCACCGACGGGACGGGGGCACGAGTACCACCTCACCGCGGCGGGCAAGGACCTCGAAGCCGTCGTCCTCGCCCTCGGCCGCTGGGCGGTCGAGTGGCTGTTCGACGACCTCCAGCCCCACGACGTCGACCCGGTCACGCTGACGTGGTGGATGCACCGACGGGTCGACGAGTCGAGGCTGCCGCCCCAGCGGGTGGTCATCGAGTTCCAGCACACCGGTCCCACGAGGCAAGCCATCTGGATGGTGCTCGACCGGGGCGAGGCGTCGGTGTGCGTGCAACATCCCGGCTTCGACCCGGACGTGCTGGTGACGACCACGACGCCCGCGCTCGCCGAGGTCTTCCAGGGTTACGACAGCTGGGCCCGGGCGGTCGCGACCGGGGCCATCCGCGTCGACGGCCCGCCTCGCCTCGTGAGGTCGTTGCCGCGATGGTTCCTGTGGAGCCCGTTCGCCGACCGCACCAGTGCCCGCGTCGCCCGTTCTCCCAGGGGGCAGGGTCTCCTCGACGACCGGAGCGCTGTGCCCGCGTCTTGACGTCACGTGGCCGCACGATCACGCCGACGCCGCCACCTGCATGAACCGCTCCAGCGCGCCGATGTGCTCGGCAACGGTGTGCAGGCCCGGTGCGTCCATGCCCGTCCACGCCGCCGTGGTGCTCATGGCGTTGATCGACACGTAGTCGATCCCGGCGGCGCGTGCGCCCTCCAGCACGGCGGCCCAACGGGCCTCGCCGAGCCCGTACATCAACGTGAACTCGATGGGGAACGTCGCCGGGTCGCGCCCTTCGGTCTCCAGGAGGCCGCGCAGCCGTTCGACCAGCTCCACCGTCTTGCGCCCGGCGCTCGCGAAGGTGAACCCGTCGCCGACGCGCGCCGCCCGCCGCAGGGCGACGTTGGAGGAGCCGCCGAGCCACAGCGGGATCGGACGGCGGGGCCGGGGCAGGATGCCGGCCCGGTCGATCTTGTGCAACGGCGTCGTGACGTCGAGCACGGGTTCGGCCCACAACTGGCGCAGCAGCGCGATCTGGTCGTCGAAGCGGGCGCCGCGGCCCTCCCACGGTACGCCGAGGGCTTCGTACTCGACGGGGTTCCAGCCCGTGCCGACGCCGAGGCGCAGCCGGCCGCCGGACAGTACGTCGACCTCGGCCGCTTGCTTGGCCACCAGCACGGTCTGGCGCTGGGGCAGGATGATGATGGCCGTCTCGAACTCGATGGTGCTGGTCACCCCGGCCAGGAAACCGAGCAGCACGAACGGCTCGTGGAAGGGGTGGGCTTCCGTGTAGGGGCCCCACAGCTTCGGTTCGCGGCCGGCGTGCTCGGCGCCGAGCACGTGGTCGTAGGCCACGATGTGGCTGTAGCCGAGCCCTTCCGCTGCCTGGGCGAAATCGCGGATGGCAACCGGGTCGTCGCCGATCTCGGTCGTGGGGAACGTCGCTCCGAATCGCATCGTGGCGCAGTCTGGCTCATCGGTCCCGCCCGCGCTCGCGCCCCGGTGGGCGACGTCGAGCTCAGATGGTTGGTTCCCAGGGTGGCGGGCGCTGGCCCCGCCCCCCCAGCTCGGCCATGGCCACGAGGAAATTTGCCCGTCGCCTTCGCCGCCCGCGCCGTGGAGGCAGGTGCGGGCCCCTGACCCGAAGAGCTTGGAACTACTCATCGAGCTGGCTAGCCCTGATCTTTCATGAGGCTCGCGGCCAGGCCCCTGACCAGCACGGCAGCTGGTCGGGCGAGCCACGCGGGCAACTGGCTGACCAGCTCGAGCGAGCTCGAATGAAAGATTGGGGCTAGTGGTGCCGGGGTGGTGTCGTGTCCCATCGTCGGATGGCGTGTTGGGTGCCGTCGGGCCATCGGGTGACGGGTTCGCCGTGTTCGATGGCTACCCGCCAGCGTTCCTGGTGGACGAAGGTGTGGTGGTGGCGGCACAGCATCGCGCCGTTGTCGACGCTGGTCCGCCCGCCGTTCTCCCATTCGGTGCAGTGGTGGAGATCGCACCACGAGGCGGGCCGGTCACAGCCGGGGAACGCAGCCGATATCGCGGATGGTGACGGCCCGGCGGATGGGGGTCGTCCAGCGGCGGCTGTCCCGGCCGACGCCGAGGACGTCGCCCTCGGCGTCGAGCACGACCCGGAACGCCTGGGAGTCGCACGCCGCGACGCCGGCGTCGTCGGCCTTGTCGAAGGGGACGACGACCGCGAGCCGGTAGGGATCAGGGACCGACGCCTCCGAGGGCTCACGGCGCATGGCCTGTCGGGCCAGGTCGAGCAACGCCTCCGCCCGCAACTGCGACGCGACCTGGCCCACGACGGAAGGGTCCCCGTCGCGGGCGGCGCGCAGGTAGCAGTCGACCTCGGCCCCGAACGCGGCGTGCAACAAGTCCCCGCTCTCGGCGGAGAAGCTGCCGTTCAGCACCCAGCGGCCGTCCAGGGTCTTGGACAGGAACACCTCGTCCACCGGCTGCGGGCCGGGCTCGGGCGCGTCGACGTCGGCGGCGCAGCCCTCCCAGTGGCGGGCCGCGGCCCGGAACGAGGCGGCGTCGAGCTCGACGGCCTGGGACACCAACAACGCCTCGTCGCGAGCGGCGAGGGGCGGGATGGCGGCGCTCGCACCCGGCGAGGACGGCGAGGTGGTCGGGGCACAGCCGCCCCTCGCGTGCCGGCGCCGACGCCGAGGGCAGCATCCGCAGGCCCCGGCCCGCCCGCAGCCTGGCCCGCAGGGCAGGCTTGGGGGACCCGGTCCGCCCCGCCGCCCAGCCAACCGCCGAGCGCGCCCCCTCCCCTTCGTACAGGGCGCGCCCCTCGAGCTCGGCGAGCACGGCCGCGGAGAACGCGTACGCCGCGTTCAACAGCACCTCGGCTTCCACGACGCCCCGGGCGACATCGTCATCGCACAAGCCGGCCACGTCGACGTCAGCGAGCGACTGGGCCATCGCCCCGAAGTCGAATACCTTGCTCATGCCAACATTTTACAACACGAACGTCCGTTCGTGCAAGGGGATTCGACACAACTGATGAGTGGTTCCAAGCTCTTCGGATCAGTAGAACACAGTCGCGCTATTCGCTGTTAGGGCGTGAAGGATCACGGTCCGCCGTTGTGTTCTAGTAGTCCGGTAGTTGTTCTCGTCGGCCGGGCGGTGTTCTCGTACATCATGGCGGCGGTCCGGTGGTGGAACGTGGCGAGGACTGACGCGGCGCGGAGGATCCCTCCAGGCTTGTCGCCGCGACCTCGGTACCGGGGTCAGGATCCTCCAGTTCTTCAGTTTCTGGCAGGTGTCCTGATGGCTTCGACGAGGCTGGTGAAGCCGTCGGCACCGTGACCCTCGGCCACTCGCTGATCAGCCAGGGCGCTGATCGCCGCGACCAGCCCGCTGCCCACGCCACTCTCCTCGTGCACCTGGAGCAGGAGGCGCAACGCGGCGGCGTTGAGGGCGACCGAGGACGGGACCGTGTCGGGGTACTCACGCCGATCGACGGACGTGGCGACCTCGGCGGTGTCCTCGGCGACGACGACGTTGTCGAACCACGCCCGGGCGTGGGGCAGGAATTCCTCGGCGGTGACACCGCCCGCTCCGACGACGGCGAAGGCCTGCAGCCAGCCGGTCATCGTGGCGTACAGCATGGTCAACAGCCCGACGTCGTAGAGCGCCGGCAGACCTGCGTCGACGCCGAGGAACGGGCTGTCGCTGGCGACCGTGCGCAACGTGGGCTCGTGACGGTGGTAGGCGTCGACCGCCCCGCCGTAGAGGATCGTCGCTCCTGGCGACCCGATCATCGACGGCACCGCCATCATGGCCCCGTCGAGGTGGTCGGCGCCGTGCTCGACAGCCCAATCGGCAACCGACCGGGCTTCGCCAGGGGTCCCGGTCACCAGGTTCACGATCGTGCGGTCGCGCACGGCGTCGCCCGCCGAATCGAGTACGTCGCGCACGGCCGCGCTGTCGAGCACGCTGACCAGCACCAGTTCGCTGGCCGAGACCGCGTCGACCACGTCTGCGGCGAGTACGGCGCCGCGGGCGACCAGCGGGTCGGCCCGCTCGCGTGTCCGATTCCACACGGTCACCGGGTGGCCAGCGTCGAGAAGGGCGATGGCCAGCGCCTGGCCCATCGCACCTGTGCCGATCACGGTCGTGCGGTGGTGCATCGTCTCCTCCGAGTCGTTCGCCGGGGCCCGCTGGCTGAGCGATCGTCTCGGCATTCAGCCGGAATCGTCAAGTACCTACCTTCTTGTCTGATACTGGTGCTTTGGTAAGTTCCGGCAAGGACCTGGCAGGAGGAGGACGATTCGATGGCGACGACGTTCGGGTACACGTGCGGGCTCGACGCAGCAGTCGACGTGATCGGCGGCAAGTGGAAGCCGTTGATCCTGTGGGCGCTGCACCTCGATACGCGCCGGTTCGGCGAACTGCGGCGCGACGTCCCCGGCGTCAGCGAGAAGATGCTCATCCAGCAGCTTCGAGAGATGGAGGGCGACGGCATCGTGCACCGAGAGGTCTACCGGGAGGTCCCGCCGAAGGTCGAGTACTCCCTCACCGAGTTCGGGGAATCGCTCAACCGCGCGCTGATCCCCCTCAGCGAATGGGGCGAGCAGCACATGGAGCGCATCGGCGCCGTTCACCGCTGTCCGGAGGACTACGCAGCCCGCACGCCATGACTACCCGGCTCGACCAGGTGCTCGTGACCGCTGATCGGTGAAGGCCGCCCGACAGTGGACCAGGAGCGCTCGGAGCGCGGGGCTCATGGTCGGCGCCCAGACCAGGGCAGGACCGCCGGTGTCGCCACGTCGTCGAGGACGAGCGCCTTCAGTCGACCGCGGTAGCTGGCGGCCATGGACTCGCTGAAGATGGCGATGCCGAGCCCGCGCGCGGCGAGGTCGGCGACGGCGTCTGGGGCGCTGGCCTGCAACGCGATGTCGGCCTGTACGCCGCGGGCTGCACAGGCCTGGTCGAAGACGGCTCGGATCCCTGTCCCTTCGGGCAGGCTCACGATCGGGTACGCGCTGATGTCGGCCAGGGTTGCCCGCTGCCGTCGGGCGAGGGGGTGCCCGACCGGCACGGCGGCGACGAGACCTTCGCTGACGATGGGCAGCGCGTCGAGGTGCGGGGGCGCCGTACCCGCCGTGCCGACGAGGGCCAGGTCTGTCGCACCGGTGCGCACGCCTTCTACGAGCCGGTCGGAGTTGTCCTCGACCAGGGTGATCTCGATGCCGGGATGGGCGGCGTGGAACGCGGCGAGGGCGTCGAACAGCGGGGTGACCGTGCACGCGGTGACCATGCCCAACACGAGCCGACCCCGGACCAGCCCCGTGACGTCGTCCACTGCCTGGCGCAGGGCGCTGACGGACGCGAGCACGGCGCGGGCATGATCGAGCGCCGCCGCGCCGGCGCCCGTCAAGGTCGCCCTACGGCCCGACCGGTCGACGAGCGTCGCGCCGAGGTCGCGTTCCAGCTGCCGGACCTGGGCGCTCACCCCCGACTGGCTGATGTGCACACGTTCCGCCGCCCGAGTGAAGTTCGCCTCCTCGGCCACGGCGACGAAGTACTCGAACTGCCGAAGTTCCATGACTGTAGATTCTAGTTGTGAGAAGAACGATCTGTTGGACTTCTAGTGCGGTGTCGTCCAGGCTGGCAACGTCGGAACCCGCCCGTGAACGAGGAGCACCCATGCCCGACAACGAGTCAGCACTGAAGCCCGAGGACCTGACCCGCTTGTTCGTCGAGCGCGCCAACGACGGTGACGCGGCCGGGATCGCCGCGCTCTACGAGCAGGAAGCGGTCATGGCCTACCCGCCGGGCAGCGTGACCGTGGGCCGGGACGCCATCAGTGCCCTCTGGGAGGGCGTGCTGGCGAACGCGCCACGGTTCGAGCAGGAGCCTCCACTGCCCACCCTCGTCAGCGGCGACATCGCGCTCACGTCCACGCCGCCGAAGGACGGTGCGGGCGCCCGTGCGCAGGTGGTTCGCAGGCAGGCCGACGGCACCTGGCTGCGCCTGCTCGACCAACCCGAGTTCGTGCCGCCCGCCGACTGAAGCGGGGCGTCCCACGTCGTGGCCACGCCATCTCGGCGCTCGTGCCGGTCCCCCGAAGAGCGCTCAGGCTGGTCCCCCGAAGAGGGAGGTGACGAGGTCGGTGGCCGAGTCGGGGGCTCGGACCTCCAAGCCCACCCCCCTGGCGTCGACGGTGATGGCGAAGGAGAAGAAGGCGCAGCAGTGCTGCTCGGCGGCGACCAGGCCTGCCAGCTGGCCGAGGTCGGCCCCGGCGCCGAACTCGACCCGGATCGCCCCGTCCGCCGCGGTGGTCCGCGCCGAGGCCTGGCCGAGCAGGGCTTGCCAGCCCGCGACACGCTCGGGCATGGCGTCGGGCTGCAGGGCGCAGGCGATCGGCGCCTCGGAGGCCTCGTCGTGGAGGGCGACCGGGGTCGGCGCCGACGGTGCGCCGGTGGCGGGGCTGACGCAGGCGCAGTCGTCGCCGCAGGGGCCGTCGACAGGCTCGCGGCCGAGCTGGGCAGCGGCCGTCCGGAGCTGCCCGGCGAAGGTGGTGAGATCGGCGATCTGGCGCTGCGCCGTGCGCGCGTTGTCGGTGACGAGCTCGTGGAACCGGCGCTGGACCGGGCCGCAGCGTTCGCCGTCCCAGACGGCGACGAGGTCGGTGATGTCCTCGAGAGAGCAGCCGAGCTGCTTGGCCCGGGCGATGAACGCCAGCCGGGCCAGGGTGTGCTCGTCGTAGACCCGATAGCCGGCGCCGGTCCGGGAGGCGGGCGTGACGAGGCCGATGCCTTCGTAGTAGCGCAGAGCGGAGGCGGTGAAGCCGCTGCGGTCGGCGACCTCGCCGATGGTGTAGGTGCTCACGAGCCCACCCTAAGGGTTCGACCCCGGTCGAAGGTCAAGAAGGCTCGGCCCGCCTACGCCCCGCGGCGTAGGCGTGCTCCGTGCGGCCGGCGCTCCTGCGCTCGGTGTCGTAGCCGGGACAGTCGACGCTGGCCGGACGACACCGATCCCCTCGCTCGCCAGGCTGGGCCCATGGTCGGAACCACCCTCCCTGAAGGCCCAGTCGTTGCCGGGCCCGCGGCGAGCAAGCCATGGCTCAGCCGACGTGCCCGGCGGGCCGTGCTCACCGTGCACATCCTCGGGGCTGGAGCCTGGGTCGGCATCGACGTGGTCCTCGGCGTCCTGGTGTTCACCGCGGTGTTCACCGGCAGCACCCGCACGGAGGCACTCTGCTACCAGGCGCTCGAGCTGTTCGCCGTCTGGCCGCTGCTCACCGCCGGGCTCGTGACCCTGGTCAGCGGGGTCGTGCTCGGGCTCGGCACCAACTACGGGCTCGTGAAGTACTGGTGGGTGGCGGTGAAGTTGGCGCTGAACCTGCTGCTGGTCACGCTCGTGGCCTTCGCGCTGCGGCCGGGCGTGGCCGAGGCGGCCCGCCATGGCGAGGCCCTGGCGGCGGGCGGGCCGAGCGACGCCTCGGTCAGCGACATGGTCTTCCCGCCCATCGTGTCCACGGTGGCCCTGGTGGCGGCCACGATCCTCGCCGTCTACAAGCCCTGGGGCCGGATCCGTCGGAAGACGTCTCGGTCAGATAGCTGACGGGCACCGGTCGCCGGGCTAGCCGTGGGAGCCGGCCTGGAAGCGGCGCAGCCGCAGGCTGTTGGACACGACGAACACCGACGAGAGCGCCATGGCACCGCCGGCGAGCATCGGGTTCAGGTAGCCCGCTGCCGCCAGGGGGAGGGCGGCCACGTTGTAGGCGAAGGCCCAGAACAGGTTGCCCTTGATCGTGGCGAGGGCCCGGCGCGACAAGCGGATGGCGTCGGCGGCGGTGCGCAGGTCACCGCGCACCAGCGTCAGGTCGGACGCCTCGATGGCGGCGTCGGTGCCGGTCCCCATGGCGAGGCCGAGGTCGGCCTGGGCCAGGGCGGCGGCGTCGTTCACCCCGTCTCCGACCATGGCCACGACCCGCCCCTCGTCCTGGAGGCGACGGATGACGGCGACCTTGTCGGCGGGGAGGACCTCGGCGACCACCTCGTCGATACCCACCGACGCGGCCACCGCCCGGGCAGCGCGCTCGTTGTCCCCGGTGAGCAGCACCGGGCGCAGGTCGAGGCGGCGCAGCTGGGCGACCGCCTCGGCGGACGTCGCCTTGATGGCGTCAGCGACGACGAGCACCGCTCGGGCCCGGCCGTCCCAGCAGGCGGCGATGGCGGTGCGCCCCGCGGCCTCCGCGGTGGCCTTGGCGGCCTCCAGCTCGACGGGCAGGTGCAGCGACCAGTCGGCGAGGAGCTGGGCGCGCCCGGCGACCACGGCGTGGCCGTCGACGACGCCCTGCACGCCGAGGCCCTGGCGGCTCTCGAAGGACTCGACCGGTGCCAGGGTGCCAAGCCGGTCCCTCGCGACGCGGGCGACGGCCTGGGCGATGGGGTGCTCGGAGGCGTCCTCCACGGCGCCGACCAGGCGCAGCACCTCGGCCTCGTCGACGTCTCGGGTGGTGATGACCTCGTGGAGGGTCATCTGCCCGGTGGTGACGGTGCCGGTCTTGTCGAGCACGATCGTGTCCACCCGCCGGGTCGACTCGAGGACCTCCGGGCCCTTGATGAGGATGCCCAGCTGGGCGCCCCGCCCCGTGCCCACCAGCAGCGCGGTGGGCGTGGCCAGCCCGAGGGCGCAGGGGCAGGCGATGATCAGGACCGCCACTGCCGCGGTGAACGCTGTCGTCGTCCCTGTGCCCGCGCCGAGCCAGAACCCGAACGTGGCCACGGCGAGGGCGATGACGAAGGGGACGAAGATGGCCGAGACCCGGTCGGCGAGGCGCTGCACGGGGGCCTTTCCGTTCTGCGCGTCCGTCACGAGGCGGGCCATCTGGGCCAGCTGGGTGTCCGCCCCCACCCGGGTGGCTCGCACGACGAGGCGCCCGCCGGCGTTGACCGTCGCCCCGGAGACGGCGTCGCCCGGGCCGACCTCGACCGGGACGGGCTCCCCGGTCAGCAGGGAGGCGTCGATGGCTGAGGTGCCCTCGTCCACGATCCCGTCGGTCGCGACCTTCTCCCCGGGACGGACCACGAACCGGTCCCCCACCTGGAGCTCATCGACGCCGATGCGCTGCTCGACCCCGTCGCGCAGCACGGCGACGTCTTTGGCGCCCAGCTCCAGCAAGGCGCGCAGGGCCGCACCGGAGCGGCGCTTGGCCCGGGCCTCGAAGTAGCGGCCGGCGAGGATGAACACGGTGACCGCCGAGGCGACCTCCAGGTAGAGCTCTTGGGCGCCCGAACCGCGCTCGATGGTGAGGTCGAAGGGCATCGTCATGCCGGGTCCCCGGCGTCGCCGAGGAACAGCGCCCACAACGACCACCCGAAGGCCGCCAGGGTGCCGACGGAGATGAGCGTGTCCATCGTGGCCGTGCCGTGGCGCAGGTTGGCCCACGCCGCCCGGTGGAACGGCAGCGCCCCCCACACCACCACCGGCGCGGCCAGGGTGAGCGACAGCCACTGCCAGCTCTCGAACTGCAGCGCGGGGATCATGGCCATGGCCAGCACGGGCAGGGCGAGAAGCCCCGAGATGACCAGCCGGTCCCGCAGCGCCTGCGCCGGCTCGGCGGCCTCCGTCTCAGCCTGCTCCCCCGCTCCTTCCGAGCGGGTGGCGGGCAGGGTGGCCGTGTAGCCGGCGGCCGCGACGGCGGCGACCAGGTCGGCGGGCTCCGTGCCCGCGGGGAAGTCGACCTTGGCCCGCTCGGTGGCGTAGTTGACCGTGGCGGTCACGCCGTCGAGGCGGTTGAGGCGCTTCTCGATGCGCATGGCGCAACTGGCGCAGGTCATCCCGCCCAAGCTCAGCTCCACCTGGTGGCGCGCCTCGTCAGCGCGGGCGTTGTCAGTGTCCGCCGCCATGACCACCCTCCTCTTCGTGAGCCGTGCCGCTCGTCGCCTCGGCGGCGGGGACGTCGAGGGTGAACGTCGCGGTGCGCACCACGCCCTGGTGCTGGAAGTCGAGGAACAGCCGGTAGGAGCCCGGGCTCGGGACGTGCACCGAGAACGCCACCTGCGCTGGGGAGGAGTCCTCCGTCGGGTGCACGTGCAGATAGGCGTGGTCGGTGGCCCGGATGGCGACCAGGTGCCCGAACGCACCCAGGTACGGCTCCAGGTCGCTCACGGCCGCGCCGTCGCGAGCGACCCGGAAGTGCAACGCGCTCTCCGCGCCGGCGGTGACGTCGCCGTCGAGGAGCACCTCGTAGCCGTCCACCGTTGCCGTCGCCGCCGGGGCGGGCAGCGGCTGGGGGGCGAGCTCGCCCGCGACCAGTAGATCGACTCCCAGGGTCAGCGGCTCGGCGCCAGCGGCGGCGAAATCGGCGTAGGCCCGGTACCCGCCGGCGCGGGGCAGGCCGAGCTCGGTGCTCCACGTCCCGTCCGCGCTGAGCGCCGGGTGCAGGTGCTGGTAGTCAGCCAGGTAGCCGGAGACGACGATGAGGTGCAGGTCCTGCTCGTGGCGGGTGTCGAAGTCCGTGACCGGGGCCCCGCCGGGGCCGAGGACGCGGAACGCGAACGGCTCGGCCACGCCAGGGGTGAAGGTCGTGTCCTCGGGGGTGAAGGTGTAGCCAGCCTCGCTGGCGCTCAGCCCAGCAGGCATGTCGGGGCTCTCCTCGGGCGTCGTGCCGTCGCTGCTCGTCTCATGGGCCATCCCCGGGGCGTCGTCCCCGTCGTCCAACGGGCCCACCGCGGCGCCGACCCCGGCGCCGGCGGTGAGCACCACCACCAACACGGCGGCATACGCGCCCAGCTTGGCGGGGGCCTTCACGAGCTCACCTCGTAGCCCGCCTCTTGCACCGCGGCTCGCACCGCGGCCTCGTCGACCGGTGCCTCCGTGTGCAGCGTCACCAGCCCGGACGCGAGGTCGACGTCCACGCCGTCCACACCATCGAGCGCTGTGAGCTCGTCGCGCACGGAGCGCACGCAGTGGTCGCACGTCATGCCGGTGACGGTGATCGTCTCGCTGATGGGCACGGGGGCTCCTCGGCTCGTCGCCCCGAGTACCTCCCCGGGGTGTGTTGACACCATACCCCCCCAGAGTATGCTCCCGTCAAGAGGGAAGCTTGGGAGGTCGAGCGATGGCTGGGTACACGAGCAAGAAGGACGACCACCTGAAGCGTCTGCGGCGCATCGAGGGCCAGGTGCGCGGCTTGCAGCGCATGGTCGACGAGGACGAGTACTGCATCGACGTGCTCACCCAGGTCTCAGCGGCGACGAAGGCCCTGCAGGCGTTCGCCCTCGGACTGCTCGACGAGCACATGCAGCACTGCGTCACCGACGCCATAGCCACCGGCGACGGCCAGGACAAGGTCGCTGAGGCCATGGCCGCCGTGGGCCGGCTGGTGAAGTCGTGACCCGGCGCCCCCTCCCCGGACGCGACGCCCCGGCGCACGAAGAGCCGGCGAAGGCACCCGACCCCCACCGGCGGCACCACGACGCCCACGCCGAGCACGACACGGGCCGCCGAACTGCCGTGGAGCACGACCCACCCGATCAGCACGCCGGGCAGGACGCTCACGCCGGGCACGGGGGCCACGGCGGGCACGCCGGGCACGCCGAAGTCTTCCGCCGCCCCTTCTGGATCAGCCTCGTGCTCGCCGTGCCGGTCGTGCTCTACAGCCGCATGGTCATGGAGCTGTTCGACTGGGAGCCACCGAGCTTCTGGGGCTCCAGCGCCGTCCCCCTCGTCGGCGGCTCGGTGATCTTCTGGTGGGGCGGGTGGCCGTTCCTCAGCGGGGGCGTGGACGAGGTCCGCCAGCGTCAGCCGGGGATGATGCTGCTCGTCGGCATGGCGATCAGCGTCGCCTACGGCGCCTCGCTCGCCACCGAGGCCGGGTGGCTCGACATCGACCTGTGGTTCGAGGTCGCCACCCTCATCGTGATCATGCTCCTCGGCCACTGGCAGGAGATGAAGGCCCTCGGCCAGGCCCGAGGCGCCCTCGACGCCCTCGCCGAGCTGCTCCCCGACGACGCCGAGCGCGTCACCGACACCGGTGTCGAGACCGTCGCGCTGCACGAGCTGGGTGTCGGCGACGTCGTGCTCGTGCGCCCCGGCGGGCGCGTCCCCGCTGACGGGGCCGTCGTCGACGGGGAGGCGGAGCTGGACGAGTCCATGGTCACCGGCGAGTCCCGCCCCGTCGCCAAGGGCCCCGGGGACCGGGTCGTCGCCGGCACCGTGTCCACCGACTCCACCCTGAGGGTGCGGGTCGAGGCCATCGGTGAGGACACCGCCCTCGGCGGCATCCAGCGCCTCGTCGCCGAAGCGCAGGCGTCAGGGTCGCGGGCACAGGCCCTCGCCGACCGGGCCGCCGCACTGCTGTTCTACGTCGCGCTCGTGGCCGGGTTCGTCACGTTGGCCGTGTGGGCGACGGTCTCGGACGGCGACGACGCCGTGGTGCGCACGATCAGCGTGCTCGTCGTGGCCTGCCCCCACGCCCTCGGGCTCGCCATCCCCCTCACCATCAGCCTCTCCACCGCCGTCGCCGCCAAGGCGGGGATCCTGGTGAAGGACCGCCTCGCCTTGGAGCGCATGCGCACCGTCGACACGGTGCTGTTCGACAAGACCGGCACCCTCACCAAGGGCGAGCACGTCGTCAGCGACGTCGCCGTCACCGGCGGCCCCTCGGTGCCTGACGAGCCGAGCCTGCTGCGCCTCGCCGGTGCGGTCGAGGCGGACTCCGAGCACCCCCTCGCCCGGGCCATCGTGACCGCTGCCCGCACCCACGGCGCCGTCCCGGCCGCCAGCGGGTTCCGCGCCCTCACCGGGCGAGGCGTGCAAGCCGACGTCGACGGAGCTGCGGTCGCCGTCGGTGGGCCGGCGCTGCTGCGCGAGCTCGACGTCGACGCGCCCGCTGAGCTGGTCGAGAAGGCCCGAGCCTGGTCGGAGCGGGGGGCGTCGGTGCTCCACGTGATTCGTGATGGCAAGGTCGTCGGTGCGCTCGCCCTCGAAGACGAGGTCCGCCCCGAGTCCGCCCAAGCCGTCGACGAGCTCCACCAGCTCGGCGTGCAGGTCGTGATGATCACCGGTGACGCCAAGCCGGTCGCCGACGCCGTCGCCGCCCGCCTCGGCATCGACGAGGTCTTCGCCGAGGTCCTCCCCGAGGACAAAGACGCCGCCGTCACCCAGCTCCAAGGCCGAGGCCGGCGGGTGGCGATGGTCGGTGACGGGGTCAACGACGCCCCCGCCCTCGCCCGCGCCGATGTCGGCGTCGCCATCGGGGCCGGGACCGACGTCGCCATCGAGTCCGCCGGCGTCGTGCTCGCCTCGTCCGACCCGCGCGCCGTGATCGGGGTGATCCGCCTCTCCCGGGCCAGCTACCGCAAGATGCTCCAGAACCTCGCCTGGGGCGCCGGGTACAACGTGATCGCCATCCCCCTCGCCGCCGGCGTACTCGCCTTCGCCGGCATCGTGCTCGCCCCCTGGGCCGCCGCGGTGCTGATGAGCGCCAGCACCATCATCGTCGCCGCCAACGCGCAGCTGCTCCGCCGGGTCGACGTCCGACCGTCCTCCTGATGCGGGTCGCACACGCGTACGACGCGCTGAACTGGGCGATCTTCCTGCCCTCCGGAGGGAGCGGCCCACTGCGCCGCACCTTCGTCGACGCACCGACGTGAAGCGTGGGCACCGAGTCCTGGATGCGGCACCGGACAGGTCACCGCTCCGCTCGTCGCAGCAGGTGCCGACGTCGTCGCCGTGGACCGACTGAGCGTCATGCTCGACCCGAGCACGACGCCGACCGCCGACCGCCGACCGCCGACAGCGAGGTTCGTCGAAGGCGACGTCATGGACGCAGACGTGGGCGAAGGCTTCGACCGGGCTGCGCTCTCGTTCCTCCTCCACAACTTCGACTCGCCCGATCGGACGAAGCTACTTCGACGCACCGCGGGAACACTCACTGCTCAGGGACGCATCGGCATCTTGGATTGGGCACTCCCCGACGGGCGCGTCCGCTCCACCGCCTGGTCATGGTTCATCGGTCGCATCGAGCCGTCACAGACAGCGAAGCGTATGCTCCAAGCCGGGCTCTTCAGGGACATCCACTCAGCAGGGCCAGGGGTCGAACATCGACAACGGCTCGCGGGTGGACGGGTAGAGCTGCTCATCCTCAGCAAGACGCAGCTACCGTCCCCGGGGGCGCGAGCATCCAGCGCCGAGGGCCCAGTCCCCCTCACGACGCCCAGCCCCTCCGCCGGGCCGACGTCCCCCGCGAGAGACCGGTGCGAGGTGAGACCGGGGCGTGCTCCTGAACCCCGGCCTCACCGCCGCGTCCAACGCCCGCTCAGCCGGCGATGCCCGGTGCTCAGACGGTGATGGCGCGCATCTCGGTGATCTCCGCCTCCTGGGCGGTGATGATCTCCTCGCCGAGCATCAGCGCATTCGGGTACTCGCCCTCAGCCTGATGGGTCTTCGCCATCTCGATCGCGCCCTCGTGGTGGCGGATCATCATGTCGAGCCACATCCGGTCGAACGCGGCACCGTCCATCGCGCCGAGCTGGGCCATCCCCTCCTCGCTCATCATCCCCGCCATGGCCCCGCCCGAGCCGCCGTGGGCACCGTGCCCGCCACCGGAGCTGGCCTCGACCGGCTCCCCCCACGCTTCGAGCCAGCCCGTCATCTCGTCGATCTCGGGCTGCTGGGCAGCTTGGATCCGCTGCGCCAGGCCGATGACCTGATCGTTCAAGCTGACGTCGACGGCCATCTCGGCCATCTCCACCGCCTGGGCGTGGTGCGGGATCATGCCTTCGGCGAACGCGACATCCGCGTCGTTGTGCTCGGCGACCTCGGTCGTCGTCCTGAGCGTCGTCGAACCGGCACTGCTGATGTCGCTGTCATCGCCGCCGCATGCCGCGGCGAGCGCGCCGAGGCTGAGCACGGCGAACAGCGCAAAGACCTTGCGCATCGTTGGAACCTCCGTTGAGAGCTGTCAGGTGGACTGCGAACGCGTCGAAGCACCGCACCGGTCTGGCGCGGTGTGGGCGTCTCAGCAGCGCATCACCTGCAGCGCATGGAGATCCGGTGGTCGCGCGAGCGCGCCCACCTGCGCTCCCAACCAGCGCAGCAACCCAGCCGGCGCGACCTGCACGACGCGAGCGCGCATCGACCAGCGCCGGACCAGGCGGACGGCCACGCCACCGGCCACCGCGACGAGCAGCACCGCGCACACCATCGCCACCGACGCGTGCGAGGCGCACCCCTCACACGCCGGAGCGTGCGATGCCTCGTCACTGGCGCTGGTGGCGACGAGCGCATGAGCGTGGGTGCTGCTGTGCGCGTGCTCCGCGCGGGACACCCCGGAGTGCATGGCGATCAGCCCCACCCCGACCGCGAGGGCGACCACGACGACCCATGCGGCGCGACTGCGCCGACGCATCGTGGCCCGGACCAGCACGCCGATCACCGTAGCCAGCGAGGACCGCCTCGCTTGCTCAAACGACGCGAACGGGAGCCATGAGGCTTCCCGATGCCAGCTCGGTTCACGCCCCAGGCGGCCCAGGCATGAGCTGCCAGCTTCCATGACCGCGTAGAGGACCGCACTGCTCGCGGCGCTTGATCACCGCATCGGCGTGAGACGGCTGGCTCAGCAGCCGCTCCCTGAGCCCCAGTGAGCCCGCGGTGGCAGACGACGAGTTCCAGCCCGAGAACGGCGACAGGGACGCCCACGAAGAGGCGCTGATGCGGTTGATCCACGACTGGGATGGCAGCCCCCGCCTCTCGCGGGAGGAATCGTGGGCGATCGGGAGCTACATCACGGAGCATTCAGGAACGGCCGAATACGAAGAGGTGTCCAGCAGAGGCCTCTTCATCCCTGGTCATGTGCTCGATCAGCTCGCAGCGATCGGGTACACGCCTCCACCTCGGCTCGGGGGGAAGTCGAGATGAGCAGCGACGACAGCGTCGCGACCGACTCGGCCGCAGCACATCAGAAGCAGCTCGATCAGATGATCGACGGCTGGATCGCTCCTGAGTGTCGCTCGCCAGGGTGATGGGACCACCGGTTCGCCAGTGGCTTGGGACCACGTTGGGGTCCGTCAGCGACGGCGTGGGGATGATGGCGTTGGGGGCTGGTCGGGGTCAAGGAGGGTGGCGGGGTTGGTGAGGGCGGGCTTCTGCCGGCGGCGGTAGGAGTCGCCGTCGAGGACGAGTTCGTAGGCGGCGGACTGGAGCCGGTCGATCGCCGACTGGGCCAGCAGCGGGTCGGCCATGAGCGCGAGCCACTCGACGGGCTCCCGGTTGGAGGTGACGATAGTGGCGGCGTTGCGGTGGCGTTCGACGATGAGCTCGTAGATCTCGGCGGTGGACCGCCGCGCGTTTTCCGGACAGTTGTTTGCTTGATGTGATGTGAATACTTCCGGGTGCGGTACCCGATGCCGGAGTGCAGACGCCGCCGATTGTAGAAGATCTCGATGTACTCCGCGATAGCATCGCGGGCTTTCCTACGAGTCGAGATCACGGTACGAGGCACGAGCTCCTTCTTCAATGAAGCGAAGAAGGACTCGGCCAGGGCGTTGATGCTCCTATAGATCGTCAAGTTGTTTGTGGGGGCCTGGGTGGGGGGAGGAGGGCATAGACCTCGCGGGCGACGAAGCGCTTGAGGCAGCGGATGATCTCCTTCTTGGAGAGGCCTTCAGCGGTGCGGCGTTGCACGTAGGTGATGGTGGGTTCGTGCCAGCGCATGCGGACGATGACGCAGCGGTAGAGGGCGGCGTTGGCTTGGCGGTTCCCGCCGCGGTTGAGGCGGTGGCGGCCGTTGGTCTTGCCCGATCCGGCGGGGATGGGGCACGCGCCGCACAGCTTCGCGAAGGCGGCTTCGGAGTGGACGCGGTCGGTGTTGTCCCCCGCCGCGGCGAGGAGCTCGCCGGCGATGTCGGGGCCGATCCCGAACGCCTCGACGAGTTGGGGGGCTGCGGTGCGGGTGAGGGCCTTGAGCTGGCGGGAGTGGACCTTGATCTCTTCGTGCAGGGTCAGCCACCGTCGGGCGAGCGCGGCCAGGGCGTGGCGCATGGCGTCCTGGGGGGCGGCCACCATGCGGTCGGGGTCGAGGCTGTCGGCGAGCGCGGCGCAGGCGGTGACGAGCCCGAAATCGGTCAAGGGCTCGAGGCGGGCGCGGAGCTCGTCCGTGGCGGTCACGAGGACCGCTTTGAGGGTGATCATGGCCGTGGTGTGGGCTTTGACGGCGGTGTCCCGGGCGATCTTGACGAGCCGGACCGACTCGACCAGCCCATCCGCGGCCTTGGGGACGGCGTTGGCGCGCCCGGCGAGGACCTCCCGGGCGGCGTGGCGGGCGTCGATCAGGTCGCTCTTGCCCTCGAGGCGGCGTTCGCCCTTGCGGGGCGGGCGGGTCACCTCGACCACCCGGTGGCCGTGGCGGCGCAGGAACCGGGCCAAGCCGATCCCATAAGAGCCGCAGCCCTCCACGCCGAACGCGACGACCCGGCCGACGCCGGACGCCCAGGCCAGCAGTTCGGCGTAGCCGTCGTTCGTGGCCGGGACGCAACAGTCCTCGAGGTCACCGCCGAGCCCGTCCACCGCCACGGCGACGTGTTGGTCCTTGTGCGTGTCCACGCCGACGATGACGTCGCCGCGTTCAAGCGCGATGCTGGCCATGGCTGTTGATCTCCTTCACAGGTCAACGGCCCGCTCGCCGGTCAGGCAGGGCAGGACAAGACTGTGAGGGGACCTGTTGCGATCAGGCTCCTATAAGGTCACTGCCCGCTCGGCCAGCGGGCAGCCGTCCGGCACGCCGCCCCGGTCGACCGACACGTCAACGCAAGGACACCATGGTCGGTCATAACAGGGGTCAAGCCGACCGGAGCAACGCCCCACCATCATCACAGTCATAACAAGCACTGCGGCGGCCAACCGATTGGCGTATACCGTGGACCTTGCACGTGGCGACGTACTCCGCTGACGTGTACTGCGAGCCACGGTCAGAATGGAACACCAACCCGGCGCGGGCTCGTCCGCCACGGCGGCGGACGGCGCGGTGCAGGGCGTCGGTGGCCAGGCTGGTGCGCATGTGGTCTGCGCACGCCCAGCCCAGAACCTCCTCGGTGGAGGCGTCGATCACCGTGGCCAGTACCAGAACCGGTTCGCGGCCCAGATGTAGGTCATGTCCCCGCACCAGAGCGTCCGGGAGGTCGGGCGGGAAGGACCGGCCGACCAGGTCAGGGCACGGCGCGGGCGAGACGGTCGCGGCGGGTCGTGGTCGTGGACCGCTCCCGGCCCGAGATCCCGACGATGCCCTCGTCAGCCATCGTCTCAGCCACGGTGCGCCGGGCCACGACCACGCCCCGCCGGGCGAGCTCGGCGTGCACCCGGTCCGCGCCGTAGGCGCCGTCGGGCTCCTCGTGCACCGAAGGGATCCGGGCGACGAGCTGCTCGCGGCCCGCGGCCCGGCCCTCCGCCCGGGCACGGCCGGCGCGGTGCCAGTCGAAAAATGGGACGACTCGGGCACGGCCAGCACCCTGCACAACTCCTTGACCGTGTGCTCGGCCTTCTGCGCGTCGATGAACCGGTGCAGGCTCACCCGCGTGACTCCCTCACCCAGAAGGCCATACCCCCTTTCAGGATCTCGCGTTGAACGACCCACTCGCGCTTCTCCGCGCGCAACTGTTCCAGCTCGGCGCGTTCAGGAACGTCCAGCTCGTCGCTGTCATCGTCTTTACCACGTTGTTCGGCCATCCACTTCGCGGGCGATGTGTCCGACACCCCAAGGTCACCAGCTATCTGATAGCGCGGCCTCTTCGACACACGCACGAGCTCAAGAATCTGAGCGCGGAACTCGCGATCGAACCTCGACGTTCTACCCGACCCAAGTCCTTAATACAGGACTCCGGCAATCGTGGGGAGGTTCATTCCCCCAAAACGTGGGGATGGCCGGGGTGGGATTGTCGGTCATGCTGTACACCACCTGAGATGGCGCCTCGGGTCGGGGTGCGAATCCCCCGGCCCGAGGAGCCAGCTGACGCGCGAGGCGGAACGGGCGGTGAGCAGGGGCAGGCGCCGCGACTCAGGCAGGACGCCGCAGGTGGTCGTGCCCAGCGGCGATGGCGGCGAGGGCCGACGCGCGGCGCCTTCCTGAGCGGCCGGTTAGCGGGATCGAGACCCCCTGGCGCGGTCGCCCGTCTGGTGACCAATATGGGTTAAATCACCTCGCTGGCCTTTACCAGGTGTCGAAGTCGTGTCGATGCTGGGGGGGAGCTATTCGCAGCCTGGGGTCGAC
>WHTX01000039.1 GCA_009377505.1 Acidimicrobiia bacterium
GCTCTTGCGAGCTGTACCGCCACCTGGCGAGCCACGACACGTGGGCGTGCCCGCAGGCGCCCGCTCCCGAGGAGGAGACGGCCGTCGCCGCCGGGGCGCCCCCCGCTGAGGACGCGCCCTCGGACGCTGTGCCGGCCGACGACGGCTGGCCCTCGGGGGTGGTACAGCCCGAGGGCTCGACCCGCTGACCTGCAAGGACCGCGAAGGATCTTGCACCGCCACGGTGGACGAACCTTCGCGCTCGTCACGACCGTGCGCCTCGGCCCGGGCCCCTCGGAACGGGTCGTCCATGCCCTGCCTGCTGAGGGGCCGCGGTCGACCCTGGCGTGCGCTCTGGCGGTCAGCCGGCCGTCGGGCCCTCGTCGCGGGGCGTGGAGGTGGCCCCGGGGGCCGAGGACGAGGCAGCGACGTAGCTACGGAGGACGCTGAGCAGCGCCTGCTTCTGGCCGAGGTCGAGCCGAGGGTCGGCGCGGATGGCGTCCTCGGTCGAGGGGTGGTCGCCGGTCGAGGGCTGGCCGGCGAGGCCGGCGACGAAGGCGATCAGCTGGTCGGCCGACAGGTTGAGCCCCTCGGCGATGGCCCGCAGCACCCGGATGGAGGGCTCGTGCATGCCGCGTTCGAGCTGGCTCATGTAGGTGTCGGAGAGGTTCACCATCCGGGCGAACTCGCGCTGGGACAGCTCGGAGAGGCGGCGCTGCTCCTTGATGAAGGCGCCGACCCGCTTGAGGTGCTGGTCCCACCAGTCTTCGTGCATGCGTGGCTCCCAGATCTGCTCGGTCCCCCAAGGCCGTGCACTTGCGACAAGTTCGGACCGAGCAGATCCCGGTGGGGTTGGGGTCCCCGCCGGGGATGGGGGAGGCGCCGCAGGCGCCGTCGGGGGCGCAGCCCCCGGGCTAATGGTGCGTCGTCCGATCAGCGAGGTGCCCCGATCATTTGGGCGACGCACCACTCGGTACACGAGCAACGCCGCCGCCCCCGACGACATTGGCGGGGGCAGCGTCGTTCCCGAGTGGCGCGCGAGGTCTCGAGCAGTTGGTCGTCGGGCGTCTGCCCGGGGGCGAGCGGCCGTCAGTCCTTGGCGGCCTTGGCGGACTTGGCCGCCTTGGGCTCCTCGTTCTTGGGCGTCCAGACGTCGATGAGGCCGGCGGCGAAGGCCCGGTTGGCCTCGAGCGCCTTGCTCGAGAGGGCGAAGGAAGCCTGCAGCCAATCGGCGGCGAGGTTCTGGCCGCCGAAGGCCTCGGCGCCGGGCAGGGTGGCGAAGCGGGGCACGATGGTCTCGGCGACCTGGCGGTTCCACTCCAGCACGCGGTTCTGCAGCTCGGTGACCTGCTCGAGCGTGTTGGTTCCGAGCTCGCTGAAAGGATTCGACGATGCTGTTCACGGGGGGTACCTCGGTTCTGCTTGGTTTCCCGCCGGCCGGTTTGCTGGTACCGGGGTGTCGCGCCAAGATGGCCCGACGCCCACGGCGACCCGATCCGGAGGCTGTGGCTCGCACTATAGTGCGCATCTGCACGGCGCGTCAAGCACCCGCCGAGATTCCTGCGAATGGGTGAGCGGCGGCCTCGCCGAGGAACGGGTCGATCACCGCCGCACAGTCGGCCGCCTGGAGGTAGAGGAAGAGGTGCCCGCCGCCCTCGACCACGTGGAGCCGGCCCCGAGGGATCAGGCGGGCCATGGTGCGGGCGTTGACGAGGGGGACGACGGGGTCGCGGTCGCCGGCCAGGACCAGGGTGGGCTGGGCCAACCGGCCCAGCCAGGGCAGGCTCGTCCAGGTGGCAACCGCGGCGAGCTGCCACAGGTAGCCCAGCGCGCTCGGCCGCTTCGTGCTGCGCAGGTAGGCGTGGCGGCGGAACAGGTCGCCGTGCTCGCGGACGTCGGGCCCGTAGAGCACGGGGGCGACGGCCTCGAGGTAGCGGGTCGAGTAGTAGCGCCACGGGGTGGCGAGCACGGCGAGGGCGAGGGGGTCGCCGGGGACGGCGGTGAAGCCGTGCATGGTCGCCGCCAGTACCACCGAGCCGACCCGCCCGGGGTGGCGGTGGGCCAACCCCTGGGCCAGCGCCCCGCCCCACGAGAGCCCGAGCACGTCGACCTCGCCCACCTCGAGGTGGTCGAGGAGGCGGGCCACCAGGTCGGCCAGGCTGCTCATGGGGAGGGGGAGGAGGGGCGTGCTCGAGCCACCGACGCCGGGGGCGTCGAAGGCGATGGTCGGCCGCGCTCCCAGCTCGGCGCGCAGGGGCTCGAAGAGGTCCATGGTGGCGCCGATGCCGTTGACCAGCAGCAGGGGCCGCTGGGCGCGGAAATCCCCGGTGGTGCAGACGCGGAGGCGGTGCGGGCCGATCTCGACGAGCCCGGTCACCGTCGGACGTAGGGCCCGGGGGCGGCCTCGAGCGCGGGGGGGTCCTTGCCGCCCAGGCCCTCCGGCGCGGGGACGAGCGAGCCCGCCCGGGGCGCCAGCCAGTCGGCCCAGTCCTCCCACCAGCTGCCCACCTGCTCGGTGGCGCCGGCCAGCCAGGCGTCGGGGTCGGCGGGGAGCTCGTCGTTGCTGGAGAAGCGGGCCTTGGGGTTGTCGGGCGGGCAGACCAGCACCTGAACGTGGCCCTGGGAGCCGAGCACGAAGCGGCTGTCGCCGCCGAGCAGGCGCGCCGTCTCGTAGCAGGCCTTCCACGGGGTGATGTGGTCGGTGGCGCCGCCGACGACGTAGGCATCGCAGGTCACGGCGCCGAGGTCGACCTTCGTGCCGAGCAGCTCGAGGCCGCCGGCCTGGGACATCAGGTTCCCTTCGGAGATGGCCATGAAGTCGGCGTGCAACCCCGCGGGCAAGTTCGTGGAGTCGACGTTCCAGGCCAGCACGTCGAAGGCGGCCGGAGCGCGGCCGAGCAGGTAGTTGTTGACCCAGTAGTTCCACACGAGGTCGTTGGGGCGCAGCCAGGCGAAGAGCCGGGAGAGGTCCTCGCCGGCGAGGATGCCCCGACGCTGCGCCGCGGCCATGGCCGCCGCCGCCCCGGGGCCGGTGGCCATCGCGCCGACCGTGGAGGGCACCGACCAGTCGAGCACGGTGACCAGGAACGTCACCGCGTTGACCCGCTCGTCGCCCGCCGCGCTGAGGTGGCCGAGCAGCGCGGCCGAGGTGATGCCGCCGGCGCAGGTGCCGCACAGGTTGAGGTCAGCGCTGTCGGTGACGGCGAGGGCTGCGTCCGTCGCCTCGCTGAGGGCGGTGACGTAGGTGGCCAGGTCCCAGTGGCCCTCTGCGGGCGAGGGGTTGCGCCAGCTCACCATGAAGACCTGCTGGCCACGGGCCAAGGCGTGCTCCACCAGGCTGCGCCCGGGGGCCAGGTCGAGCACGTAGTACTTGTTGATCTGGGGCGGCACGAAGAACAGCGGCCGCTCGAAGACCTCGGGCGTCGTCGGCCGGTACTGGATCAGCTCGAGGACGTCGTTGCGGAACACCACTGCGCCGGGCGTCACCGCCACCGTCTCGCCCACGGTGAAGGGCGTGGTGTCGACCATCGAGGGCATCCCGCCGTTGCGCTGCGCGTCGCCGAGGAAGTTGTGGTACCCGTCGATGAGGCTCTGGCCGCCAGTGCGCAGGGTCGCTTCGATGGCCTCGGGGTTGCCGGCGAACACGTTGGTCGGCGCCGCGGCCTCCACGGCGAGCGCGGCCCCGAACCGGGCCCGCAGGTGGTCCGCGGTGTCGAGGCCGAGGTCGTCGACGAGGCCGTAGGCCTTTTCGGCCCAGGCCAGGTAGGCCTGGGCCGTCCGGCGGTAGAGGGGGTTGGCAGCCCAGGCCGCGTGGGAGAAGCGCCGGTCCCGGGCCGGGTCGATGCCGGACGTCCCGGCGGCGACGTCCACCAGCTGGCCGGCGAGGCTCGAGCCGCGCTCGAGGAGGTGCAGCGGCAGGCTGACGAGCTGGCTCGCCGGGCCGAGCCCGGGCGGGGCGGGGTCGTGCGGGAGCGGTGGCGCGACCCTGCTGGCGGGTGCGGCGGTGCTGGCGGGCACGTCGGTTCCCCTTCCCTGTGGCGACGATGGGTCAGCCACAACCGATCTACTGATGAGATGGCAACCTAGGACAATCGTCCTCCATCGTCAACAATGATGGCTGGGAACCTTCAAATCTCTTTCAGATCTAGCGCCTGGTGGTGAGGCGGCTCCGATGGGGCCCGCGGGGAGGACGCCTCGCAACCCGCACGGTGGGCCCCGGGTCGGTCGGTGGGGGCGGGAAGGGCCACGCCGAGGACCTGGCGGTAGGTCGCGACCGTCCAACGGCTGAGGCCCAAGAGGTCGGCCGCCACCGTGTGGGGGACCGGGCCGAGCGCGAGCAGCCGCAGGAGCACGCGGTAGCGACGCCGGTAGCTCGAGGGCACGAGCCCCTGCAGTAGCACCAGGTCGAGGGCCTCGCCGAGCGGGCACAAGAGGGCCTCGGCGACGGCGGGCACCCCGCCCTCGACGAAGGCCGCGGCGACCTGGCCCCGCTCGCCGGCGGCACGCAGGGCGCGGCTGGCCGAGCGCCGGAGGCCGGACCGCCAGCACGGCGAGCACAGCGGCCCGGCGTTGTCCCAAGCGAGGTGGCCGCCACAGCGCGGGCACGGGCGGATCGGCTCGGCCACGGTCAGGCGTCCACGAGCAGCCCGGCGAGCAGGGGGGCGAAGGGGGCGACCCGCCGAGCAAGGCGGGAGGGGAAGGCGCGGGCCCGCTCGTCGTCCGCCTCGCACCAGCGGCGCAGGTCGGCGGCCAGCCGGCTGTCCTCGCCGCCCAGCGCCGTCAGCCATTCCTCCAGGCAGGCGGCCCGCTCGAGGCGCATCAGCTCCTCCTCGACGTGGTCGGCGACGTCGTCGGCATCGGCGACATCGGGGACCTCGGCCACCACGGCCGGGTGCCGGGCGGTCACGAGCTCGCGCGCCCAGTCGACCCGGCTCGAGGCCGGCGCGCTGGCCCCAGCCAGGGCGAAGCGCTCGGCGGGGGTGGTGGCGCGCCCCCTCGACTGCTCGAGGTCGGCGACGGCGCGCTGGTAGCGGCGGCGATAGGTGCGCTCCCGGCGGCTCAGCCAGTCGTCGACGCGGGCCGCTTCGGCCCGGGCCGACCCGACCTTGCGCTCCAGGAAGGCGGGCCAGCTCTCGAGGCGCGACCAGTCGATGCGCAGGCAGGCCTCCCAAGCCAGGCGTAGCACCTGGGAGGTGACCTCGTCCCGGTCGGCGTGGGAGGGCAGGCGGTCCGCCTGGCGGCGGGCCTCGCCGAGGGCCCAGTGGTGCACCCATCCCTCGTAGAGCTCCTCGGCCAGGGCGGCGGTCGGCGCGCCGTCGGCGGCCCGCGCCGCCACGGGGCGCAGCACGAGGTCCACGAACCCCGGGGAACGGGGGTTGAGCTGCCTGGCCCTTCGTGCCGGGCGACGTGAGGCTGGCTGGCCCGCCATGGGAGCACCTTCCGCTCGGTGGCGCGTGGCGCCGTGTGGTGCCCCATAGATCGACGCGACCGGCCCTCGGCCTGAGCACGAGCGCCCGGCTCGCAGTCGGGCGGTGGGCCCGTGGGCCTACCGCCCCGTTGAGCCTGCCGGTCACCAGGGGTAGCGTCCCGCCGGCAATCGCGGCCACGGAGGGTGACATGGATGCTGGGCGCCTCGGCGGCTCGACGGTGTTGCGAGGGGCGGACGTCGACGCCGTCGCCACCCGTGAACGGGCACGTCAGCGGCCGCCTGGCCAAGCTGGCGGTGCTGCTCGGCCCCTTGGCCCTGTGGCTGTGGGCCCGTGGCCTGTCCGGCGATCCCGTCTCCTTCGGCTGGCCCGACGTACCTGCTGGCAACAGCGACCTGCTCATCGCTGTCGGTCTCATGGTCATGCTGGTCCTCGTGGTCGGCCTGCCCCTCGTCGCCGCCGGCCACTCGCCCCACGTGGTGCTGCGCCCGGCGGACAGCGCCGTGCGCCTCGGCGACGTGGTGGGCGCCGAGGCCACCAAGCGGGAGGCGGTCGACACCCTGAACCTGTTCCTCGCCCACCGGACCTTCGCCAGCGAGCTGGGCGGGCAGCCCCGGCGAGGCGTGCTCTTCGAGGGCCCGCCGGGGACGGGCAAGACCTACCTGGCCAAGGCCATGGCGGGCGAGGCCGGCGTGCCCTTCCTCTTCGTCTCGGCCAGCGCCTTCCAGTCCATGTACTACGGCCAGACCAACCGCAAGGTGCGCTCGTACTTCAAGGCCTTGCGCCGCGAGGCGCGCCGGGAGGGCGGCGCCATCGGCTTCATCGAGGAGTTCGACGCCATCGGCGGCGCCCGCTCGAACATGGGCTCGGGCGCCTCCCGGGAGGGCGTGACCGGGGTGGTCAACGAGCTGCTCGTGCAGATGCAGAGCTTCGACCTGCCCAGCGGGCGGGCGGCGCTGGCCGGCCGGCTGGTCGACCTGGCCAACTTGTGGCTGCCCCTGCACCGCCACCTGTCCCGGCCTGCCACCCCACAGGCGAACGTGCTCGTCGTGGCGGCCACGAACCGGGCGGCGGACCTCGACCCCGCGCTCATGCGCCCGGGCCGCTTCGACCGCATCGTGCACTTCGGGCTGCCGCCTCGTCGTGACCGCGAGGCCATCGCCGCCTACTACCTCGGGCGCAAGTCCCACGGGCCCGACGTGGCCGCTGACGCCGTGGCCGGGCTCACCAGCGGCTACACGCCTGTGCGCATCGAGCGCCTGCTGGACGAAGCCCTGGTCTGCGCCCTGCGCCGGGGCGGGCGGGAGATGCGCTGGCCCGACGTGCTCGAAGCCAAGCTGGTGACCGAGCTGGGCCTGTCCCACGACGACGGCTACGAGCCCGTCGAGCGGCGGCGCATCGCCACCCATGAGGCGGCCCACGCCCTGGTGGCGACGCTCGTCGGGCGCCGCGTGACGGTCGCCTCGATCCTGCGCCGCTCCGACGCCCTCGGCCTCGTGGCCCACGACGATGCCGAGGAGCGGCTGCTCTCCACCCCCTCCGAGGCCAAGGGGCTCATGCAGGTGGCCCTCGCCGGCATGGTGGCCGAGGAGCTCGAGTGGGGCGAGGCGTCGAGCGGCATCAGCTCCGACCTGGCCGCGGCGACGACCGTGGCCGCCCAGCTCGTCGGCGCGCTCGGGGCGGGGGGCAGCCGGCTGAGCCTCGAGGCGGCGAGCATGGCCGGGGGCAACCTCGTGGCCAAGGTGCTCGGCGACGAGACCTCCCGCCGGTCGGCGGAGCGCCTGATGGCCGAGGCCGAAGCGGCCACCCGCGGGTTGGTCGAGCGCCACCGCTCGGCCCTCCGGGCCCTCACCGACGCCCTCCTCGCCGGGGACGAGCTGTCGGGCGACGAGGTGCGCGAGGTGCTCGCTCGCCACGGCGCCGAGGTCGCTCCTCGGGCGGCTGCGCCTCGATGACGAGGCCGCGGCGCCCGAGAACAGGCGGGGGGGCGCCACGGCGTCGGGCGGGGTAGCGTCCAGCCCGCGCCGTCCCGCCGACGGCCGGGGCCGAGGGAGGCAGATGCCAGGGGGAGCGAGCCTGCACCGACCGCTGCCGCCGCTGCCGACCACGGTCGTCGGCAGCTACCCCCAGCCGGAGTGGCTCGTCGACCGCCAGGCCCTGGCCCGCCGGGGCCCGCCCCGCGTCCGGGCCAGGGAGATCTGGCGGGTGGCGCCCGAGCTGTTGGCCGGCGCCCAGGAAGACGCCACGCTCCTCGCCATCCGGGACTTCGAGCGGGCCGGCATCGACATCCTCACCGACGGCGAGATGCGGCGCGAGAGCTATTCGAACCGCTTCGCCACCGCCCTCGACGGGGTCGACCCCGAGCGCATCGGCCAGGCCCCCTCGCGCGTCGGCCGGCCCGACCGGGTGCCGCTCGTGGTCGGCCCGGTGCGGCGCCGCGGGCCGGTCGAGGTGGACGACGTCACGTTCCTGAGGGCCAACACCGAGCGCACCACCAAGATCACCGTGCCCGGCCCCTTCACGATGAGCCAGCAGTGCCAGGACGACCACTACGGCGACCGCCGCGCCCTCGCCCTCGCCTACGCCGACGCCCTCAACGAGGAGGTCCACGACCTCGTGGCCGCCGGCGCCGACGTCGTCCAGCTCGACGAGCCCTACCTGCAGTCCTTCCTCGAGGACGCCCGGGCCTACGCGCTGGAGGCCATCGACCGGGCGCTCGCCGGCGTCACCGTGCCCACGGTGCTCCACACCTGTTTCGGCTACGCCCACTTCATCAAGGACAAGTCCGGCGCCGAGGGGGCGGGGCTCGGCTACCCCTTCCTCGAGGAGCTGGCAGCCACCGGCGCCGACCAGCTCGCCATCGAGGCCGCGCAGCCCCGCCTCGACCTGTCGGTGCTCGACCGCCTGGGCGCCAAGACGGTCGTGCTCGGGGTCATCGACCTCGCCGACCCTGCTCCTGAGACAGCCGAGGTGGTGGCCGGCCGCATCCGCGCCGCCCTCGAGCACCTGCCCCCGGAACGGCTCGTGCTCGCGCCCGACTGCGGCATGAAGTACCTGCCCAGGGCGACCGCCTACGGCAAGCTCGTCGCCCTCGTCGAAGGGGCGCAGCTCGTCCGCGCCGAGCTCTGATCCCTTCCGGGGCTCGGGCGAGGTCAATCGAAGAGGATGCTGATGCTCTCGCGCGAGGCGATGCGGCGGATGGCCTCGCCGAAGAGGCTGGCCACGGAGACCACCTCGACCTTGGGGGAGAACTCGACGGGCTGGGTCTCCACCGTGTCGGTGATGAAGAGGCGCTCGATGTGGCTGGCGTCGAGCCGCTCGATGGCCGGGCCGGCCAACAGGCCGTGGCTGACGGCGGCGTAGACGGACGCCGCCCCCCGCTCGCGCACGACCCGCGCCGCGTCGACGAGCGTGCCCCCCGTGATGGTGAAGTCGTCCACGATGAGGGCCGTGCGCCCGGCCACGTCGCCGATGAGCTCGGTGACCTCCGCCTGCTCGCTGTGGTCGTCGCGGCGCTTGTCGGCGATGGCCAGGGCCACGCCGAGCCGGTCGGCCCACTGGCGGGCCTTCTTGGCGAACCCGGCGTCGGGCGATACGACGACGAGGTTCTCGAGGCCCTTGGCCTGGATGGCGTCGCACAGCACCGGGAGGGCGTGCAGGTCGTCCACGGGGATCTTGAAGAAGCCCTGCACCTGGGTGGCGTGCAGGTCCATGGTGACGACCCGGTCGGCGCCGGCCGCCTCGATGGCGTCGGCGCACACCCGGGCACGGATCGACACACGCGGCTCGTCCTTCTTGTCGCCCTTGGCGTAGCTGAAGTAGGGCATCACCGCGGTGACCGAGGCGGCGCTGGCCCGCTTCAGCGCGTCTATCCAGAACAGCAGCTCCATGAAGTTGTCGTTGGCCGGGAAGGCGGTGCCCTGGATCATGAAGACGTCGCGGCCACGCACGTTCTCGAGTACCCGCACGAACAGGTTCCCCTCCGAGAACCGCAACGCCTCGCTCCGGCCGAGGGGATGGCCGAGGTAGCTCGCCACGTTCTGGCCGAGCTCTCGGCTGGCCGAGCCTGCGAAGAGCACGAAGTCGTCGCCCATCGCCGCCGACGGTAGCCCTCGACCGGGCGCCGGGCCCGGCGGGTCGTGCCTCGCGTGGTCGCCCCTTCGGGCTGGTGGCTACCTGGCAGGTAGTCGCCCGGCGGCCTCACCTCCCCCAGAGTGGTCTTCACCGAAGCGCTCCCCCCGGGAGCACGGACCAGGAGAACACGACATGAGCGACGTCACCACCACAATCGACACCTACCTCGAGGCCTATGGCGAGCCCGACGCCGCCCGCCGCCTGGGCCTGATCCGCGAGGTGTGGGCGGCCGACGGCCACCTGGTCGACCCACCCCTCGACGGGCGGGGCCACGACGGCATCGACGCCATGTTCGCAGCCGTGCAGGGCCAGTTCGCCGGGCACCGGTTCCGCCGCACGACCGGCGTCGACGCCCACCACGACTTCGCCCGCTACGGGTGGGAGCTGGTGTCGCCCGACGGCGCGGTGTCCCTCGGCGGCATGGACGTCGCCGAGCTGGACGCCGATGGCAAGCTCGTCCGCGTCGTCGGCTTCATGGGCGACTTCCCGGCGAGGGACGCCTGACGCTCGGCCCCGCGCTCCTTGGCGGTCGCGACGAGGGTGCCGGGGGCTTCGTCCCCCCGGCCCCTCGCCAGGCCGGCGCCTACGGGACGGCCACCGGGGCATTTGCCTGTCGACGGGCGTGCCGACGGCTACGCTCCCCGCCGGAGGGTGCGGCCGAGACGGGGGCGAAGGGACGAGGAGTGCGGTACCGGGTGCTCGGACCGCTGCACGTCGTCGACGACGACGGGGCCGACATCACCCCGGCAGGGGACCGCCAACGACGGCTGCTCGCCGGCCTGCTGCTCGAGAGCGGCGCCACGGTGGGCGTCGACCGCCTCGCCGACCTGTTGTGGCCGCGGGCCCTGCCTGCCGACCTGGCCGGCGCCATCCAGACGCACGTCTTCCGGCTCCGGCGGGCGCTGCCTGCGGGCACCATCGACACGGTGGCCGGCGGCTACCGCCTCAACGCCTCTGCCGACGAGGTGGACGCCCGGTGCTTCGCCGCCGCCGTGGCCGGTGCGACGAGCCGGCGCGCCGACGCCGCGGCCGCCCCGATCGACCAGCTGGACGAGGCGCTGTCGTGGTGGCGGGGCGAGCCCTACGAGGACCTCGTCGACACCGACGCCGGCCGGTTGGAAGCGGAGCGGCTGCGCGAGGTGCACGCCCTGGCCTGCGAGGAGCGCTTCGCCCTCCTGCTCGAGCTCGGGCGCGAGGCCGACGCTCTCGCCGACCTGCACGCCTTCGCCGCCGCCCACCCCTTGCGCGAGCGCCCCTGCGAGCTGCTGATGACGGCCCTCGTGGCTTGTGGGCGAGTGGCGGAAGCCACCCGGGCCTACGACGCCTTCCGCCGGCGCCTGGCCGAGGAACTGGGCCTCGACCCATCTGCCAGCCTCCGCCAGCTGCACGACGGCGTCCTGCGGGGCGACGCGCCACGTGGGCCGCGGTCGTCCGCACCTGGCGCGGTACCTGGTGAGGCGGCCGGGGCAGCTGCTCCCCCCGCCCTGCCTCGGGACGCCGTTCGGGGCATGTCCTCCGTGCCCGCCGCTCCCAGCAGCCTGGTGGGCCGCGAGGCCCTGGTGGCCGACGTCGTGGCCAGGCTCGAGGAGCAACGCCTGGTCACGCTCATCGGCGCGGGCGGGGTCGGCAAGACGCGGGTCGCGCTCGAAGCTGGGCGGCGCCTGGCCCAGGGCGAGGCGCCGGTGTGGTTCTGCGACCTCTCCGTGGCCGACGCCTCGAGCGTGGAGCTCGTCGTCGCCGGCAAGGTCGGCGTGGAGGAGCGGGCGGGCAGCGCCCTACGGGCACGGATCACCGAGGCGCTGCGCCAGGAGCGGGCGACCCTCGTCCTCGACAACTGCGAGCACGTCCTCGACGCTGCCGCATCACTCACCGCCGCCGTCCTCGCCAGCTGTCCCGAGGCGCGGGTGCTGGCCACGACCCGGGAACGGCTGGCCCTGGCCGGCGAGCACCTGTGCCCGGTGGCGCCGTTCCCGGTCAGCGAGTCGCCCACGAGGGAGGAGCCGGCACTGCTGCTCTTCGCCGACCGCGCCGCCGCCGCCCGCCCGGGCTTCACGCTCGACGCCACGACGCTGGGCACCGTCGGCGAGGTCTGCCGCCGCCTCGACGGCCTGCCGCTGGCCCTCGAGCTGGCCGCGGCCCGCCTGAACGCCATGGAGCTCGACGAGATCGCCGCCGGGCTCGACCGGCGGTTCCGCATCCTCACCACCGGCCAGCGGACCGTGCCCCGCCAGCGCTCCCTCGCCGCCACGGTGAGCTGGTCCTACGACCTACTGGAGCCGGCCACCCAGCGTGTCCTCGACACGCTCGGCGTGTTCGCCGGCCCCTTCCCCGCCCGGGCGGTGGCGGCGGTCGCCGAGCTCGACGAGCTCAATGCCGGGGACGTGCTCGTCGCCCTCGTCGACCGCAGCCTCGTGCAGCGGGCGCCGGACCTGCGCTTCGTCCTCCTCGAGACGTTGAAGCACTTCGCCGCCGAGCGCCTCGCCCAGGCCGGGATCCTCGCGGACGTCCGCCGCCGGCACGCGCTCTGGGCGCTGGCCGAGGCGAAGGCCCACAACGCCCGCATCGCCGGTAGCGCTGTTCGCGCCGGTGGGCCCGGTGGCGCCCGTGGCCCCGGTGGCCTGCCCCTCGTCGAGCTCGACGCCGTCCTCGGCGAGCTGCGGGCCGCGCACCGGTTCTTCGTCGAGACGGCCGATGCGCACCACGACCTCGAGCTCGTCGACGCCCTGCACGACTACGGCTTCCAGCGCATGCGGCCCGAGGTGCTGAGCTGGGGCGACGACGCCGCTGCGCTGGGCCGGGCCGTCGGCCACCCGGCCACGGCCGTGGCCCTGGTGGTCGCCGGCCTCGGCGCCTGGAAGCGGGGCGACCTCGAGGGAGCCCGCCGCCGGGCGGACGAGAGCCTGGCCTTCTGCGCCCAGCTGGGCATTCCCGAGCCATTCCTGGTGCGCAACTTCCTCGGCGTCGACGGCCTCGTCACCGGACAGCTCGAGGAGTCGGTGCGCTGGCTCGACGCCGCGCTCGAGATCGAGGGCGCCGAGGCCGACGTGGTCCGGGCCACGCTCTGCCGGGCCGTGCGGGTGCAGGCGGCCACCTACGCCGGTGCCGCCTGGGCGCCCGCCTGGGCCGACGAGCTGCTCGCCGGCCTCGGTGACCAGCCCACCGGGCATGGGGCCTATGCCTGGTACGCGGCCGCCGAGGCCGTGGCCGCGGACCCGCCAGAGGCCCGCCGCCGGGCCCAGCGCGCCCTCGCCGACGCCGAGGCGACGGGGGCCTGGTTCGTCACCGGCGTGGCCGGCGCCCTCGCCGCCTCCCTCGACTCCCGCCACGGCGACGCCCATGCCGCCGTGGCCGCCTACCGGTGGCTGGTGCCCTGGTGGCAGCGGGCCGGCGAGTGGTCGGTCCTGTGGACCATCCTCCGCTCGGTCGCCTCGCTGCTCGCCCGGCTCGGGCGTGACGCGCCGGCCGCCGTGCTCCTCGGCGCGGTCACCGCCGAGGGCTCGGGCCACCCCGTCTTCGGCGCGGACGAGCGCTACATGGCCGACCTCGCCACCATCCTCACCGGGCGGATGGGCGCGGCGGCGGTGGCCGCGGCTCGGGAGGAAGGCCGCTACCTCGACATCGAGGCGGCGGCCTCCCTCGCCAGCGCCGAGCTCGACCAGCTCGGCTGAGCCGAAGCCGGGCGAGCACGGGGGGCTGGGACGCGTTCACCAACGTGGCTCGTCGGCGCCGAAGCCCAGCACGAAGCGGGCCACGGACTCGTGGGTCAGGGCGTCGTTGGCGGGGTGGAAGCCCCCGCAGCGCACGTCGCGGTACAGCCGCTCCAGCTCGTTGCCCTTGAACATGCCGCCACCACCGGACACCTCGAGGGCGAGGTCGACCACCCGTCGTGCCGCGGTGACCGCACGCCACTTGGCCGACACGATCTGGGCGCCCCAACGGGCCCCGTGGTCGGTGCCCGCCAGCCAGTCCTCGACGAGGCGGTCGACGGTGGCGGAGGCGGCGTCGAGCTCGAGGTACATCTCGGCCAGCTGGTGCTGCACGAACGGGTTGTAGGCGTACAGCCCGCGGGGGATGGCCACGGAGGACTTGGACCGGGCCGATGCCGCCGCCAGCTCGAGCGCCCGGTCGGCGATGCCGAGGTAGACGTTGCCGATGAGGGACAGGGCCCAGATGTTCATGGCGAAGAGGAACAGGTCGTCGTTCTGGCCGGCGGGCACGGTGCGGCCGATGCGGGCGTCGGGCACGAAGACCTCGGCGAGGAGGGTGTCGTGGCTCTGGCTGGCCCGCATGCCCAGGGTGTCCCACGTCTCGAGCACCTGTACGCCGGGCGCCTGGCGCTCGACGAAGCCGTGCACGATCTGGGGGCCGCCCTCGGCGTCGACATCGAGGGCGTGCACGCCGAGGTAGTCCCAGACCGGCCCGTTCGAGCCGAACATCTTGCGGCCCGTGAAGCGGTAGCCGCCCTCGGCCCGCTGGGCCTTGGCCGTCGACATCACGACCGGGGCGTCGTTGCCCGACTCGGCGTGCCCGGCGGCGAACACCTTGCCGGCTGCGGCCTCGCGCAGGATCCACGAGCACGAGTCGTCGCCGAAGCGCTCCAGCTCCCGGGCGATGCCCAACCAGTAGAAGTGCATCGTGGTACCGAGTGCCGTGGCCGGCGCGTGGCGGGCGAGCCGGCGCTGCTGGGCGGCCACCTGGCCGAGGTCGAGCCCCCAGCCGCCATGGTGCTCGGGCACGGCCGACCTCAGGTAGCCGATGCCGGCGAGCTCGGCGAGGTCCTCGGTGAAGTAGGTGTTGTCCCGGTCGTGGGCGGCGGCGCGGGTGCGGCAGCGCCCGAGTAGGTCGTCGGGGAGGGACAGCGTCGCGGTGCGGCCGTCGGTGATCGTCATGCGGTGCTCCATCTGTCGGGCCGGGCCAGGCCCGGGTTCGTCGGACAGGAGCGTCCCCGCGCCACCTTGCGTCCCGGTTGCACGGTGCTGGCGCGGGCGGCGCGAGCGGCGGGAGCCCCCGCGAGCGGGGTGCGAGCGCCCGTGTCGACGCTCAGCTCCATGAGCACCACCTTCGATCGCAGCACGGCCGGGACCAGCACCTCACGGACCAGCACCGCCGGGGCGAGCGCCTCCGACGCCCGGAGCCTCGAGGGCGGCTCCTTCGAGGTCGGGGCGGCGACCGAGCCGGGCGCCGCGGCGCTCGCCATGGCCGAGCGCTTCGCCCGGGCGTTCGCCGCCGGCGCTGCCGCCCACGACCCGCCCGCCTCCTTCGCCCACGAGCATGTCGATGCCCTGCGCGAGGCCGGCTTCCTGGCCCTGCCCATCCCCGCCCTGCTCGGCGGGCTCGGCGTCATGTCCTCCCGTGACGTGCTCGTGGCCGCGTCGCGCCTGGCACGTGGCGACGCGGCCACCGCCATCGGCGTGAACATGCACCTGGCCGTCACGATGAACCTCGTCCGCCAGTGGCGCGTGACGGGGGCGCGGGGCGACCGTCACGCGGCCCGCGGCCTCGCCGTCACGCTCGAGCGGGTGGCGAACGGCAAGATCACCTTCGCCGCCGCCGTCAGCGAGCCGGCCCAGGACCTGTCACGCCCGGCCACCACCGCCACCCGGGGCGCGGACGGCTGGGTCGTGCGAGGACGCAAGAGCTTCTGCACGTTGGCGCCGGCCGCGACGGTGCTGAACGTGGGCGTCACCGCCCTCGACGAGGACGGCTCGGCGCGGTACGCCTTCGCGGCCGTGCCCGTGGACAGCCCCGGGGTCGAGGTCCACGACGACTGGGACGCCCTGGGCATGCGGGCCTCGGGCAGCCAGTCGGTGACCTTCCACGACGTCGTGCTGCCCCACGCCGCGGTGCGCGACGGCTTCGCACTCGGGAGCTGGAACGTGGAGCTGCTGGAGCGCTACCTCGTGTCGGGCGCCTTCCACGCCGCCGCGTCGCTCGGCATCGCCGAGGCGGCGCACGGGGCGGCGACGGCGTCACTTCGCGGCAAGCCGCTCGAGGGCAGCAGCGCGGCGCACACCACGATGGTGCTCGCCCAGAACGTGGTCGAGCTCTCGACGATGCAGGCCCTCTTCGAAGCGGCGGCCCGGGCCATCGACGACCACCACGACGCCCACCCCCTGGGGAGCGCCTCCTTCGAGGCGGCGATCGCCGTGTTCAGCCAGGTCCAGGTGGCCAAGGCCCACCTCTCCGAGGCGGCCGTGCGCGTCGTGGACCGTGCCCTGGCCTTGGCGGGCGGGGCCGGGTACCGCAGCAGCCACCCCCTCGCCCGTGCCTACCGCGACGCCCGCGCCGGGGCCTTCATGCACCCCCTCGGCGCCAACCGCGCCTACGACTTCATCGCCCGGGCCCACCTCGGCCTCGAGCCCCTGGCCGGGTGAGCTGCGACGGGGCCGGCGTCGGCGCTGTCGGTCCTCGACGCCATCAGGGCGCCGCCGCCCGTCCGAAGGCGGCCAGGAGCTGGGTCTGGCCATCGGCACCATCGGGCAGGGCTGGGCGCGCCGCCGTGGCGCCCGCCGACCGGTAGCCCTCCTCCCACCTCTCGAACCAGCGCGCCGTCTCCGCGACGAGCTCGGGGTCGAGCCCTTCGTCGGCGCCGATGGCCCGGGCCAGGTCCCAGGCGTGCACGAGGTGGTCGGCGGCGAGCTGCATGGCGTAGTCGTGGCCCGGCAGGTCCCCGAAGGACAGGTGGGTGGTGCGCTCCATCGTCCCCGGCGCGGCGATGGCGGCGACGGCCTCGGCCGCAGCCTCCTCCCAGGCGCGGTGGGGGTCCTCGCCGAGGAGGTCGCCGTCGAAGCGGTCACCCACCTCGGCGATGGTCCTGCCTTCGAACAGGGGGACGGTCCAGCGGTCCTCGTTCACCAGGTGGTTGACGAGGGTGCGCACGTCCCAGCCGGCGCACGGCGTGGGCGCCGCCCAGTCGCCCGGGCCGATCGCCCGGACCCGCTCGTCGAAGGCCTCCACAGCACGCCGGTGCAGCTCCACGGTGTCCATGCGCCCTCCCCGTGACGTGGGTATGACGAAGTCTCCCACCGAGCCGAACGCCGGTCACGTGGTCCGGGCTGGGGCCCCTCGGCGGTCGCCCGGTACCCCTGTGTCGCGCCATGTCCGGGGTTGCAGGGCCGATCGAGGTGGTGCTCGTGGCGCTCGTGCTCGGCGGCTTGCTCGCCGAGCTCGTGGTGCTCGTCGTCCGGGTTCTCGTCGGCCGGCGCTGAGCCCGGCGTCGGGGCCGGTCAGAGGCCGAGCGGGGACGCGGCGACGGCCAGGGGTTCTGTGACCCGGGAGGCTCGTAACTCCAGCGAAGGCCTCAGACCGGGAATGGTGCTTGGGCGCCGCCGCCGGGTGATCCAGCGGGCTGGAACAACGAGGTCTCGGCCGCATGCCCCTCTGGACACGCGAGCCAGCACCTGGGGTCGGCGCCAACCACAACGGGCGCGCTGCTCGACAAGATGGTTGCCTTGGACATCGTCGAGGAGCTCACCGGTCACAAGCGCAACCGGATCTACCGCTACTCACCGTTCCTCGACCTGTTCATTCACGACAGGTCGTCAGTGACCGACCCGCCAGGGGATGCGAGGTCGTGACGCAGAACAGGTCGCGACTGTCTGTCTCTCTCCAGTGGTTCTGGAGCGGGTGACGGGAATCGAACCCGCATGGCCAGCTTGGAAGGCTGGGGCGCCTGTTCGCGTCGTCCCTGCTAGCCGCCAGTGCCGGCGCCGGGCTGGGGCTTCTTGCGCGATGGCTGCGCGATTGACGTCGCGTCCATGAGGGCGCCGAGCCGGTCAGCGAGCTCCCGGTCGCGGCGTTCGGCGGCGTGCTGGTAACGGTGAGCGGCGGCCGGGGAGCCGTGGCCGAGCCGGTGCTGTATCTCCCGGGCCGTGGCGCCGAGCTGCGCCCACATCGTCCCCGACGCGTGGCGCAGGTCGTGCAGGGTGACGCCGTCGAGGCCGGCCTCGGCCGACGCCTTCCGCCACATCGTCGACCAGTTCGACCGGCGGGGCATCCCACCGAGCGGGCCGACGAACACGTACCCGTCGGGGCCGGGCTCGCCGAACCGGGCGAGGTGGGCCTCCAACACCGGGACGAGCGGGCCGGGCGCGGTCACCTTGCGCCGGCCCGCCCTCGACTTCGGGGCCTTCGCCACGAGGCGGCCCTCGACCTCGGCGACCGGGCGCTCCACGGACAGCGTGCCGTGCAACAGGTCGACATGGCGGCGTTGCAGGCCGACCAGCTCCCCGAAGCGGAGCCCGCACCACGCGGCGGTGAGGGCCATCGCCTGCCACCGCTCGGGCAGCGCCTCCACCATGTCGCCGATCCGGTCGGGCTCGACGAGGGGCCGCTCGTCGCTGCGCTCGACACCGGCGCCAGGGATCGTGCACGGGTTCGCCCGGATCAGCTCGTCATGGGCGGCGGTGTTCAGGACGGCGGAGAGCAGCCGGTACGACTTCGCGGGCACCAGGCCAGGGGTGCCGGCGGCGGCGACCCTGCGGGCCACGAGGGCGTCGTACCAGGCTCGGATGACGGGGGGGCGCAGCTCGACCAGCAGCCTCGGGCCGAGGGTGGGGAGGACGTGGAGGCGGGCCATCCGGGCGGCCTCGGACGCGTACCGGTCGCCGTGCTGGCCGGTCGCCTTCCGCGCCGCCAACCACCCCGCCATGTAGTCGGACAGGCTGACCTCGCCACGTCGAGGGTCCAACCAGGTGCCGCCGGCTTGTTCGGCGGCGGCGCGTTGGCCCTCGACCTCCGCTTGCTTGGGATCGGCGTAGCTACCGGCACCGAAGTAGCGGCCCGTCTCAGGGTCCCGAAGGAGGACCTGCCAACGTCCCGACTTGAGCTCCCTCACCGAGTAGCCGTGCCGGCGCGCCACCCGCCCATCATGGCCGAGCGCCGGGTCGCGTCACCGGTCGAACATCGGGCAACGGCTACTCGGGCTGTGGCCAACGACCGGGGGGCGGCTTCTGGCCGTGCTCGGCTACCCGCCGCTTCGCTGCTTCGCTGCGCTTCCTCGCCTTCTCGTACGCCTCCCTCCACTGCGGGGTGGCCTCAACGGCGAGCACCCGGTGGATGAGGTAGCGGCGGGACTCCTTGCGCCGGTTGAACACGTTGACGCCGAGGCGGTCGGGCTCGCCGAGGAAGTCGCGGATGAGCGCGTCGGTCCAGCCTCGCCCGACCCGCAGGCGGCGATGGCTCCACGACGCCCACTCCGGCGCCTCCTCCGGCGGAGGGTCGTCCAACAGCGGGCCGAGCTCCTCGACAAGGCCGGCAATCTCAGCGTCGCTCAGCTCGCCCACATCGCCGTGCCTCGTACGAGTCGGCGGGCTGTCACCGCCATCGCCGGCGGGCGGGCCCTCGCCTTGTCGTGCTCGTCGCCTGGATCGCTTCCCCACAGCGTGCTCCCTTCCCTGGGCGGGTCCCGCCCAGCATCGAGACGCCTCGTCGGCGTCATCTTCCCGGCCATGTCGACCCTGGCCTTCGCCCACAGGCGCAGCTCGGCCCGCTCCAGCGAGGTGAGCGTGGCCAGGAGCATCGCCATGAACGCGTGCGCTCCGTCGGGGCCGGCCCGCTCAGCGGCCTTGCACACGTAGGGGGTGACCTCGTCGACCGCGAGGAGGAGGGCGGTCTCGTCGTCGTCGAGGCCCTTCACCTCGTCGGCGTCTCCGTCGTCGTTGGCTATCTCCTCGTCGGTGCGGACCTGCACGCCGAGGCGTTCCCGCAGCCCCCTCGACCACTGGACCCGGTGCCGGCCCTTCACCGCCGCCGAGTACTCCCACCACAGGTCACGCTCCTGCTCCCAACCGTCCACGGCCCGCTCGAGCAGCTCCCACGGCGAGCGCCGGCCGGCCCGAGAGGACTTCGCCTCGGGGCGGGCCACCTCCATCGCTGCGCCATGTGCGAGGTCCTTCATCACGTAGCCGGCTGCGGACTCGGCCTGCCCTTCGCCCACCACGTCGACCCGCAGGCCGACGCCGAGCCGGCCACCGTCGCCCGGCCGGTACTGGGGGGACACGGCGGCGACGCAGGACGCCCACAGGTCCTCGAAGCGGCGCCACCAGCAGATGAACTCCCGGCCGCCGAACCAGGAGCGGGGCGGGCGTGCGAAGCCGAGGTGGTGACGGTGCGGGTGCCACCCGTGCCAGGCGCCCCACGTCACCTCCCAGTTCCCGACGTCGCCTTCCCAGCCCACCTCGGCGCGCAGGGCACGCCACTCGCACCGCCCGGACATGAGCCGCCGGGCCTTGGCCACGGTGCCCATGAGGTCGTCGAGGGCGTCGCCGGGCCCGTGGGCGACCGTGTACGTGACCAGCAGCACCGTCCCGCCCTCGGCCTGCCAGCCCGAGACCGCGCCCGCCAGTTCCTCAGCACGACGCTGACCGACCCTCGCCGCGCAGACCGGGCACGCCCACACCCGCCCGCAGTGCATCACCCCGGCAGGCGCCCACCGCTCACCCCGCCGCGCCAGCGACAACTGGCCCGTCAACGCGTGCTTCCCGCACGACCCCGCCGACTTGCCCTGCAACGACCTCGACCGATGCCGCAACGCCCACCGCTTCCGACGCGACGCCACCACCGCCGCGCTCGTCTCAGTAACACTGCGCGGAGACGCTGACAATGCCGCTGGATGGCCGAGAGGGGCGCCAGGGGCGGGCGCCTCACGCCCGCCCGGGGCCGGCTCGGCCTCCCCGGGCCGGGTCGCCTCACGCTCGGCTCGAGAGGCCTCGCTGCCGGCGCCCTCGGCCCCTACCGGCCGGCCGTCCCTCACCGGGCTACCACCACCCGCGGTCACCACGGGCAGCGCTCCAGCTCGACCGCCAACCAGGCGACGCACTGGGCATGGGAGACGAGCACGCGCACATCGGCGGGCGGGCGGCGCAGGTGGTGCGACGGGGAACCCGTCAACGGGGCCACCGTCACCACACCGTCCTCGACGGCCTCGACGACGGCGAACCCCTCAGCGACCCGCTGCCCGCCCTGGACGCGCCGCCACGCGCAGAGATCCCCCTTGCCCGGGGTCACCACGCGCCGTCCTCGTCACGCTCGACCACGCCCGCGGCGGCTCCAGACCGGACCGAGTGCGGCGACGGGTTCACCTCGCCATCGGCGCGACGGCACGGACGGCCCGGCGGCGCCGCGCAGGACGGGCACTCCACGCCGCACGCGCCACGTGCGGGCGGCGTAGGCCTCGCCCGGGCCCACACCAGCGCCACCGACGTAGCCGCTGACACGCACAGCGCCCCCGTCGAGAACGCCAACAGCACCAGCACGGCAGCGACGACCGCAGCGGGCGCCTCTACCATCACAGCGCCTCCCACGAGCGCTTGCCACGAAGACGGGCGGGGTAGGTGGTGCCAGCCTGGTGGTCCTGCACGGCCCCGCTCCGGTCACCTCCCACCCCGGCCCCGACCTTGCCGGCGGCGTCACCGTGGCGGGCATCCGTGGGCCCCTCGAGGGGGACACCATCGAGGAGGCCATCGCGGAGGGCGACCACAACGGCCTGGGTGACCGACTGGGTGCCGAGGCGCTGCGAGATGCGGCAGAGATGGTTGCGGACCGTGGAGACCGACAGGCCGAGCTCCCGGGCGACGACCTTCACGCGGGGCGCCTCGCCCGACGCGAACATGGCGAGAATCTGGCGCTCGCGGCGGCTCAGTTTCGGGGCCAGGGCCGGGGGCATCACGTGCCTACCTCGGGGTCGACCGGCGGGCGGGCCGGGTAGACGTCGGCGATGGCGGCGACCTCGTCCTCGTCGAGCCACCAGGAGCGGGCGAGCTGCGGGTGTGGCCACGCCTCCGACGTCACCCACGCAACCCCGGGGGTCGCCGGGTCGATGTCCCAGGGGCGTAGCACCGACGCGACGGGGCCGAGGGTGGCCTCAGCGCCGTACTCGTCGCTCGTGCGGCAGCAGACGCGGCGGGTGAGGTTGGCGCGCAGGTCCGCGCCGATGAGCTGCGCGGACGGGCGCTGGGTGGCGCAGATGAGGACGCAGCCAGCCCCCCGGCCCACAGCGGCCAGCGAGGAGAGGACCCGCAGCCTCTCCTGGGGGGCCGTCTTGGCCTCGCCGGGGGCCTGGCGGGCAAGCTCGCCCAGCTCGTCGACCACCACCACGATGAGCGGCATCTCGACGGTGGGGACCTCGAGCTTGCGGCGCCCCTGCTCGGCCAGGAGCTGGTAGCGGCCGGTCACCTCAGCGTGGACGGCGGCGAGGGCCTGGCCGGCCTCCTCCGGGTCGACGACGAGCCGGTCGAAGCAGTCAGCCCACGGGGCCAGCTCCACCACCTTCGGGTCGATGCCGAGCATCCGGCGGGGAACGCCGGACGTGACCAGCTCAGCCAACAGGGCGGCCAGCCACGCGGACTTGCCCGATCCTGTGACACCGGCGAGGAGCCAGTGCCCGCCCAACAGGGGCATGCGCAGCGGGTCGCCGGTCGACGTGACACCGACACCGGAGCCGGGCCCGGGGTAGCGGCGTGAACGGGCGAGCACGTCGTCGAGGGTGACGACGAGCCGGCCCTCGCTCGGGTTGACTCGGTGCACGTTCACCTGGTGAACGCCGAGCCCGGCGGCGAGGTGGTCCGTCCGAGCGGCGATGTCGTCGAGCGAGCCGCCACGAGGGGGCTTCACGACGTACTCGACGGCGGCCTTGCTGGCGGTGGCCCGGCCGTGGCGGAGGGTTGGCAGCCGCTCGACCTGCTCGCTCCGGGCCGACTGAGCGGGCCGCTTGCGGGGCTTGTCCATCGGCCCGGACAGCAGCGCCAGCGCCGTCCCGGTCGGCACCCTGCGCTTGTCCCTCGTGACCGCCAGGCCGGCCGAGCGGGCCACCGACGACCACCCAGCACGGATGAGCCCCCGCTTGCACGCCCTCGCCGGAGACCGCATGTCCAGCGCCCACACCTTCACCAGCACCACCACGCAGCCAGCCCCGGCGGCGAACAGGAGCACAAGGGCGGCCGTGCGGAGCCACAGCTCCATCGCCGGGCCGAGCTGCACCGTCGGCACCGCGCTCCCCACAAGGGCGGGCATGCCATTCTCGCGTTCGACGATGTCCGCGCCGACCCGCTGGCCCAGCCACTCGGCGTTCAGGGTGTAGCCGATGACGAGGGCGCCGAGCACCATCGCGGCCACCGTCGCCATCGCCGACCGCGTACGGGCCCACGCGGCGAGGACCATCACCCCCGCCAGCAGGACCGTCGCCAACTGCACGAGGCCCTTCCCCTCTTCCAGGTACGACCTCACGATGTCCAACATCACGCACTCTCCTTCTCGATATCGGTTGCTCTTGCGCGCAGCGGGGCCGAGGTGGTGGCCCCGGCCCCGCTGGCTCCAGCAGCCCCCCGCGAGGGAGGCGAAGCCCGCTAGGTGGGGCTGGTGGTCACGGCGGCCGGGTGGGCCACCACGTCCGGGTCAAGCCCCTCGGCCCGCAGGACCGTCTCGAGGACCTCGGCGCCGTCGAGGAGGAGCACTTCGTCGTGCTCGGACAGGTCCGCTCGGGCCAGCTCGACGCGGGTCTGGCGGTAGACGTCGACCACGATCGACAGCAGGTCGTCGCCGTCACTCGGGGCGGGCACGCTTCGCCTCCCCCGACTCGACGACATGCTCGAGCACGCCGAGGAGGTACCAGGCGTGCGACGGGGCCGACTCGGCGTCCACGTCCAGCAGGTTCAACGTCGAGAACGAGGCCGAGCCCAGCTCGGTCAGCTCGTCGACCACCGCCACGAACACCTTGGCCAGCCCGGTCGCCAGCCCCCGCTGGTACGCGGCCTGCTCCTCGACGTTCACCCGCCCGGCTCCACGTCGCTGAAATCGCCCTCGATGTAGCGGCCGAGCCGGTGGTTGAGCGCGGTCACCAGGTCCGAGCCGTAGCTGGCGTGCCACAGGTCCGACGCGGCGACGGTGTCGCCCTGCGCTTCGACCGTCGCGGCGTAGAGGCCCTTCAGGTCCAGCTCGCGCATCCGGCGGAACACCACAGCGAACGAGTCGAGCAACGCCGTAGCCGTCTCGTTGAAGTCAGCGAGCCGGACCGTCACCTTGACCGGGTCGGCCCACTCGGGGTCCAGGTGCTCGAGCGCGGCGGCCAGTTCCCGGCGGGCCAACAGCTCGGCCCGGGCGGCGTCCTCGGCTGCCATCTCCTCCTGGAGGAGGCGCATCCACTTCGGCATCTCCACGTCGATGGCGTCGGCGAGGCTCATGACGCGTCGCTCCCGGCGGGCGCCGACGGGGCGCTGCGGCCGTTCTTGGCGCCGGGCTTGACCATGGCGTCGGCGGCGAAGGACACGCCCGCGTTGCCGGCCATGTTCCACGGCTGCGCGACCAGGCCCTCGAACTCGACGGGCGCCATCGCGTCGACCTCGGGGCGGGCGCCGCGCAGGTTCACCTCGACCAGCTCGCCCTTCTCGCCCTCGACGATGACGAGGCACTGCACCTTCCACACGTACTCACCGTCGGCGGTGACCTTCGGCGACCTGGTCCGGGTCGCCTCGTCGAACGTCTCGGCCTGCGTCACCGTCACACCCAGAAACGTCATCCGGTCCGTGGCCACAGGAATCCTGCGCATCAGCTCTCGCCTCCATCCGGCCGCCCACTGTGGGCGACCTCAGAAAGACCATACCATTACCGGTACCGGTATAGCAACCGGTAGATGAGAAGGTTACACTGCCACCTATGGCATCTCATGTACCGTCACAAGACGTGGCCCCCCGACCAGCTCGACTGACGCAGAAGTTCGCCCTGCTCGTCACCCCGGAGATGCACCAAGAACTCCACCGCCAGGCCGGCAAGGAGATGACGAGCGTGGGCGAGCTGGTCCGACGCTTCATCGACGAGGGGCTGGAGCGGCTCGAGGACGAGGGCAGGAAGTGACCGACGCTCCACGCGATGCGGCGTTTCAACTCGTGCTGGCCTACACACACGCACAGGGCCAACACCCGGACCCGTACCGACGAGGCATCCTCGAGGGCGCCTGCAAGGCCACCGACGCACTGCTCGGTTGCAACACCTACGAGCAACTCCGCTGGTGCATCGAACTCCACGGCGAACCGCCCGCCCTCCTCGGTGGCGCCTGGCACCCATGGGCTGAACGAGTGACCGCCGACCTTGCAGCCGGACTCAAGCGGCAGCAGGGCCAGAGCTGATACGGCATGGCAGAGGCGGTCATCGCCATCGTGGGCATGGTCGCCACCCTGACGGCTGCCCTCCTGTCACCGCTCGTCGCCGGCCGGGTCGAGCGGAAGCGGCGCCGGGAGGACAACCTCCTAGCGGTACGCTCAGCGCTCTACGTCGACGTGATGCGCGTCGTCGTTCAGGTCAAGGGCCAACTCGAGCGTTTGACCTGGGCTCCTGGCGCACCTCGCCAAACCCCCGACGAACCCGCCGAGGCGACGCTGGCCGACATCGAGGTTCGCGTGCGGGTCTACGCGAGCCCCAGCGTCCGCACCGAGGTCCACCACTTCATGGCCCTCTACGGCCAAACGATGGTCCCGCTGATCGTGGCCAGGGCGACGGCGCCGGAGCCTGGCGAGGGCAGCGAGACACCGGACGCGATGCGCGCCCGCCTCGAACTCGGCCGGCACGTCGACGAGCTCGCCCAACAGCTCACCCGGGTCCAGCGGGCGGTCAACGCCGACCTCGCAAGCTAACGGTCCCCACGATCTCGCCCCCCGCCCCGGCTGCTGCCCAGGGCGGGGGGCGGTTCGCGTTCAGGGTTCGATGAGCCGGTCCCGCTCGTCGGCCACGACACGGCGCAGCAGCCGTACGTGCGTTCGGTTCACTCTGGCGTAGCGAGCACGAAAGCGAAGCGAGGACGAGCGTCCGTTCCCCCAGCGTGGTGATGTTCGCGCCCAGCGTGGTCGGCGATGCTGGAACCCCGTGAGAGAGCGCCTCGGGCCGGGCTGCGGTTCCCCGGCCCGAGGCCGCCTCAGGGCTGCAAGCGAGGGCGCTAGCTGGACCCACGACCAGCTT
>WHTX01000395.1 GCA_009377505.1 Acidimicrobiia bacterium
GGGCACCCCGACGCCCGCTCCCTGGGCGCCCCGCCGCGCCCAGGGCCCGGGCCCGACGCCACGGGCGGCGGCGCGGTGGGCGAACATGTGCCCGTGAAGCGGTCGACGGCGATCAGGCACCTCGTCGAGATGTCACAGGTGGCGTCGGACCACTGCCGCCTGCGCGAGAGCGACATCGGCTGGCCGTTGGAGGAGCTGTGGGTCGCGGGCAGGCTTCTCGAGACGACGGGTGACGTCGACGACGGGACGGTGGTGCTCCTGCTCGACGTCCCCGTGGACGAGCTGTCCTGGCTTGCGGAGCATCCGGCTGGGGAGTGGGTGGGCTCCCAGCTTCGCCTGGGAAAGCGACCGATGACCTGGTGGTACCGGCCCCGCCTCCTGCCGGCATGGAGCCACGAGCACCGGCGCGTCGTGCGAGTCTGGACGGCGCAGGGCGGGCTCGACGAGGGCGTGATCGACGCCCTCCGCTCCGACCCCGGGGCGCTCGCCGTAGTGGAACCGTCGGCGGCGCAGCTCGTGCTGCAAGCGCGCGAGGAACTGGGACGTTCACGGCGCCACCTGCGAGAGGTGCTCGAGCGCTCGTGGGACCGGGACCGGCGTCGGGACCGCAGCCTGCCGGGCTCGCGCGAGGACCGCTTGTGGCGAGCAGCCATGGCGGTGTCCGACCTGCTCGACGCCCTCGACGAGCTCGACGAGACCGGGCGTTGACCCGCCGCCCGTGGGCCTGGGACGGTCACACGTTGGCGATCAGCTCCTTGCCCCGTCGCCAGGCGTCCTTCATGACGGCGGGGTCGCCGTCGGTCCGGGTGAGGTTGAGCTGGACCTCGGCCAGCCGCCAGCCCTCGGCGGTGCGGACGAGCTTGTCGTCGTAGTAGCCGAACATCGTGTAGCAGCGCTCGTCGAACCAGTGCCACGCCTGCATCGTGGCCAGCACCTGGGCGCGGTCGCCCTCGATGGTGTGGCGGCGGTTGACGATGACGTGCTGGGTGGCCCGGAACCCGGCGAACTGCACCCGGATGACCGAGACGGTCTTGTCGATCTCCTCGAGCACCGGCGGGCGGCCGTGCACGCTCTGCATGTCGAAGACGACCTCGGGCACGAAGATGCTGCGCCAGAGGCGCCAGTCCTGGGCGTCGAGCCCGGCGGCGTAGCTGGAGAGCACGTCGTCGATGGCGAGGCGGTCGACGACGGCGGCGAGGTCGCCGGGCCCGGTGGGCACGGTCATCGGACCAGCACCTCCTGGCCGACGAGGAAGGCCTCGGGCCGAGCCTGGGCCACGGCGTCGAACCCGTCCGGGCGGAGGGCCTTGCCGTGGGCCTTCCAGGCGTCGGCGCTGGCGTAGTACACCTCGGCGATGCCGTGGTAAGGGGCGTCCTCGGCCAGGCTCTCACCGATGGAGATGACGTAGCGGAACTCGTCGTCGTGCCCGCTCATGGCCCCGGCCACGTTGGGGGCGTGCACGTCGAGCCAGTGGCGCACGAAGTCGGCCATCGGCGTGCCCGGCCGCTTGGTCACCAGGGCGACGCTCTTGAACGGGCCGCGAGGCCCGTCGACCTGGACGCGCTCGGTGGCGTCGAAGACGAAGGCCCGGGGGACGGCGCGCTGGGTGAGGGCGTCGCCGAAGCACGCCTTGGGCGGGTCGGAGCGGGTGAAGACGGCGCGACCCCGCTCGGCGTCGTCGAAGCCGAGCACCGCCATCCCGTCGAAGGGCGTGCCCTCCCGCTGGCGGAAGAAGGTGACGGCGTAGCGGTCGGGGGCGAGGTCGCGCACGACGTTGGGGATGTGCTCGTCCCGCCAGGCCTCGACCAGCTCGTCGTGGGGCACCCCGTCGCGACGACGGACGCCGAACACTCGCTTCAGCATGGCGCGAACGCTAGTGCCGACGGTCACGGCCGGGTCGCAGAACGCGCGCCTGGTGCGAAGGATCTTCCACCGTGACGGTGCAGGATGCTTCGCGGCTCCTCCAGGGCCGGCGCCCCTCGCGCCCCAGGGTGGTTGGTCGGGCGTCAGGCGTTGCGGCGCCGTTCGACCAGCCCGCGGAGGTAGGCAGCCTGGCCGACGTGCTGGAGGGTGTCGCCGAGCACGCTGACCAGGCGGACACCGACCGAGACGGGCGGGTCCCAGCGGGTGTCGACGATGCGGTCGAGCTCGGCGGCGTCGACGGCCCCGACGTAGCCGACCGTGAGGGCGTGCACGGCCTCGTGGTAGCCGGCGAGCAGGTCGGCGGGGGCGACCACCTGTGCCACCTCGGCGGCGGTGTGCCCGTAGCCGTGGGCCTTCACGTCGAAGGGGAGGCCGAACCGGTCGGCCCAGCCCTGCGCGGTCCACACTTGCTCGAGGCCGGCGACGTCGGCGACGTGGTCGTCCTGGACCCGGGCGAGGTGCCAGACCAGCCAGGCGATGGAGTTGGCCTGGGCGTCGGGGCGGAATGCCAGCTCCTCGGGCGAGAGGCCGGTGACGACAGGGCCCACGAGCTGGTGGACCCGCTCGAAGGCGTCGAGGAGGAGCTCGTTCGTGCGCATTGCCCGCCTGTCTAGCTCCGATCGTGCATTCGAGCTCGTTCGAGCTGGTCAGCCAGTCGACCGCATCACTCGACCGACCAGGTGCTAGTGCCCTGTCCAACGTTGGTGGTCATGGCACTAGCCCGGGGGCTGCGCCCCCGACGGCGCCTGCGGCGCCTCCCCCATCCCCGGCGGGGACCCCAACCCCACCGGATCTGCTCGGTCCGAACTTGTCACAACTGCACGGCCTTGGGGGGCCGAGCAGATCTAGGGCCTGCGGTCTTGGGCATTTCCCCGGTGACGGAACTCCGTGCGGGGGCGGCATGCCTGGCGGGGCGCGGGGTGCGGGGTGCGGGGCGCGGCCCGGCCGCCCGGCGAGCCCGGCCACGCCCGGGGGCAACGCCCGACGGTGCGACACCGCCAGCCGTCTCGTCACCGGAATGACCAAGGACAGCGCGAGGCCCCGTCTCGTGCGAGGCGGCGGGCCGTCGAGACAGAGACGCCGCGAAGTACGGAAATTCGCCGGCCCGGGCCAGGGGGCCCGTGCCTAGGGTGACGGGGATGGCCCGCCTTCCCCCTGCGGCCACGCAGCTCCTGCCGCTGCGGCGCTCGCCGCTCTTCGGCCGCGACGCCGAGCGCGCCCAGCTCGAGGGCATCGTCCCCCAGGCCCGGCTGCTGACGCTCACCGGCGCCCCGGGCAGCGGCAAGACGCGCCTCGCCCTCGAGGTCAGCGAGCGGCTCGCCCCGCGGTTCCGCGATGGCGTCCACGTCGCCGAGCTGGCCGCCCCGCTGCCGGCCCCCGTCTCCGTTGCCACGTCCGTCGGCGCCGCGCTCGGGATCGAGGACACGGCGGGCCGCGGCGCCGAGGCCGCCATCGCCGAGGCGTTGACCGAGGCCGAGCTGCTCCTCGTGCTCGACGACTGCGGGCACGTCGCCGGCGCCGCCGGCGAGCTCGCCCATCACCTGCTCGAGCGCTGCCCGCAGGTGCGGGTCCTGGCCACGAGCCAGGTCCCCCTCGGGGTGCCGGGCGAGCAGGTGTGGGACGTGCCCGCCCTCGACGTCGAGCCGGCCGTCGAGCTGTTCCTCGACCGCGCCGGCCTCGCCGGTGGTGATTCCCGCGTCGATGGCCCCCGCGGCTCCCCTGTCGAGCAGATCTGCCGACGGCTCGACGGCCTCCCGCTCGCCGTCGAGCTGGCGGCGGCGTGGGCCGGCGAGCACTCCCTCGGCGAACTCGACGGTCTCCTGGCCGCCGCCGTGCCCGGGCACCAGACCATGGAGGCCACCGTCGACTGGAGCTACGGCCTCCTCGGGCCGGCGGAGCAACAGCTGCTCGATCGGCTGTCGGTCTTCACCAGGGGCTTCGTCCTGCACGCGGCCGAGCACGTGGCGGCCATGGGGGACGTGCCCGGCCTGCTCGGCGCCCTCGTGGAGCACTCGTTGGTGCTGGCCGTTCGAGCCTCCGAGCTCACGGTGAGGGACATGACCGAGTTCTGCCCGCTGCTCGACGGCCCCGACGGGCCGATGCGCTACCACCTGGCCGAGCCGGTGCGCCGCCGCGCCGCGGAGGGCCTGGCCGACCAGGGGGCGGAAGGGGCGACCCGACGACGCCATGCGGAGTACTTCCTCGAGGTGGCCCGGCACTGCGACGTCGGGTTGCGGGGCGAGTACCCCGGCCACGTCCTGTTCGGCCTGGGCCAGTACGAGGGCAACCTCCGCTCGGCGTTGGCGTGGGCCCGCCGCCACCACCGGGACCTCGGCTTGGAGCTGTGCATCGCCCTCGCCCACTTCTGGGAGCTGCGGGGCCGGGTC
>WHTX01000040.1 GCA_009377505.1 Acidimicrobiia bacterium
GCCAGCTACGCCCGGGTCAACGCCTCGGCTTCATCGAGTCGCCCTACCGCCGGGTGAACGACGGGCGGGTCAGCGACGACATCGTCTACCTCGCCGCTGACGAGGAGGAGGACTACGTCGTCGCCCAGGCCAACGTGCCCGTCGACGAGCGGGGCACCTTCCTCGAGGACCGCATCCTCTCGCGGCGCTCGCCCCAGGCGGCGTCGCTGTCCGACCTCAAGCTCATGCTCGAGCGCGACGTGTTCTTCGGTGCCACCACCGAGGTGTCCACCGTGCCCGCCGCCGAGGTCGAGATGATGGACGTGTCGCCCAAGCAGATCATCTCCGTGGCCACGGCGCTCATTCCCTTCCTCGAGCACGACGACGCCAACCGGGCGCTGATGGGCGCCAACATGCAGAAGCAGGCCGTTCCGCTGCTCCGGGCCGAGGCGCCCTACATCGGCACGGGCATCGAGTCCCGGGCGGCCCGCGACGCGGCCGACATGATCCTCGCCGAGGACGACGGGACCGTCGTGGACGTCAGTGGCCGCCTGGTCACCATCGACTACGACAACCTCGGCAGGCGCACAAGGCGGCTGCTGAAGTTCGAGCGCTCGAACCAGGACACCTGCATCAACCAGAAGCCGCGGGTGGTCGAGGGCCAGCGGGTGGCCGCGGGCGACCTGCTCGCCGACGGGCCCTCCACCGACCTCGGCGAGCTGGCGCTCGGCAAGAACCTGCTCGTCGCCTTCATGCCCTGGGAGGGCTACAACTTCGAGGACGCGATCATCCTCTCGGAGCGCATGGTGCGGGACGACGTGCTGACGTCGATCCATATCCACGAGCACGAGATCGACGCCCGGGACACCAAGCTCGGCCCCGAGGAGATCACCCGGGACATACCCAACCTTTCCGAGGAGATCCTCGCCGACCTCGACGAGCGCGGGATCATCCGCGTCGGTGCCGAGGTCGGGGCGGGCGACGTGCTCGTGGGCAAGGTGACACCCAAGGGCGAGACCGAGCTCACCCCCGAGGAGCGGCTGCTGCGGGCCATCTTCGGCGAGAAGGCCCGTGAGGTGCGCGACACGTCCCTCAAGGTGCCCCACGGCGAAGAGGGCAAGGTCATCGACGTCAAGGTCTTCAGCCGCGACGAGCACCACGAGCTGCCCCCCGGCGTGAACCAGCTGGTGCGGGTGTACGTCGCCCAGAAGCGCAAGATCTCCGTCGGGGACAAGCTGGCCGGTCGCCACGGCAACAAGGGCGTCATCTCGAGGATCCTCCCCCTCGAGGAGATGCCCTACATGGCCGACGGCACCCAGGTCGACATCATCCTGAACCCCCTGGGCGTGCCCTCCCGCATGAACGTGGGCCAGGTGCTCGAGTCCCACCTCGGCTACTGCGCCCGCTGGGGCTGGGACGTCGACGGCGACGGCAAGGTCGACACCGGCCAGGAGCCCATCCGGGGCACCGAGACCAAGACCCGCCCGACGACCACGCCGGCAACGTTCATCGCCACCCCCGTGTTCGACGGGGCGAAGTGGGACGAGGTCGAGCGGGCCGGCAAGCACCCGACCATCCAGAAGCTGCTCGAGCACCTCCACCCCGAGGCCCTCGACGGCAAGCGGATGATCGGCACGGACGGCAAGGCGATGCTCTACAACGGGCGCACCGGCGAGCCCTACGACAACCCGATCATGGTCGGCTGCGTGTACATCCTGAAGCTGGCCCACCTCGTCGACGACAAGATCCACGCCCGGTCGACGGGCCCGTACTCGATGATCACCCAGCAGCCCCTCGGTGGTAAGGCCCAGTTCGGTGGCCAGCGCTTCGGCGAGATGGAGGTGTGGGCGCTCGAGGCCTACGGCGCCGCGTACTGCCTGCAGGAGCTGCTGACCATCAAGTCCGACGACGTGCTCGGCCGTGTGAAGGTGTACGAAGCCATCGTCAAGGGCGAGAACATCCCCGAGCCCGGCATCCCCGAGAGCTTCAAGGTGCTTATCAAGGAGATGCAGGCCCTCTGCCTCAACGTCGAGGTCCGGGCGAAGGACGGTGCCGAGATCGAGATGCGCGAGCTCGACGAGGAGATCTTCCGGGCCACGGAGGAGCTGGGCATCGACCTACAGCGCCCCGAGCGCGGTACCGACGAGGGCGACGCCGCCCGTCGGTTGGGCCGCGCGTGAGCATCTCGCCCACCGCTCGCCAACCTCTCCCTGCGCCCCTTCGGCGCGTGCCGTCCCCTCACTCGCTCCGCTCGCAGCTGACCAAGGAAGCCTGAATGCTGGACGTCAACGATTTCGATCAGTTGCGCATCGGCCTCGCCACCCCCGAAGCCATCCGGGTGTGGTCCCACGGCGAGGTCAAGAAGCCCGAGACGATCAACTACCGGACCCTCAAGCCCGAGAAGGACGGGCTCTTCTGCGAGAAGATCTTCGGTCCCACCAAGGACTGGGAGTGCTACTGCGGGAAGTACAAGCGGGTCCGCTTCAAGGGCATCGTCTGCGAGCGCTGTGGCGTCGAGGTGACGCGCTCCAAGGTCCGGCGCGAGCGCATGGGCCACATCGAGCTGGCCGCGCCGGCCGTGCACATCTGGTACCTACGGGGCACGCGCAGCTGGCTCGCCTACCTGCTCATGGGCACCGAGCCCCGTGAGGAGCTGAAGGCCAAGCAGCTCGAAAAGGTCATCTACTTCGCCGCCAACCTGGTCACCTGGGTGGACGAGGAGCGCCGCCAGACCGACCTCCCCTCCCTCGAGGCGGACTACCTGGCCGAGCGCGACGAGCTCGAGCAGGAGCGCGAAGTGCGCCTGGCCAAGCGCCACGAGGAGCTCGAGGCCGAGATCGAGGAGCTCGAGGGCCAGGGCGCCAAGGACACCGAGCTGAAGGCTCGCCAGCGGGCCACCGAGAAGGACCTCGCCGCCATCCGCGAGGACTACGAGGCCCAGATCGACCTGCTCACGCGGACCTGGGACGCCTTCAGGGACCTGCACGCCCGCAAGATCCTCGACGACGAGACCCTGTGGCGCGAGCTGGTCTACCGCTACCAGGACTACTTCGACGGCGGCATGGGCGCGGACGCCATCAAGCGGCTGATCGACCGCATCGACCTCGACGAGGAGGAGCGGAAGCTCCGTGACCTCATCGAGCCGACGGACGGCAAGCAGCTCTCGGCGCAGCGCAAGCAGAAGGCGATCAAGCGGCTCAAGATCGTGGCCGCCTTCAACCGGCGCGACGACCACAACCGCCGGGTCAACGACCCTCGGGCCATGATCCTCGACGCCGTCCCGGTGATCCCGCCCGAGCTGCGGCCGATGGTCCAGCTCGACGGCGGCCGCTTCGCCACGTCGGACCTGAACGACCTGTACCGCCGGGTCATCAACCGCAACAACCGCCTCAAGCGCCTGTTGGACCTCGGTGCCCCCGAGATCATCGTCAACAACGAGAAGCGGATGCTGCAGGAGGCGGTCGACGCGCTGTTCGACAACGGCCGGCGCGGGCGCCCGGTGACGGGGCCCGGCAACCGGCCCCTCAAGTCCCTCTCGGACATGCTCAAGGGCAAGCAGGGGCGCTTCCGCCAGAACCTGCTGGGCAAGCGCGTCGACTACTCGGGCCGCTCGGTCATCGTGGTCGGCCCCACCCTCAAGCTGCACCAGTGCGGCCTGCCCAAGCTGATGGCGCTCGAGCTGTTCAAGCCCTTCGTGATGAAGAAGCTCGTCGACGAGGAGCTGGCCCAGAACATCAAGTCGGCCAAGCGCATGGTCGAGCGCCGCCGCCCCCAGGTCTGGGACGTGCTCGACGAGGTCATCAAGGAGCACCCGGTGCTCCTGAACCGGGCGCCGACGCTGCACCGCCTGGGCATCCAGGCCTTCGAGCCGATCCTGGTCGAGGGCAAGGCCATCCAGATCCACCCCCTCGTGTGCACGGCCTTCAACGCCGACTTCGACGGCGACCAGATGGCTGTGCACCTGCCCCTGTCGGCCGAGGCCCAGGCCGAGGCCCGGGTGCTGATGCTCTCGGCGAACAACCTGTTGTCGCCGGCGCACGGGCGGCCGCTGGTCACGCCGACCCAGGACATGATCATCGGCGCGTATTACCTGACCGAGGCCGTGGCGGGCTCGCAGGGCGAGGGGCGCGTCTATCGACGCATGGACCAGGTGGAGCGCGATCGCGACGCTGGCGAGCTCGACCTGCACTCGCTCATCGAGTACCGCATGCCGATCCTGCGCAACGAGGACGGCACCTACCAGCAGACGACCCCGGGCCGGCTGCTCTTCAACAAGACCCTGCCCGAGGGCTTCCGCTTCATCAACCGGCCCATCAAGAAGGGCGACATGGGCCAGATCGTGGACGACCTGGCCAACCGGTACGAGAACGCCGTCGTGTCCCAGTCGCTCGACGACATGAAGAACCTCTGCTTCCGCTACGCGGCGCAGTCGGGACTCACGATCTCGATCGACGACGTCCAGACGCCGTCGGAGAAGCCCGAGATCCTCGACCGCTACGAGCTCGAGGCCGACAAGATCGAAGGCCAGTTCCGACGGGGCATCATCACCGATGGTGAGCGCCGCCAGAAGGAGGTCGAGATCTGGACCATGGCCATCGAGGAGGTCATGGAGGCGATGGAGCGCCTGCTCAAGCGCCGCAAGTTCAACCCCATCGACATGATGGTGGGCTCGGGCGCCCGAGGGAACATGCTCCAGGTCCGCCAGATCGCCGGCATGCGCGGCCTCGTGGCCAACCCCCGCGGAGACATGATCCCCCGCCCGATCAAGTCGAACTTCCGCGAGGGCCTGACGATGTTGGAGTACTTCATCGCCACGCCCGGCGCCCGAAAGGGCCTCGTCGACACGGCCCTGCGCACGGCCGACTCGGGCTACCTGACCCGCCGCCTGGTCGACGTGGCCCAGGAGCTCATCATCAACGACGAGGACCCCTTCGCCAAGGGCGGCCCCGTGCGAGGCGTGTGGATCGAGGGCGTCGAGCCCGATGCCCCCGGTCGGCGCAGCTACCTCGAGACCAGGTTGTTCTCCCGCACCCTGTCCGATGACGTCACCCTCGGTGACGGCACAGTCATCGAGCGGGGGACGATGGTCGATATGGAGCTGCTCGCCAAGCTGCGGGACGACCCCGGAGTCGACCGCGTGCGGGTGATGTCGCCGCTCACGGACGACAGCCGCTTCGGCGTCTCCGGTGCCTGCTACGGGCTCAGCCTGGCCACGGGCCGGGCCATCGAGGACGGCGAGGCCGTCGGGGTCATCGCCGCCCAGTCGATCGGCGAGCCCGGTACCCAGCTGACGATGCGGACCTTCCACACGGGCGGCATCGCCGGCGCCGGCGGGGACATCGCCGGCGGCCTGCCCCGGGTGGTCGAGCTCTTCGAGGCCCGTAGCCCCAAGAACAAGGCCGTGCTCGCCCGCATCACCGGCGTTGTGCGCGTCGGCGACGACGAGAGCCGTGGCCGCGCCATCACCATCGTGGGCGACGACGGCACCGAGGACGTGTACACGGTGCCCCTCGCCGCTCGCCTCGAGGTCCAGGACGGCCAGGAGATCGTGGCCGGTGACGCCATCGTCGAAGGCCCACGTGACCCCAAGGAGCTCCTGGAGATCAAGGGTGTGCGCGAGACCCAGACCTACCTGGTCGACCAGGTCCAGCGCGTGTACCGCGACCAGGGCGTGTCCATCCACGACAAGCACATCGAGCTGATCGTGCGCCAGATGACCAGGCGCGTCGCCGTCCAGGAGCCGGGCGACAGCCCCTTCCTGCCCGGCGAGCGCGTCGACGCCAAGGTGTTCGCCGACGCCAACCGTGAGCTGGTCGCCGACGGGAAGCGCCCCGCCGAGGGCCGCCCCGAGCTGATGGGCATCACCAAGGCCTCCTTGGCCACGGACAGCTGGCTGTCGGCCGCCTCCTTCCAGGAGACGACCCGGGTGCTCACCGAGGCCGCCATCGAGTCCCGCAGCGACGGGCTCATGGGGCTGAAGGAGAACATCATCATCGGCAAGCTCATCCCCGCCGGCACGGGGCTGCAGCTCTACCGGGACGTCGAGCCCTACGCGCCCGACTACCAGCCCCTCGAGTACTACAGCTCCGACGACCCCGCCGAGTACCTGGCCTCCCTCGACGGGGGGGCACGCAGCGACGGCGGCACCGTCGACTTCGACCAGATCGTCGGCTGAGCGACCTCTGCCCGGCGGCGCCCCTCGGCCACGGCTGGGGGGCGCCGCGGCGCGTCGCGGCGGGGGAGGGCTCAGCCGGCGTCGTCGGGTGGGTCGAGCTCGATCCGGTAGCGGACGATACGACGCCCCCGCGCCAGGGTGGTGCTCCCCGCAGGGGTGACGCGCGGGCCGGTCGGGCGATCGCCCTCGGCTACCGCCACCTCGGGCCCTGGCGCTGCGGGCGCGGCGCCACCGGCGTCGTCGCCAACGCCGGCGCTGCGTCCTCCGGGGGACGCCCCTGCTGGCTCGTGGAGGGCCTCGGAGAGCAGGTCCTCCCAGGTCTGGTCCCCGCGCTCGGCGAGGGACACCACGTCGATGGCCGGGTCGTCGTCGTGCTCAGGGCCGGTCGCCGGGCGGGACCGCCCGGTCGTCGTGGCCGCCGGGCCGGGGACGGGCGCGCCCAGCAGGTCGTCGTCGTCCCTCGACCGCTTCCGGAACAGCGCTCCCAGGCGCTCCTGGATCATCGAGCACCTCCTCGTCTCCGCCGTCGTGTGCAGCTCTGTCACGTGCAGCCGTGCGGCCCTGGCGCACGGCTGCCGTCCGCCACCGTCATCTGCGGCGCACCATCGTCGCTCCCGCACGGCTGGTGCCGTGTCCGCGGCACTAGGCTACCGGCAAGGCAAGGAGCGTCGCGGCGAGCGCGGTCGCTGCGCTGGTCGGCCGCTTGATCATCGGCCTCCGGACCGCCTAGGATCGTCCGCGCTCTGTGCCTCCGTCGCGCCCGCTCGGCGAGCGACGGCCGCCGAACACCCGCCACCCAACCTGGCTGGACAGCCGAAAGGTCTCTACGTGCCCACCATCCAACAGCTCGTCAGGAAGGGACGCGCGTCGAAGCCCTCGAAGAGCAAGACGCCCGCTCTGAAGGGGGCTCCGCAGCGCCGCGGCGTCTGCACGCGCGTGTACACGACGACACCGAAGAAGCCGAACTCGGCGCTCCGCAAGGTGGCACGCGTCCGCTTGAACAGCGGTATCGAGGTCACGGCCTACATCCCCGGCGAGGGCCACAACCTCCAGGAGCACTCGATGGTGCTCGTGCGCGGCGGCCGCGTGAAGGACCTCCCTGGCGTGCGGTACAAGATCATCCGCGGCACCCTCGACACCTCTGGTGTGCGCGATCGGAAGCAGGCGCGAAGCCGATACGGCGCCAAGAAGGAGAAGTAGCGTGCCTCGCAAGGGCCCAGCACCGCGTCGGGAGCTCATGCCCGACCCCATCTATCGGTCCGTGCTCGTCACCCAAGTGGTGAACAAGATCCTGCAGCGGGGGAAGCGGTCGGTGGCCGAAGGCATCGTCTACGAGGCGTTGACGACGATCGAGCAGAAGACCTCTGCCGACCCCATCGTCACGCTCAAGCGGGCCGTCGACAACGTGAAGCCGCAGCTCGAGGTACGAAGCCGTCGCGTCGGCGGAGCGACCTACCAGGTGCCGGTGGAGGTCCGCCCGCGGCGCTCGACGACCCTGGCCATCCGCTGGCTCGTGACCTTCGCCCGGAACCGCCGCGAGCGCACGATGGCGGCGCGCCTGGCGAACGAGATCCTAGATGCGTCGAACGGCATCGGAGCGTCGGTGAAGCGGCGTGAGGACCTCCACAAGATGGCCGAGTCGAACAAGGCCTTCGCCCACTACCGCTGGTGAACGCCCGCGGCGCCAGGGGCCGTCGAGCACCCTGGCCTGGTCGGGCGGGGAATTCGTCGCACAACCCTGTGGTTGTTCGACCGGCGTTCTGACACGAACCACCCGTCCCCGCACGCCCACCCCATCCGCTGACCGCAGCAGGGTCGATACCGTCTGCTGGTGAGCTCCCTTCGAGGCAGAGAGTCCTGACCATGGCCCCCCTTCGTCACCCGCTCGAGAAGACCCGCAACATCGGGATCATGGCCCACATCGACGCGGGCAAGACCACGACGACCGAGCGCATCCTCTTCTACACCGGCCGCAACTACAAGATCGGCGAGGTGCACGAGGGCGCGGCCACCATGGACTGGATGGTGCAGGAGCAGGAGCGCGGCATCACCATCACGTCGGCGGCGACGACCTGCTTCTGGGACGACCACAGGATCAACATCATCGACACGCCCGGCCACGTCGACTTCACCGTCGAGGTCGAGCGCTCGCTCCGGGTGCTCGACGGCGCCGTCGCCGTGTTCGACGGCGTCGCCGGGGTGGAGCCCCAGACCGAGAACGTGTGGCGGCAGGCCAACAAGTACCACGTGCCCCGGATCTGCTTCATCAACAAGATGGACCGGCTCGGCGCCGACTTCTACGCCTCCCTCGCGTCCATCGAGGACCGCCTCGACACCAAGACCGCGGTGATCCAGCTGCCCATCGGCGCCGAGGGCCACTACCGGGGCATCATCGACCTCGTCGAGATGCACGCCGTCGTGTGGGACAAGGGCGAGGACCTCGGCGCGAGCTTCGAGATCATCGAGATCCCCGACGAGCTGGCCGACCAGGCCGAGGAGTGGCGCCAGCGGTTGATCGACGTCGCCTCCGAAGTGGACGACGCCCTCCTCGAGAAGTTCATCGGCGACGAGGAGATCACGCCCGAGGACCTGTGGCGGGCGGTCCGCACCGGCACGGTGAGCAACCATCTCGTCCCCGTGCTCAACGGCACGGCCTTCAAGAACAAGGGCGTGCAGCCGCTGCTCGACGCCGTGGTGCGCTACCTGCCCTCGCCGAGCGACCTGCCCCCCGTGCAGGGCACCAACACCAGGGGCACCGAGACGCTCGAGCGCAAAGCATCGGACGACGAGCCCTTCTCGGCACTCGCCTTCAAGATCATGTCCGACCCCCACGTCGGCCGCCTCACCTACTTCCGCGTCTACTCGGGCACGGTGGCCAAGGGCGCCCAGGTGCTGAACACGCGCACGACGAACAAGGAGCGGCTGGGCCGCCTCCTCGAGATGCACGCGAACCACCGTGAGGACATCGACCTCGCCCGGGCGGGGGACATCGTCGCCGGCATCGGTTTCAAGAACACCCGTACCGGAGACACGATCTGCGACACGTCCAACCCCATCGTCCTCGAGCAGCTCGAGTTCCCCGAGCCCGTCATCCACGTGGCGATCGAGCCGAAGACCAAGGTCGACCAGGACAAGATGTCCAAGGCTCTGGCCACCCTCACCGAGGAGGACCCGACCTTCCAGGTCCGCACCGACCACGAGACGGGTGAGACGGTGATCTCGGGGATGGGCGAGCTCCACCTCGAGGTGCTCGTCGACCGGCTGTTGCGCGAGTTCCGGGTCGACGCCACCGTGGGCAAGCCGCAGGTGGCCTATCGCGAGACGGTGACCCGCACGGTACAGAAGGTCGAGTACCGCCACATCAAGCAGACCGGGGGCTCCGGGCAGTTCGCCGTCGTCGTGATCGACCTCGAGCCCACCGGGCCCGGCGGTGGCTACGAGTTCGTCGACAAGATCAGCGGCGGGCGCATCCCGAAGGAGTACATCCCCTCCATCGACCAGGGCATCCAAGAGGCGCTGACGTCGGGCGTGCTCGCCGGGTACCCGACCGTGGACGTGCGGGCCATCCTCGTCGACGGCCAGTACCACGACGTCGACTCCTCCGAGATGGCGTTCAAGATCGCCGGCTCCCTGGTCTTCAAGAAGGCGGCGGAACAGGGCAAGCCCGTACTGCTCGAGCCGATCATGCGGGTCGAGGCCGTGACCCCCGACGACTACCTCGGCGACGTGATGGGCGACCTCAACTCCCGGCGGGGGCGCGTGTCCGGCATGGAGCAGCGCGGGAACAGCCAGGTGATCCGGGCCACGGTCCCCCTTTCGGAGATGTTCGGCTACGCGACCGATCTACGATCTCGCACGCAGGGCCGAGCGACCTACAGCATGCACTTCGACTCGTACCAGCAGATGCCAGCGGACAAGCAGGACGAGATCGTCCGCCGCGTCCGCGGCGTCTGACGACACGACCCACTCCCCAACCGCACCCAAGGCCAGAGACAGCAAGGGACACCACGATGGCGAAGCAGAAGTTCGAGCGTACGAAGCCCCACCTCAACGTGGGGACGATGGGCCATATCGACCATGGCAAGACGACGCTGACCGCTGCGATCACGAAGGTGCTCTCTGAGGCGGGTGGCGGTGGTACCAAGTTCACGAAGTTCGAGGACATCGACAAGGCCCCCGAGGAGCGCGAGCGGGGCATCACGATCAACATCGCGCACGTCGAGTACGAGACCCCGAACCGCCACTACGCCCACGTCGACATGCCCGGCCACGCCGACTACATCAAGAACATGATCACGGGCGCCGCCCAGGTCGACGGCGCCATCCTGGTGGTGGCCGCCACCGACGGGCCCATGCCCCAGACGCGGGAGCACGTCGTGCTCGCCCGCCAGGTGGGCGTCCCCTACATCGTCGTGGCCCTCAACAAGGTCGATGCGGTCGACGACGAGGAGCTCCTCGACCTCGTCGAGCTCGAGGTGCGCGAGCTGCTCACGGAGTACGAGTTCCCCGGCGACGACGCCCCGGTGATCCGGGTCTCGGCGCTCAAGGCCCTCGAGGGCGACGCCACCTGGACCCAGTCCATCGTCGACCTCATGAGCGCGGTCGACGAGTTCGTGCCCGAGCCCAAGCGCGACACGGACAAGCCCTTCCTCATGCCCATCGAGGACGTGTTCACCATCACCGGCCGTGGCACCGTCGTCACCGGCAAGGTCGAGCAGGGCATCGTGCGGGTCGGCGACGAGGTCGAGATCATCGGCCTCAAGCCGACCACGAAGACCGTGTGCACCGGCGTCGAGATGTTCCGCAAGTTCCTCGACGAGGGCCAGGCGGGCGACAACATCGGCGCCCTCCTCCGCGGCACCAAGAAGGAGGACGTGCAGCGGGGCCAGGTGCTCGCCAAGCCGGGCTCCATCACTCCCCACACCGAGTTCGAGGCGCAGGTCTACGTGTTGTCCAAGGACGAGGGCGGTCGCCACAAGCCGTTCTTCTCCAACTACCGCCCGCAGTTCTACTTCCGCACCACGGACGTGACCGGCCACATCGACCTGCCCGAGGGCGTCGAGATGTGCATGCCCGGTGACAACACGACGATGCACATCACTCTGATCCAGCCCATCGCCATGGACGAGGGCCTGCGCTTCGCCATCCGCGAGGGCGGGCGTACCGTCGGCGCCGGGCGCGTCGTGAAGATCCTCAAGTAGGCACCAGGCACCAGGCACCAGGCGTCGGGACGAAGGTCGGGGCCGCCCCCACGGGGGCGGCCCCGATCGCGTCAGCGGCGCGATGGTCGGCGCGCCGCGGGCTCGGCTAAGGTTCTCCGGCTGCACGCGTACCAGGCGCGGCCTGCTCCCAGGCGGCGCCCGGTGCGGCGAACGTTGACAACGGGAAGGTCCTACATGGCCGACGGACAGAAGATCCGCATCAGGTTGAAGGCGTACGACCACGAGGTCATCGACCAGTCGACGAAGAAGATCGTGGAGACGGTCGTTCGCACGCAGGCCACGGTCCGAGGCCCCGTCCCGTTGCCCACGGAGAAGCACCGCTACACCGTGATCCGCTCCCCGCACAAGGACAAGGACTCGCGGGAGCACTTCGAGATGCGCATCCACAAGCGCCTCATCGACATCCTCGACCCCTCGGCGAAGACGGTCGACGCCCTCCAGCGCCTCGAGCTGCCCGCGGGCGTCGACATCGAGATCAAGCTCCAGCAGGCCTGACCCGCACCACCGGCCCGTCCTCCGCCATCGCGAGTAGCGCAGCCCATACCCGATCGATATACTCGGCCAGCTACGTGAGCTGGGCCTCGGCGCCCGGCACCGAAATCGACGTCCCCGCAGGCCCACCTGAGACGCTCGGAGGGAACCGCAGGGCACAACCGAACAGAGCGCTCCGCCGGGACACCCGAGCGGAGCGCTCGCGTGAGGCGCGGCTCACCTCCGAGCCTGCCGCCCCCTGATGCTCCGGAAGAGACGGACGGAAACCGCCATGGCCACGAAAGCGATCGTCGGCGAGAAGGTAGGGATGACACAGGTGTGGGACGACCAGAACAAGGTCGTGCCCGTCACCGTCGTCAAGGTCGACCCTTGCCGCATCGTCCAGGTCAAGACTCCTGCGAGCGACGGCTACGCCGCGCTGCAGGTCACCTACGGCACCAAGCCTGCCCGCAAGCTCAACAAGCCCGAGGCCGGCCACTTCTCCAAGGTCGGCGTCGAGCCCGGGGTACGGCTCGTGGAGCTGCGCCTCGAGGACGTGGCCGACTACGAGGTGGGCCAGGACCTCTCCGTCGAGACCTTCGCCGAGACCGGCCTCGTCGACGTCACCGCCGTGTCGAAGGGCAAGGGCTTCACGGGCGTGATGAAGCGGCACAACTTCAGCGGCCAGGGCGCAGGGCACGGTAACCACAAGAAGCACCGAGCCCCCGGGGCCATCGGAAGCTGCGCCACCCCGGCGCGCGTGTTCCGCGGCCAGCGCATGGCCGGCCGCGCCGGCGCCGAGAAGGTGACCACGTTGAACCTGCTGGTGGTCAAGGTCGACGCCGAGGCCGGGCTGCTGCTCATCAAGGGCGCGGTCCCCGGTCCCCGGGGGGGCCTCGTCCTCGTGCGCGACGCGGTGAAGGGAGCCTGAGGCCAGATGGCACCGACCAAGGCGTCCGTCACGCTCGACCCGGCCGTGTTCGGCCTCGAGCCCAACATCGCCGTGATGCACCAGGTGGTTACGGCGCAGCTCGCCGCCCGGCGCGCCGGCACCCACTCCACGAAGACGAGGGCCGAGGTGGCGGGCGGCGGTGCCAAGCCTTGGAAGCAGAAGGGGACGGGCCGGGCTCGCCAGGGTTCGATCCGCTCCCCCCAGTTCCGCCACGGGGGCGTGGCCCTCGGGCCCAAGCCCCGCTCCTACCGCCAGCGGACCCCCAAGAAGATGATCCGCTTGGCGCTGATCTCGGCGCTGTCGGACCGGGCGGCGGAGGACCGGGTCCTCGTCGTCGAGAACTGGGGCTGGGACGTCCCTTCGACCAAGTCGGCACGTGCCGCCCTCGAGTCCCTCGGCACCCCGGGCCGCGTGCTCCTCGTCCTGCGCACCGAGGACGAGGCCATCTGGAAGTCTTTCCGGAACCTGCCCGAGGTGCAGGTGATCGCGGCACGTGAGCTCAACACCTACGACGTGCTGGTGAACGACTGGGTCGTGTTCACCACCGACACGCTCTACGGCCGGGGCGCCGCTTCGGGCGCCGGTGGGCAGGTCAGCCACAACGACGAGGTCGAAGGCGCATGAAGGACCCCCGAGACGTCATCCTCCGGCCGGTGGTCAGCGAGAAGTCGTACTCGCTCATCGACGAGAACGTGTACACGTTCATCGTCCACCCGGAAGCCTCCAAGCCGGAGATCCGTGACGCGGTCCAGGCGATCTTCGGCGTGGCCGTGGAGAAGGTGAACACCGTCAACCGCAAGGGCAAGCGCAAGCGGAACCGGCGGACAGGCCAGGTCGGCGTGCGCTCCGACACCCGACGCGCCCTGGTCACACTGCGCGCCGGCAACACGATCGATCTGTTCGAGGGGTAGCGATGGGTATCCGGCAGCGACGGCCGACGAGCGCCGGGCGACGGTTCCAGACCGTCTCCGATTTCTCCGACATCACAACCGACAAGCCCAACAAGGGGCTTCTCGCCAAGAAGTCCTCCTCCGGCGGGCGCAACACCGACGGCCGCAAGACCTCCCGCCACCGCGGCGGCGGGCACAAGCAGCGGTACCGCATCGTCGACTTCCGTCGGAACAAGGACGGCGTGCCCGCCAAGGTTGCCACGATCGAGTACGACCCGAACCGCAACTGCCGCTTGGCCCTGCTGCACTACCTCGATGGCGAGAAGCGCTACGTCCTCGCCCCGCGCGACGTGAAGGTGGGCGAGTATCTCCAGTCCGGGCCAGGGTCGGACATCCGCCCCGGCAACGCCCTGCCCATGCGCAACATCCCCGTCGGCACCACCGTGCACAACGTGGAGTTCCGGCCCGGGGCCGGGGGCAAGCTGGCCCGCTCGGCGGGCTCCTCGGTGCAGCTGGTCGGCAAGGAAGGCGACTTCGCCATCCTCCGCCTCCCCTCCACCGAGATGCGCCGGCTCTCCCTCGACTGCCGGGCCACGATCGGCCAGGTGGGCAACGTCGAGGCTGACCTGGTCAAGGTGGGCAAGGCGGGCCGCAACCGCTGGAAGGGCGTCCGCCCCCAGACGCGTGGCGTGGCCATGAACCCCGTCGACCACCCCCTCGGTGGCGGCGAGGGCAAGACCTCCGGCGGCCGCCACCCGGTCTCCCCCTGGGGCAAGCCCGAGACGCGCACCCGCGACACCAACAAGACGAGCCAGAAGCTCATCATCCGGCGCCGCCGTACGCGCGGCTCCCGGCGCTGAGAGGTAGGAGACGATGCCCCGGAGCCTCAAGAAGGGCCCCTTCGTCGACGATCACCTGCTGAAGAAGATCGACGATCTCAACGGCAAGAACGAGAAGCGCGTGATCAAGACCTGGTCGCGCCGCTCGACGATCATCCCCGACATGGTGGGCCACACCATCGCCGTGCACGACGGGCGCAAGCACGTGCCTGTGTACGTCACCGAGTCGATGGTCGGGCACAAGCTCGGTGAGTTCGCGCCGACGCGGACCTTCCGCTACCACGCGGGCCAGGAGAAGCAGGCGAGGGGTCGACGATGAGGACCGCCGGCTCCTACGCGCCCGACAAGACGAACGAGCAGCCGGGTACCCGCGCCAAGGTCCGCTACGCCCGCATGTCGGCGTGGAAGATCCGCATCGTGCTCGACCTCATCCGCGGCAAGACCGTGGCCGAGGCGGCCGAGATCCTCCAGTACACCGAGCGGGCGTCGGCCGACGTGATCGGCAAGTGCCTCGCCTCGGCGGTGGCCAACGCCGTGACCAACGACGGCGAGACGGCCGACGAGCTGTACGTATCCGCCTGCTACGCCGACGAGGGCCCCACGCTCAAGCGGTGGCGCCCTCGGGCCCGCGGCCGGGCCACCCGCATCCGCAAGCGCACGAGCCACCTGACGATCATCGTGGGTCGCGTGCCCGACGAGCAGCTCGAGCGCATCCGGGCCCGGGAGGCCGCTCGGGCCGCTTCCCGCAGCGGTCGTGCCACCCGCAGCGCGGCCGAGTCGCGCCGCCGCCGGGTCGAGCGGAGCCGGGGAGCGGCCGAGGCGGCCGACGCCGACACCGAGGTGGAGCCCGATCTCGACGCGGTCACCGACGAAGACGCGGTCACCGACGAGGACGCGGTCACCGACGAAGACGCGGTCACCGACGACGAGGTGGCTGCCGACGTCGGCCCGGAGGCGGACGCGGCCAGCGAGCTGGCCGCCGACCTCGATGCCGCCGAAGACGACGATTCTGACGACGACCCTGCCGAGGGCGCGGTAGGCACCGACGGCGCCGAGGCCGACGCGCCGTCGGAGGCAGAGAGCGAAGAGCCGGGCGACGAGACCGACCGGGAGAGCGAGCGCTGATGGGCCAGAAGGTCAACCCCTATGGTTTCCGCCTCGGCGTCACCACCGACTGGAAGTCGCGCTGGTTCGCCGACCGCGGCCAGTACAGCCAGTACGTCATCGAGGACTGGCGCGTCCGCAACTACCTCATGACCCAGATGCCCCATGCAGCCATCTCGCGCATCGAGGTCGAGCGGACCCGTGACCGGTTGCGGGTGGACGTGCACACCGCACGGCCGGGCATCGTGATCGGCCGGCGTGGCACCGAGGCCGACCGCCTCCGAACCGGGCTCGCGAAGATCACGGGCAACGCCAAGGTCCAGCTCAACATCCAGGAGATCAAGCAGCCCGAGCTGGACGCCGCGCTGATCGCCCAGGGCGTGGCCGACCAGCTCGCCGGGCGCGTCGCCTTCCGGCGGGCGATGAAGCGGGCGGTGCAGAACGCCCAGAAGGCCGGCGCCCTCGGCATCCGGGTGCAGTGTTCGGGCCGTCTGGGCGGCGCGGAGATGGCCCGTACCGAGTGGTACCGCGAGGGCCGTGTCCCCCTGCACACGCTGCGCGCCGACGTCGACTACGGCTTCCGCGAGGCCCGCACCACCTCGGGACGCGTCGGGGTGAAGGTGTGGCTCTACAAGGGCGACATCCTGCCCTACCGCGCCGCGGTGGACGAGAAGATCGCCAAGGAAGCGGCCATGGCCGTGGGCGAGACCGCCGGCGCGGCGGGCCGTCCCCGCCGGGTCGTGTCCTCCTCCGCGGCCCAACGTCGCCGCCCCGCCGAAGAGGCGCCGCCGGCACCGGCACCGGCTCCGGCGCCGGGCCCCGCAGCGGCACCTGCCGGCGAGCAGCCGCCGCCCGCGGCCCCCGCCGAGGACGAGCCGCCCGCCGAGCCCGCCCAGCCCCTCGTCAAGGAGGCCGACCCCGAGTTCGAGCGCCTCCTCGCCGAGGAGGAGGAGATCGAGCGCTCGACCCGGGCGCACCACGAGACCCCGCACTTCCGGATGGGGGACGACTGACGATGTTGATGCCGAAGAAGGTCAAGCACCGGAAAACCCAACGGGGCCGCATGACCGGCGAGGCCAAGGGCGGCACCGAGCTCGCCTTCGGCGACTACGGCATCCAGGCGCTCGAGCCCGGGTGGGTGACGGCCCGACAGATCGAGGCCGCCCGTATCGCCATGACCCGCCACATCCGCCGCGGCGGCAAGGTCTGGATCAACGTGTTCCCCGACAAACCGATCACGGCCAAGCCGGCCGAGACCCGCATGGGCTCGGGCAAGGGGAGCCCGGAGAAGTGGGTCGCCGTGGTGCGCCCCGGCCGGGTGCTCTTCGAGCTGCGCTACCCGGACGCCAAGACGGCGCGCGACGCCATCGAGCGCGCCATCCAGAAGCTGCCGATCAAGGCTCGCTTCGTCTCCCGTGAGGAGGCGTTCTGATGGCTCGGTCCACCGTCGCCGACCTCGCCCCCGAGGAACTGCTCGCCCGCCTGCGCGACACGAAGGAGGAGCTGTTCAAGCTCCGGTTCCAACACGCGACGGGCCAGCTCTCGAACTACCGGCGCATGGGCCAGCTGAAGCGCGAGGTGGCCCGGCTGCTGACCCGGGTGCGTGAGCTGGAGATCGCCGCCGCCGAGGCTGAGGAGGCCCGCTGATGCCCGACGAGGCGACTGCTGACGAGACCAGCCCGGCGCCCGCGCCCACCACGAGCCCTGCGCCTGCTGCCAGGGGTGCGGAGGCAGCCGAGGGCGACGGGCGCCAGAACAACCGTAAGGTCCGGGAGGGCGTCGTCATCTCGGACCGGATGGACAAGACGGCCGTCGTGACCATCACGAGCCGCGTCCGCCACCCCCGCTACAACAAGACGCTCCAGCGCCACAAGAAGCTCTATGTGGACGACCCCGGCAACGACCTCCACGTCGGTGACCGGGTGCGCGTCCAGGAGACCCGCCCGACCTCGAAGCTCAAGCGGTGGCGTGTCGTCAACGTCTTGGAGCGTGCACGGTGATCCAGCAGGAGTCGCGACTGCGCGTCGCCGACAACAGCGGCGCCCGCGAAGTGCTCTGCATCCGGGTGCTCGGCGGGACGAAGCGCCGGTACGCCTCGATCGGCGACATCTTCGTCGCCACCGTCAAGGAGGCCATCCCCGGTGCCTCCGTGAAACGCGGCGACGTGGTCAAGTGCGTCGTCGTGCGCACGAAGAAGGAGCGCCGGCGGTCCGACGGGTCCTACATCCGCTTCGACGAGAACGCCGCCGTTCTCATCAACGACCAGATGCAGCCGCGCGGGACCCGCATCTTCGGCCCGGTCGGCCGGGAGCTGCGCGACAAGCGCTTCATGCGGATCGTGTCCCTCGCGCCGGAGGTGTTGTGATGAAGGTGCGCAAGGGCGACCGGGTCCGGGTGCTCGTGGGCAAGGACCGTGGCGTCGAGGGCGTGGTCATGAACGTGCTGCCCCGCCAGGGCAAGGTGCTCGTGGACGGCGTCAACGTCGCCCGGCGCCACACCAAGCCACGCCAGCAGGGCGCGCCGGGGGGGATCATCGACAAGGTGATGCCCATCGACGCGTCGAACGTGGCGGTCATAAACCCCAAGGACGGCAAGACCACCCGCGTCGGCTACCGGTTCGACAACGAGGGCAACAAGGTGCGGATCTGCAAGCGGACGGGAGACGACCTGTGACGACCGCCATCGCCCCCGTCCCCTCCGTGCCCCGCCTGAAGGCCCTCTACGACGGCCAGGTCCGAGCCGCCCTCCAGGAGTCCCTGGGGCTGCCGAACGTGATGATGGTCCCTCGCCTCGAGAAGATCGTGGTGAACATGGGCGTCGGCGCAGCCCTGCAGCAGCCCAAGCTCATCGAGGGCGCCGTCGACGACCTGACCGTCATCTCCGGTCAGAAGCCGGTGATCACGCGGGCGAAGAAGTCGATCGCCGGGTTCAAGCTGCGCGAGGGCAACGCCATCGGCGTGCGGGTGACCCTGCGCGGCGCCCGCATGTGGGAGTTCTTCGACCGGCTCACCAGCCTGGCCATCCCCCGGATCAGGGACTTCCGCGGCCTCAACCCGCGGTCCTTCGACGGCCGGGGCAACTACACGTTCGGTGTGACCGAGCAGCTGATCTTCCCCGAGATCAACTACGACCGGGTCGACACCACCCGGGGCATGGACATCACCATCGTGACCACGGCACGCACCAACGCCGAGGGCAAGGCGCTCCTCGACGCGTTCGCGTTCCCGTTCCGTAGGGAAGGCCAGTGAGGCGTCGGGGCGCAGCCTCGACGCCCGGCCCGGTGCGCCCGGTCGGGCGTGCGCCGCACGAGTTCGCGGGCTCCTTCGGGCGCCCAGATCCTGGAGCATGAGTCATGGCCAAGAAAGCGCTGATCGAGAAGCAGCAGCGCAAGCCGAAGTTCAAGGTCCGCTCGTACACCCGCTGCCAGCGGTGCGGGCGGCCGCGTGCGGTGTACCGCAAGTTCGGGCTGTGCCGGGTCTGCCTGCGGCAGATGGCGCACGCCGGCGAGGTCCCCGGCGTGACGAAGGCGAGCTGGTGAGGGGGTTGGGCACATGTCGATGACCGACCCGATCGCCGACATGCTGACGCGTATACGCAACGCCAACGTGGCCATGCACGACGACGTCCGCATGCCGTCATCCAAGCTGAAGGAGCTGCTGGCCGCGGTCCTCGAGAAGGAGGGCTACATCGCCGGCTTCAGCGTCGGGCCCGCCACAGACCGGCCGGGCAACACGTTGTCGGTCCAGCTCAAGTACTCGCCCGAGCGGCAGCGCACGATCTCGGGCATCCGGCGGGTCTCCAAGCCCGGCCTGCGGGTCTACACCAAGGCCACCGAGATCCCCCGGGTCTACGGCGGCCTGGGTGTCGCCGTCCTGTCCACGAACCTCGGCCTCATGACCGACCGCGAGGCGCGCAAGCGCCGCGTCGGCGGCGAGGTCCTCTGCTACGTCTGGTGAGGGAGCGCTGATGTCACGCATCGGGAAGGCGCCCATCCCCGTCCCGTCCGGGGTGGAGGTCACCATCGACGGGCGCCTGGTGACGGTGAAGGGGCCCAAGGGCACGCTGAGCCACGAGCTCCCCCCGGCCATCACCGCCCACAAGGCGGACGGCGAGGTGATCGTCGAGCGAGCCGACGACGAGCGGGAGAGCCGCTCGTTGCACGGCCTCAACCGCACGCTGCTCAACAACCTGGTGCTCGGGGTGTCCGAGGGCTTCCGCCGTGAGCTCGAGATCGTGGGCGTCGGCTACCGCGCCACGGCCCAGGGGCCGGACAAGCTCGAACTGGCCGTGGGCTACTCGCACTCCATCAAGGTCGAGGCCCCCGACGGGATCACCTTCGAGGTGCCGACCGCCACCCGGGTGGCGGTCGTGGGCATCAGCAAGCACCAGGTCGGACAGGTGGCCGCCAACATCCGCGCCATCCGAAAGCCCGAGCCCTACAAGGGCAAGGGCATCCGCTACTCGGGTGAGCGCGTCGTCCGCAAGGCCGGCAAGACCGGGAAGTGACGATGAGCGGAGCGAATGGCCCGAGCGGCCGGGAGCGGGAAGCGCTGATGAGCGAAGCGAATGGCCCGAGCGGCCGGGAGCGGGAAGGGCGATGAGCGGAGCGAATGGCCCGAGCGGCCGGGAGCGGGAAGCGCTGAGCGGAGCGAATGGCCCGAGCGGCCGGGAGCGGGAAGGCCGATGAGCGACGCAGCCAAGCACAAGAGGGACAGCCGGATACGTCGGCACCAGCGCATCCGCCGCAAGGTGTCCGGCACGGCCGAGCGCCCCCGCCTCGCCGTCTACCGCTCGAACCGCCACATCGAGGCGCAGTTGGTCGATGACGTCACCGGTCGCACGCTCGCTGCCGCCTCCACCCACGAGGCCACCTTGCGGGAGGACCGGACCAGTAACGTCGACGCCGCTCGCGCCGTCGGGCGCCTCGTGGCTGATCGCGCCCGCGCCGAGGGCATATCCCGGGTGGTCTTCGACCGCGGCGGGTTCCTCTACCACGGGCGGGTGGCCGCACTGGCCGACGCCGCCCGAGAAGCCGGATTGGAGCTGTGAGCTGATGGCGAACGATGCGCAGTTGCGCGAGTCGCGGGTCATCAACATCAACCGCGTGGCCAAGGTGGTCAAGGGCGGTCGCCGGTTCTCCTTCACCGCCCTCGTGGTGCTCGGTGACGGGAACGGGCGGGTCGGCCTGGGCTACGGCAAGGCCAAGGAGGTCCCCCTCGCCATCCAGAAGGGCACCGAGGAGGCGCGCAAACGCCTGTTCGAGGTGCCCATGGCCGGCAGCACGATCATCCACCCGATCATGGGCATCTGGAACGCAGGGCGCGTGCTGCTGAAGCCGGCGGCCCCCGGTACCGGGGTGATCGCCGGGGGTGCCGCTCGGGCTATCCTCGAGGAGGCTGGCGTGCACGACGTGCTCTGCAAGTCCCTCCGCTCCCCCAACCACATCAACGTGGCCCGGGCGACGATCAACGCCCTGAGCTCGCTCAAGCGCCCCGACGAGGTCGCCCGCCTGCGCGGCCTGCACCCGGACGAGTTCGTGCCCGCCGGCTTGTGGCGGGCCTACCAGGAGACGCGGCGCGACCGCCTCACCGTGGGCGACGAGGGCTCGTGATGGCCGACCTCTCGCCGGGCCAGGCCCCGGGCACGCTCACCGTCACCCAGGTCCGCTCCGCCATCGGCACCAAGCCCAAGCAGCGCGGTACCTTGCGAGCGCTGGGCCTGGGCCGCATCGGCAAGTCGAACACGCTGCCCGACCGGCCTGAGATCCGCGGCATGATCGCCCGGGTCCCGCACCTGGTCGAGGTCCGGGCGCCGGACGAGACGGAGGTCTGAGGAGATGCACATCCACGACCTGGTCCCGCCTCCCGGCTCGAACCGCCGTCCCAAGCGGGTCGGCCGGGGCATCGGCGGCAAGGGCGGCAAGACCGCAGGCCGTGGCACCAAGGGCCAGAAGGCGCGCGACACCATTCGTGCCGGCTTCGAGGGCGGCCAGATGCCGCTGCAGCGCCGGGTGCCGAAGCTGCGCGGCTTCACCAACCCCTTCCGTGTCGAGTACCAGGCCATCAACCTCGACGTGATCGAGGGGACCGAGCTCGACGAGGTGACCCCCGAGGCGCTGCACGCGGCCGGGCTCCTCCACAAGGGCGCCCTCGTCAAGGTTCTCGGCCGGGGCGAGGTGACCCGCGCCGTGCGGGTCCGCGCCCACGCCGTCTCCCGCTCGGCCGAGGCGGCCATCACGGCGCGTGGGGGTAGCGTTGAGCTGCTTCCGCTGCCCTTCGGGCACGGTCGACCGCCGTCCCGGGGCAACGCGCTGATGAACCGCTGACGGTTCCCACAGCCGGTCCCACCAGAGTTCGAGCATCCCAGGAGCGGGTCCCCGTGGTCGCCACCCAGAGCACCAGCAACCGGTCGTTCCGGCTCGCGAGCATGCTCAACATGTTCCGTGTGCCTGACCTGCGGAACAAGATCATCTTCACGATGGGCATCGTGCTGCTGTTCCGCGTCGGCTCGTTCATCCCGGCCCCCGGGATCGACCTGAACGCCGTGGAGCAGCTCAAGCAGAACGCCGAGCGCGGCGGCATCCTCGGCCTGCTGCAGCTGTTCTCCGGCGGCGCGCTGACCCAATTCGCGATCTTCGCGCTCGGGATCATGCCCTACATCACGTCGTCGATCATCCTGCAGATCCTCGGCGTCGTGGTGCCCAAGATCGAACAGTTGCAGAAGCAGGGCGCGGTCGGGCAGCGCAAGATCAACCAGTACACCCGCTACCTGACCGTGGTCATCGCCCTGCTCCAGTCGACGGGCCTGGTGTTCCTGTTCCACAACGGCGGCGGCTCCCTCATCGGCGACTCCCAGCAGCAGTTCGACCTCGTGCCCACGTTCACGGTGGGGCGCGTGCTCATGATCGTGGCCACGATCACGGCCGGTACCGCCCTCATCATGTGGATGGGCGAGCTGATCACCCAGCGCGGCATCGGCAACGGCATGTCGATCATCGTGTTCACGTCAGTGGTGAGCGTGCTGCCCGCCCAGGGCGGCCAGATCCGGGCCGAGGGTGGCTACGTCAAGCTCGGGATCGTGATCGCCCTGTTCATGGCGCTGCTCGTCGCCATCGTCATCGTCGAGCAGGGCCAACGTCGGATCCCGGTGCAGTTCCCCAAGCGCGTCGTCGGGCGGCGCATGTTCGGGGGCCAGAGCACTTACATCCCGCTCAAGGTCAACCAGTCCGGCGTGATCCCGGTGATCTTCGCCAGCTCGGTGCTCTACCTGCCCGTGCTCCTGACGAACCTGCTGCCCGCCGAAGGCTGGGGCGACACCGTGCGCCGCTTCGTGAACGACCACCTCGTCAACCACACGAGCTTCGTCTACCTCGGCTTCTACGGGCTGCTCATCATCGGCTTCGCGTACTTCTACACGGCCATCAGCTTCGACCCCGTCCAGCGGGCGGACGACATCCGCAAGCAGGGCGGCTTCATCCCGGGCATCCGCCCCGGGCCCCAGACGGAACGGCACCTCCAGAAGATCGTGTCCCGCATCACGTTGCCCGGCGCGCTGTTCATCGCCGGCGTGGCCCTGCTTCCGCCGCTGTTCATCTCGTCCGCCCTCGACGTCGGCTCCAACAACACCCAGCAGCTCGCCTTCGGCGGCGTGTCGGTGCTGATCGCCGTGGGCGTCGCCCTCGAGACCATGAAGCAGATCGACAGCCAGTTGATGATGCGCAACTACGAGGGCTTCTTGAAGTAGGTGTACCGTCCCCGGCACTTCCTCGCCGGCCTCGTGGGCTGGCCTCGACCCTCGGGGGGTTCCAGGAATGGCAGGACGTCTCCGCGCCGTCATCTTCGGCCGGCAAGGTGCCGGCAAGGGCACGCAGAGCGCCCGTCTCTCGGCGCATTACGGCGCCCCGCACATCTCGACCGGTGACATGCTCCGGGCTGCGGTGAGCGAGGGCACCGAGTTCGGCCGCAAGGCGGACGAGTACATGCGCGGCGGCAACCTCGTGCCCGACGACGTGATGATCGGTGTCGTGCGCGAGCGCCTGGCCAAGCCGGATGCCGTCGAGGGCGGGTTCCTCCTCGACGGCTTCCCCCGCACGCTCGGGCAGTCCGAGGCGCTGCTCGACATCACCGGGGACGACGGTATCGACGTGGTGATCGACCTCGACGTGCCCCTCGACGTGGTCACGGCGCGCATGAAGGGCCGTGGCCGGGCAGACGACACGGACGAGGCCATCGCCCGCCGCCTGGAGCTGTACGAGAAGGAGACCGGCCCGGTGCTCGCCTGGTTCGAACGTCGGGGCAAGCTCGTGACCGTGGACGGCGTCGGCACCGAGGAGGAGGTGTTCGCCCGGTTGTCGGCCGCCGTCGACCGGCGCCTCGGCCAACGCTGAGTGGCCGCGGCCGAGCCTCTCAACTCCCGGTAGGCGGTGTCGCGGAGTATGGTGGTGCGGTTGTGACTTGCGCGGGCCTCAGCGCGGGCTAAGCTCACGATTCGCTTTTCCCTGTCCCGCCGCGCCCTGCGACCTCGCCGTCTGGGCCCCCGTGCCACCGGCTGCTGCGGGCTGCTCCCCATGGGCCCGGCACCGGCCGGTCCCAAGAACTGCCGAGTTGTCCGGGCCCGGGCCCGGACCGACCAGAGAGCCTCACGATGAAAGTGCGTCCCAGCGTCAAGCCGATGTGCGACAAGTGCAAGGTGGTCCGGCGCCACGGCGTCGTGCGGGTCATCTGCGACAACCCGCGCCACAAGCAGCGCCAGGGCTGAGAGGAGAACGCAGATGGCTCGCATCGCCGGCGTCGACGTCCCCCGCGAGAAGCGCGTGGAGATCTCGCTGCGGTACATCTACGGCATCGGCCCCACCGCCGCCAAGGACGTCTGCACGCAGACGAACATCGATCCCGACACCCGGGTCCGGAACCTGACCGACGAAGAGGTCAACCGCATCCGGGCCTACATCGAGCAGAACCTCAAGGTCGAGGGCGATCTGCGCCGCGAGGTGGCTCAGGACATCAAGCGGAAGATGGAGATTGGTTGCTATCAGGGCATCCGCCACCGCAAGGGGCTCCCGGTGCGGGGCCAGCGGACGCACACGAACGCACGCACCCGCAAGGGCCCCAAGAAGACGGTCGCCGGCAAGAAGAAGGCCCGTCGATGACCCCCGGCACGGAGTGACAGGAAGAGCATGGCCAAGCCGAAGCCTGGGGGACGTCGTCCCCGCAAGCGCGAGCGCAAGAACGTCGCCTACGGGGTGGCGCACATCAAGAGATCGTTCAACAACACCATCGTGAGCATCACCGACCAGGACGGGAACGTGCTGGCCTGGGCCTCGGCCGGCAACGCCGGGTTCAAGGGCTCGCGCAAGTCCACCCCCTTCGCCGCCCAGATGGCAGCCGAGCAGGCTGCCCGCCGGGCGATGGAGCACGGTGTCCGCCGGGTCGACGTGCTCGTGAAGGGCCCGGGTTCGGGTCGCGAGACCGCCATCCGCTCGATCCAGTCGACCGGCATCGAGATCACGGGCATCAAGGACGTCACCCCGGTTCCCCACAACGGGTGCC
>WHTX01000396.1 GCA_009377505.1 Acidimicrobiia bacterium
CCACCACGCTGCGTACACGTCGGCGAGCTGTTGGAGCTCGGCCACGGCGACCGACTCGGTGGCCCGGTGAGCGTCCTCGATGGCGCCGGGGCCGAAGACGGCCAGCCCGGCGGCGAGGCCCCCGTACTTGAGCGCGTGGGTCCCGTACGGCGCGACCGCAGGGCTCGTCCCCGCCCAGCGGGCGAGCGCCTCGACGAAGGGCGAGTCGGGCGACTGGTAGAACGCGCCCGAGCCCATGTGGCTGACGGTCACCTCGACGGGCAGAGGGCTGGCCTCGCGAGCGAGCGCCGAGAGCTCGTCGATCACCGCGAGGTTGTCCTCGAAGGGCACGATCCGCCGGCCCACGCACAGCGTGCACAGAGCGGGGACCACGTTGCCCCCCGTGCCGCCGGCGATCATGGTGACGGTCAGGGTGCCGTTGCCGACCTCGGTGGCCGGCGTGAGCGCCTGCAGGCGCTCGTGCTCCACCTCCAAGGCGGCGATGACCCGCGCTGCCGCGGAGATGGCGTTGCGGCCCAGGTGCGGAGTCGCCGTGTGCGCCGCCTCGCCGACGATCGCCAACTCGAGGCTGACCCCGCCCTTGTGCCCGTAGACCGGGCGGCACCGGGTGGGCTCGGCCACGACCATCTCGTCGATGGCCAGGCCCTCCGCCTCGGCGTAGGCCCGAAAGACCTCGGCTCCGGGCATGCCGCCGGCCTCCTCCGAGATGCTGCCCACCAGCAGCACCGTGGGCTCGGGGCGCTGCCCCTCCCGCCGCCAGGTGTCGAGCAGGGCCAGGGCGACGCCCATCGAGGCCTTGGTGTCGAGCGCCCCCCGCCCCCAGACCCGGCCGTCCTCGACGCGGCCGTCGAAGGGGTCGCCGACCATGTGCTCGACGCTGACCGTGTCGGTGTGGACGTCGAGGCACACGAGGCGCTCGGTCCGCCCGGGGACGACGCCGTACACGTTGGGGCGCTCGGGCAGCACCTCGTCGAGTTGCGCCGTGGCGCCCAGGTCCTCGAAGTACCCGGCCAGCGCCTCGGCCATGGCCTTCTCGCCCGGGGCGCCCGCCCGCTCACCGGCGTGGAGGGGGTTGACGCTCGGGACCCGCACCAGGCGGCTGACCCACCCGGCCAGCGTGGCGGAGTCGTGCATGTCTCATGCTCGCACAGGGCCGGGCACCCGGGCACCGCTCCACGCCCGCTCAGCGCCCGTGTCCCGCGATCCCGAGCACCGCCCGGCGGAACCGGTCCGCCAGGTGGGCGCCGTCGCGGGGCGGTAGGCACAAGGGCCAAGGGCTCCTCGATGACCTTGGCCAACACCAGGACCGGGCCCGCCCCGGTGCGCAGCAGGGCCCGGGCCTCGGGCACGTCGGCGGGGGCGCGGGCGGTGCGCACGAGCGGCCAGCCGCACGAGCGGGCCACGGCGGCGAGGTCCACCCCCGCCGCGGTGTGGGTGGGCTGGCCGCCCGTCTCGCCGTAGCGCTCGTTGTCGAGCACGAGGACGGCCAGGTTGGCGGCTCGGCGGACGGCGACGGTGGCCAGCGAGCCGAGCCCCATCAGCACCTCGCCGTCGCCCGTCACGACGAGGACGCGGTCCGACGGCCGGGCGATGGCGAGGCCGAGCCCGACCATGACCGCGCCGCCCATGGCCCCCCACAGGGGGAAGCTGCGGTCGTGGTCCCCGGCAGCGGCGACGTCCCAGGCGGAGGAGCCCAGCCCGGCGACCACGAGCAGGTCGCCCCGGTCCTCGAGCACGTCGGCGACGACCTGTCGTCGCCGCAACCCGGCGGTGCCGCCCCCGCCGCTCACGGCTCGCCCGCCGCGGCGAAGGCCTTGGCCCCGACGGCCCGCTGCCCGATGAGCACGGCCACGGCACCGGCACCGCTCGCCGCCATCGTGGCCGCGGCGTCGACGGTCTCGGCCACCCGGCCCTCGTCGTCGGCCTCGAGCACGACGAACCCGGCCAGGCGCAGGACCGGTCCCGTGAGCTGGCCCATCGGCACCTGCCACGGGTTCGCCTCGCCGTACTGGCCCCGCATGGTGACGAGCAACAGCAGCGGCACGCGGCAGGTACGCAGCAGTGAGAAGAGGTTGACGCAGTTGCCGACCCCGGAGGACTGCAGGAGCAGCGCAGCCCGCTGGCCGCCGAGCCAGGCGCCGGCGGCGAGCGCCACGCCCTCCTCCTCCGTGGTGAGGGTCACGGCGGTGAGGGACGGGTCCTCCACACAACGGGAGATGAGGTGGGCGTGGCCGGCGTCGGGCACGTAGGCGACCTGGTGGAAGTCGTGCTCGCGCAGGGCGCGCACCACGCTGTCGACCCAGGGGGGCTCGTCGCTCGACGGCACGGCGCGGCAGCGTAGCCCGCCCTCCTGCCTAGGCTCGCCGCCGTGCGACGCCTGAACGTGGTCCCTCTCCTCGTCGTCCTCGTGGCCGCGGCGGCCGTCGGTTGCGGCGACGACGACGACGCCACGCAGAGCTCCATGTCGGTGCCCGACGCCGCCTCCTCCTCGGAGCCGGCCACGACCTCGTCCAGCACGACCACGTCCTCCACGACCACCACCGCGGCCACGACCACCAGTTCCGCCGGGGCGACGGCGCCCACCCTGCCCCCCGACGACCGCCCCCGTACCCCACCGGCGGACGCGCTGGCCGATCTCGGCGGCCTCCCTGGCCAGGCGAGCTTCGAGGCCCTCGCCGGAGAGGTCGTGCGCGTCCTCGAGGAGCGCTTCCCGGCCGAGGAGCCCAACCAGTCCACCGCCTCCTCCGCGGCGGCGTCAGGTGCGGCGGGGACCGTGGCGTTCCGCGTCGACGGCCTGGCTGACGACAGCCTCGCCGGGTGGGACTACACGGTACAGGCGGCCGAGTCCGGCGGTGCCTGGGCGGTCACCGCCGCCAGCAAGGTCGCCATCTGCCGTCGCGGGGTGAGCGGCGGCCTCTGCACCTGAGCGCGCTTCGCCCCACCTTGCTGCCGCGCCCGCCCCGCCCGCCGCGCCGGCCAGCTCGGGCGGCCGCCTTCGCTGTCGCACCCTCCGGGTAGTGTCCGGCCATGGGTGCGATCGACGCCACGTACCGGCAGCGCACGGCTCGCTCGGCGGCCCTCGCCGAGCGAGCGTCCCAGGTCATGCCGGGTGGTGACACCCGCACGGCGGCCCACCACCCGCCCTACTCCCTCACCATCGACCGGGGAGAAGGTCCCTTCGTCTGGGACGTCGACGGGCACCGCTACGTGGACCTGATCGGCAACTTCACGAGCCTGGTGCACGGCAACGCCTACCCGCCCATCATCGAGGCCGCCCGTCGCCAACTCGGCAGGGGGACCCAGTGGCCGGCCCGCAACGAGGCCCAGGTCGAGCTGGCCGAGCTGCTGGTCGACCGGGTGGCGTCCGTCGACCAGGTGCGCTTCACGAACTCGGGCACCGAGGCGACGATGCTGGCCCTCTACATCGCCAGGGTGCTGACCGGCCGGCGCAAGGTCCTCATGGCCCGCCACGGCTACCACGGCTCCCTCGAGGAGTTCGAGGTCGGCTTCTTCGGCCACGAAGGCCCCGAGACCCTCCTCGCCCCCCACGGCGACGCCGCTGCCTTCGAGGCCGCGCTCGACGAGCACGGGGCGGAGGTCGCCGCCGTGGTGCTCGAGCCGGTGATGGGCTCGGCCGGGCTCGTAGCCAGCCCCGAGGGCTTCCTCGGCCGCGTGGCCGCCGCCGCGCAGGCCGCCGGCGCCCTGTTCGTGCTCGACGAGGTCATCACCCTGCGCCTGGCCACCGGCGGCGCCCAGGCCCGTGAGGGCGTCACCCCCGACCTCACCGCCATGGGCAAGATCATCGGCGGCGGCTTCCCCGTCGGGGCCGTGGGCGGCCGAGCCGACCTGCTGGCCGTCCTCGACCCCCGCCAGCCCCGCCTCTTCCACTCCGGCACGTTCAACGGCAACCCGGTGACCTGCGCCGCCGGCGCCGTCTCCCTCGGGCACCTGACGTCGGACCGCATCGGGGTGATGGAGGCCCAGGGGGAACGCCTGGCTGCGGGCCTGCGCCAGGGCGCCGAGCGGGCCGGCCTGCCCTTCAGCTGCCACCACGCCGGCTCGCTCGTGCAGTGCTTCTTCAGCGACGTCCCCCCCGAGGCGACCCTCGTGCGCACCGACGGCGACCTCGTACAGCGCTTCCACCTGGCCGCGCTCAACCACGGGCTCTTCTTCGCCGGGCGGGGGCTGTTGGCGCTCAGCACCGTCATCGACGAGGCGCTCTTCGACGAG
>WHTX01000041.1 GCA_009377505.1 Acidimicrobiia bacterium
CCGCGGAGCGGGGTGGCCGAGCCTGGGACCACGGGCCTGCGGGCAGGGCTACAGTCTCCGGCAAGCACCAGGCGTGGGCTCCAGGGGGAGGGCACATGGTCGTGCGCGACGAGTTGTCGGCGGTTCACGTGTGGTCGTTCGATTACCTGGTCACCGACCGCGCCGTGCACCGCCGCATCTACACCGACGCCGCCGTCTTCGAGGCCGAGATGGCCCAGATCTTCGGCCGGGTGTGGGTGTACGTCGGCCACGAGAGCGAGGTGCGCCAGCCGGGCGACTACAAGACCTCGTGGGTCGGTCGCCAGCCCGTCATCGTCAGCCGCGACGAGGACCACCGCCTCCACGTGCTCTTCAACCGCTGCACCCACCGGGCCGCCACCATCTGCCAGGAACGAGCGGGGACGGCCAACTACTTCCGCTGCGGCTACCACGGGTGGACCTTCCGCAACGACGGCACGCTCATCGGCCCCACGTTCGGCTCGGGCTACGCCGAGGAGGACTTCTCCGCCGCCGACTTCACCCTCGGCCGCGCCGCCCGGGTGGACTCCTACCGGGGCTTCATCTTCGCCAGCCTCAGCCCGGAAGGGCCTTCGCTGCGCCACCACCTCGGCAACGCCGCCCCCTACATCGACCTGTTGGCCGACCTCGCCCCCGCGGGCGAGCTGACGCTCGGCGATCCGGGCCAGCACCACTACGGGTACGCCGGGAACTGGAAGCTCCAGTCCGAGAACGGCGTGGACGGGTACCACCCGAACTTCGTCCACCAGGCGTTCCTGGAAGGGGCCAGCCGCAGCGGCGCGGCCATGCAGCTGTTCGGCCAACGGTCGCCCGGCACCGCCGTTGACCTCGGCAACGGGCACGCCCTCCTCGACATCCGCCCGATCCTGGCCGACGTGCACGAGAAGGTGCTGCGCTCGACGGCGGACGGCGAGGCGCTGTTCGCCCGCCTGGCCGACCGCCTGGGTGGCGACCGCGCCCGTGAGGTCGTGCGCTGCAACGGCGCGCAGGGCTTCAACCTGCTCGTCTTCCCCAACCTGCTGATCATCCAGATGCAGGTGCGGGTCGTGCACCCGCGTCGGGTGGACCTGACCGAGGTCGACCTCTACCCCGCCCTGCTCGACGGGGCGCCCGAGTCCGTCAACGCCGCCCGTCTCCGCACCCACGAGAGCTTCTACGGCCCCGCCGGAGGGGGAGCACCGGGCGACCTCGAGATGTTCAGGCGGGTACAGGACGGCCTGCAGGTGGAGTCCGTCGAGTGGCTCCAGCTGCTGCGGGGGCTGCGGCGCACCGAGCTCGGCCCGGCCGGCGAGCTCGTCGGCCACATCACCGACGAACACCCGCAGCGGGCCTTCTACCGGCGCTGGGCCGAGGAGATGCGGGCGTGAGCGGGTCGAGCGGCCCGATCGGCGGGGAGGTGACGGCAGGCCCCGCGCCGGCGCTCGTCGACGCGGGCGCCGCCGACGTCGCCGCCTTCCTCTACCACGAGGCCCACCTGCTCGACCGGGGGGATCTGGCCGCCTGGCTCGAGCTCTTCACCGACGACGGCGTGTACTGGTTGCCCGCCCGGCGGGGCGCGGTCGACGCCGCCCGCCACGTGAACATCGTCTACGACGACAAAGCTCGGCTGAGCGCCCGCGTCGCCCGGCTGCTGTCGGGCAAGGAGTACGCCCAGGAGCCGCCCTCGGTCACGTGCCGCCAGCTGACCAACTTGGTCGTCGTCGAGGCCGAGGGCCACGGGGCCGACGGCGACGAGGTCGAGGTCGACGGCGTGCAGGTCACCCACGAGACGCGCCCGAACACGGCGGCGCAGGTACTGCCGGCCCACGTGACCTGGCGGCTGCGCCTCGTTCGTGGCGGCCTTCGTATCGCCTGCAAGCGCCTCACGCTCCTCGAGCTCGACCGCCACTACGAGAACCTGACCTTCATCCTCTGAGCGCAGCGAAGCGCCCGAGCGGCGGAGAGCGGACGAGCACTGAGCGCAGCGAAGCGCCCGAGCGGCGGAGAGCGGACGAGCACTGAGGGCAGCCAAGCACCCGAGCGGCGGAGAGCGGAAGAGCTACAGACGCTATGGACGAGGACGAGGCAGGCGGGGTGCACCTGCGCAACGAGTTCGCCAGCGTGACGGTCAGCGTCGACCGGTCGGCCAACGGCGACCGCCTGGCGATCGTGGACCTCCGCAGTGGGCAGGCCATCTTCCTCGATCCTCTCGAGCTGGAACGGCTGGCCTGGGCTCGCCACGACCAGCTCGCCCAGCTCGTGGCACCCGCCGACGAGCCCGACATCGGGTAGGGCGCCGCCTTTGACGTCCCTCCGCGGGGCTGTTACAACTTTGAACCGTCGTTCGATTTCTGGTTCAGCGCCCGCAGAGCGGCGAATGATGTTGGGCCGGGGTGGAACAGGAGCCGATGTGCAGCAGACGATGTCACGGGCCGAGCCGGCCGAGCTCGCCACCCTCATCGAGGCCGCCGACCGCCGCACCCTCGCCGCGGTGGTCACCCACCTGAGCGGCGACCCGGGCGCGGTGCCAGACCTGCGGGACAAGGCGCAGATCAAGGCGCTCGCCCTCGAGATCCTGCCCGCGTTCCTCCGCGGAGAGCGCACCGTCACCACCCCGGGGGACGAGGTGCTCCAGGCGGCCATGAACCTGGCGGTGGGCGCAGAGGTCCCCGCCGAGTACCGCACGCTGGTGCGAGAGCAGACCGGCATCGGCCCCGTCGAGCCGCTCGCGCCGCTGCCCGTGCCCGACGGGTTCCACGTCGCCATCATCGGGGCCGGCGTGACCGGCGTCCTCGCCGCTAGGACGCTCGACCAGCTCGGCGTCACCAACATCACCGTGCTGGAGAAGAACCCCGAGCCGGGGGGCACGTGGTGGCAGAACCGCTACCCGGGCTGCCGGGTCGACACGCCGAGCCTGCTCTACTCCTTCAGCTTCGACCAGGACCCGGGCTGGCCCGAGCACTTCAGCCGCCAGCCCGAGCTGCTGCGCTACGTCAAGCGCATCGCCGAGGAGAGCGAGCTCGGCGCCCGCCTGCGCTGCGGCACCGAGGTCGAGGCCATGACCTGGGACGAGGGCGCCGCGTGCTGGCGCCTCGACCTGCGCCACGGGGACGGGTCCACCAGCGAGATGACCGCCAACGCGGTCATCGCCGCGCTGGGCCTGCTCCGCGTGGCCAGATACCCCGACATCCCCGGCCGCGAGGAGTTCGCCGGGCCCGCCCTGCACTCGGCCCACTGGGACCCCGACGTCGACCTGCACGGCAAGCGGGTCGCGGTGGTCGGCACGGGCGCCAGCGCCAACCAGATCGTCCCCGCCATCGCGCCCGTCGCCGCCCAGGTCACGATCTACCAGCGCAGCCCCCACTGGATCATCTCGCACCCCAAGTACGGCAAGGCCCTGGCCGGCGTCGAGAAGCAGCTCTTCGACGCCATCCCCACCTACCGGGAGTGGAACCGGTTCAGCGAGTCGTGGAAGTTCGGCGACGGGGTCACGCCGATGGTGCGGGTCGACCCGGACTGGCCGTACCCCGAGCGCTCGGTCAACGCCGCCAGCGACAAGCTCAGGGCGCAGCTCATGGAGTACGTCACCTCCCAGGTGGGCGATCGGCCCGACCTGTTGGACAAGGTGGTCCCCAACTACCCGCCCTACGGCAAGCGGATGCTCGTCGACAACGGCTGGTACGAGGCCCTGCGCCGCGACAACGTGCGCCTGGTCACCTCGCCGATCCGGCAGGTCACTGCCGACGGGGTGACCACCACCGCCGGCCACGACGAGGTCGACGTGCTCGTGTTCGCCACCGGGTTCCAGGCCGACCGGGTGCTGTGGCCCATCCAGGTCACCGGTGCGGGCGGGGTCGACATCACCGCCAGGCTCGAGGAGAACCCTGAGGCCTACCTGGGCATCTCCCCCCAGGACGGCCCGAACCTGTTCATCAGCCCCGGCCCCAACGGGACGCCCGGCCACGGCGGGAACGGCATCTTCGCCGCCGAGTGCCACGTGCGCTACATCGTGGAGTGCCTCCGCGGCCTCTTCGAGCACGGCGCCCGCAGCATGGAGGTCCGCGAGGAGGTCCTGCGGGCGTACGTCGAGGACCTCTGCGCCGAGCTCGAGACGATCGTGCAGAGCCTGCCCGGCTTCGACAACTGGTACAAGGGCGACCGCGGCCGGGTCACGACCATCGCCCCGAAGTCGATCCTGCAGTTCTGGCAGGACTGCCGCACCCCCGACCCCGAGGCCTACGCCTACCGGTGACGGGCCTTCAGGTGACGGTCGCCGTCCGGGCGGTCGCCGACGAGGCGCCACGGGGGTATGTCTCAACCACCCCGCGACCGCAGGTCCGCATCTGGGACCGGCGCCATGAACGAATCTGGCTAGAACCTTCAGGCGACGCCAGACGGTGTAGCGTTCTCCAGGCTCTGGAGGGCGGTGCGAATGGCGGCGAGGCTGTCGACTGCGAGCGTCAGGTCCGGTTGCTTGTCGCGACTCCGAACGCCCAGGACGAGTTCTTCAGCTTCTGCGGCCGCTTCGCCCAGCTGGGCGACGAGCTTCTGGAGCAGGTCCCGGAGTTGTGTGGTGAGGGACAGCATGCGTTCAGCAGTCGCGATCTGCGCGCCTAGAGAGCGCTTGGCAGCTTCGATGTCAGGTGACGGATTGAGCGCAGCGTTCAACTCGACGAGACGTAGCTGGACGGCAGGGATCTTCATCGCTTCAACGCTGGCCACCACCTGATTGGCGTGCGCAGCAACTCGCATGGCGGCGTTCGCCGCGGCGGCCGCTTCCGCGGCGGCAGCGGTGATCCGCGGCGAAGCCGGCCCTTGGGCGCGAGCGGAAGCCAGTTGGATGCGTTGCTGGGCTTGCACAGCCTCGTCGACAAATGTGCCCCACGGTTCGGCGAGGGCCGCTCGATCGGGCAAGGGCGCGCTCGGTCGATGCTCACCCGTCAGCCGGTCGGCCAGAGCCGCGCCACCGATCGCAACCCACGGGTAGAACCCCGCCGACGCGTCCAGCAATGTCGACGGCAGACCGGCATCGAGCGGATCGCTGTGCGTTCGCCAGAGCCAGTACCAGCGCCTCGCGAAGACGACAAGCGGTGCGATCCCCACCAGGAGCGCCGCAAGCACGACCAGGTAGACAGCCCAGCAAAGTCGGCGGCCGAGCGATTGGCGACTGGGCGCCTGCCACACGGTGAGGGCCACGAGAGGGTACACAGGAAAGAAGAGCACACTGCCGGCAACGTGCCACCACCAGGCCTTTCCTACGTCGTCCCACTGAGCGGCCGTGTAGGGCCGCACGAGCAGGGCGGCACCTCCGTCGATGAACTCATGGCGCCGTTGGCCGGCGTCCCCGACACCGTTCACCTTCGGCCCCTTCCCAACGGGACGCCGCTCCAGTGAGGGAGCCGACCAGGGTGCCGGCCCCTCGCCGACATCTGCCGCCGGCGACTGGTCCTGGTTCTCCCGCGCCTTGCTGGTCTTCACCGACCCACAGCTCGGGCACCGCCTCCACTGTTCGTAGAGTGATGCCCGCTGCAGCTGGAAGGCCTGGCGGGAGAGGTCCTGCTGATGCCGGGTGAAACCCTGGGCGATCACGGGCGTCCTCACGTCAGTGCGCGTGTACCGCTCGGCGTACCATTGGTGCCCGCACCGGCGGCAGCACCGGTGTTCCTCGGGGTGCAGGAAGCTCATGGCCCCCGTAGTCGGCCGAGCGGGTGCGCTCCTTGAGCGACGCCACTTCCGCTGAAACCGCCCCATAGTCGGTGAGCAACAGCAGTCGGCGCCAACCTGCTGCTCCGCCACGACGACCCCGTCCGACGACTACCGCGACCTACCCGCCCCCCACCTCGGCGTGGCCAGCGAACCGTGCGGAGAGCAGCTCCGGTCCCTCGTGCTCGGCGCCTCGAACCTCTGGTTCAACAGCAGCGTCTCGGTGCTGTCGCTCCCGGTCGGCGGCGGCTCGCTCGGCCCGCTCGTGTACGACCACTGGGCCTCGCTCGACAAAATGCCGGTCAAGGAGGTCCTGGTCTACGCACTGGCGTCTGACCGGACGCTGCAGACGTCCTGTGCCGAGGCGGCGGCGTCGCCCTCCAGGGCCAACGCCAATTCGACGCCCTCATCGCCGGCGGCGTCCTCGAGCCCATCCGCTGACCGTTCGCGTTGGCTGATGTGCCGCCAATGGCCGTGGCCTGAGCTGGTACTTTTGAGGCCATGGCCGGCCGCGAGCTCAAGCAGCTCTTCACCGCCTTCGGGACCCGCGACGAACTCAGCTTCAGGAGAGCGGCTCAGGCAATCATCGAAGAGGAAGAGGCCAAGCAGCATCATGCGCTGGCTCGGGATCTTCGCCGCCTGATCGCTGTAGGTGGTGAATCATCCTCAGGCGACACGGTCGTGCTGCCAGATCCCCCGCGCGACCGAGACAACGACTGGCCACTCGCCGAGGTGCGCCAACCATCTCGATACTTGACGGACCTTGTGGTCAACGAGTCTGTTGAAACCGCCATCACCGGCATCGCGGCCGAGTCGGCCCATGCCCAGATACTCGCGGACCACGGGGTACCTCTTCGCCGGCGGATCCTCTTCTGGGGACCTCCAGGCTGTGGGAAGACCAGCGGGGCTGAAGCGCTCGCGTCAGAATTGGGCGTGCCACTCGTCGTGGTCCGCCTCGACTCAGTGATCTCATCGTACCTCGGTCAGACGGCTGCGAACCTTCGCCAGATCATGGAGTACGCCCATCAGGGTCGATGGTTGATCCTGTTCGATGAGTTCGACGCGATCGGAAGACTTCGGGACGACCCCACCGAGCACGGGGAGATCAAGCGGGTCGTCAACGCCTTCCTACAGATGCTCGACCAGTACCAGGGCCCGAGCACGCTCGTTGCTGCTACCAACCATGAGAGGCTTCTCGACACCGCGCTGTGGCGTCGTTTCGACGACGTGGTCGAATTCCGCAAGCCGACCGTCCACCAGATCCGCCAGCTCCTTCGCCTGAGACTCAGCCGAATCCCATCGAGCCGTCCGGACATCGACAGGGCGGCCTCACTGCTCAAGGGACTGCCTCACGCCGCGGTCGAGTTCGCCATCTGGGACGCGTACCGATCCATACTCCTCGAAGGCAATCAGGAGATCACTGCCCCTGCGCTGGGTGCGGCGATCGAACGCACCCGCCAGCGCCCGTGGTGAGCAGGGGGGATGGCGGAACACCTCGAACTTCCCGAACCCGTCGCCCTCCCGGACCGCCGTAGTGGCAACGCGTTCGGATCGACCGAGCGGCGCGATCCCGTTTCTCACGGCGGAGCGCTCCGTGATGGCTTGGACCAGGCCCTGGCCGCCCCGGTACGCCGGGTGGTGGACGGCGTCGACCCACGCCGGGTCTTCAAGATCCGAAGCAGCACTCGTCTGGCCGACGCCGAGCTACGGGCTCGTGACCTGCAGCTCCTTGGTGACACCGACGGCTGGACCTACTTCGTCGTACCGGACGAAGCCTCGGCCACCGAGCTGTACCGGGCGATCGGTGCCTACGCCGACGATGGCGTCGGCGACGCATCGGCGCCTCTTGCGAGCTTCTTCGAGCGCATCGACCGGATCGAGCCGTACGGGCCGGACGATCGAACGACGGCCTCGCTCGATGCGGCCCGTACCAGCCGGCCGTGGCCGCTTCTCGTGGACATCGTCGTCTGGCCCTCGCCTGACCAAGCTGAGGCCACTCGCCGAGTGTCTGACGTCCAGCGAGCCCTCGAGCAGTACGGCGCTGCCCTGCAGGGCAGCGACACCCGGCCGCAGTCGACGGTCGTGCGAACCTCTTGCGGCGAGGCGGCGCTCGAAGCGGTGCTCAGCCTCATGGTGGTGGAGAAGGTTCGCCTTCCCTTGGCTCCGCTCCTCGAGCCGTCGAGTTGGCTGATGGCACAGGCTGGCGATCTCGTCAGCCATCCACCGATCGACGTCTCCGTCGGAGTCCTCGACGACGGGGTTGCCTTCGGTCATCCGCTCCTCTCCGGCGTGGTCGTCGCGTCCTATGAGTTCCCGGAGAACCACGCGTGGGAGGCGATCGGACCGCACGGCACGATGGTCGCCGGCCTGGCTGCGTATGGCGGGTTCGAGGAGGCGCTGGCGGTGGGTGGCGGCGAGTTGCCCCGGCCGGTGCGGCTGGTCGTGGCAAGGGTCCTGGAGCCCGACGGAAGCGGGAACCCCCTGTCGACGCACCTCCCATCCGGTCAGCCGGACCATGAGGTGGTCGAGACCGCGATCAGGTACCTGCACATCGAGCACGGCGTCCGGATCTTCAACCTCTCGATCACTGACCGGTTTCCGTACTCTGGCCCTCACGCCAGCGTGTTGACGGAGACCATCGATCGCCTTGCTCGTGAGCTGGACCTCGTGGTCGTGGTCGCGGCGGGCAACCGGCCATTCACCTTGGACGGGACCACGTCGGATGGTGCTCACACCCTCGACGACTACCCCAGCTACCTCCACGACGATGAGGCACGGTTGGCAGAGCCCGCCGCCGCAGCCAATGTGATCACGGTCGGGAGCCTCGGCCTCTCAGATGCCCCTGTCACCGCGAGCGGCGTGTCATACGTCGACCGCCACGTCGTTGCCGGCAGGAACAGACCGTCGCCGTTCTCGCGCACGGGTCCCGGCGTGGTAGCCCAGGTGAAACCCGACATGGCGCACTACGGCGGCGATCTCGTCTGGACCGGCACGAACCTCAACTCTCAGGACCCGGGTGCCAGCTGCGTGTCCCTCAACATCGATCACCAGGACCGGTTGCTGCGCGTGGCATCGGGAACCAGTTTCGCCGCTCCGCGGGTGGCCAACCTCGCCGCACGGGTACACGCTCGTTACCCCCAAGCCTCCGCCAACCTCGTTCGCGCCCTCCTCGCTGTAGCCACCCACCACCCCGACGGAGCTCTGACCGGCATGGGCGAAGCCGACCTCTTCCGCACCGTCGGGTCCGGCGTGCCGCGGCATGACCATGCGGTCGACTCGTTCACCAATCGAGTGGTCATGGTATCCGACAGCGAGATATCCTGCGATACGGCCTTGATCCATCCAGTGCCGATGCCCGAAGCGTTCGCTCGTGGCCGGGCTGACAGGTCTATTTCGATCGCCATGGCGTACGACCCACCGGTCAGACGGCAGCGCCGTGAGTACCTGGGTGGGCGGATCAAGGTCGACCTGTACCGAAACATCGAGCTGGCTGAGCTCCAAGTGCTAATGTCCCGACAGGACCCCGATGATCCACAAGCACTCCCTCGCGATCGACGCAGGATCCAGAACCAGCTCCGACCGACTGGTACGCTCGCACTCGGTTCCACCCTCCAGGTTCGGCGATGGACTCCCAAGGCCGCCGCATCGCTCAACCCTGACGACGGCGACACCTACTACCTGGTCTTGACCCATGCCCGTGAGGCGTGGGCAGAACGACTCCCAGAGGACTACACGCGCCAGCGCTACGCCCTCGCAATAGAACTCTGGGATCGGGAACGACCCGAGGTTGACCTCTACAACCTCGTCCAGAACCAGGTCCGAGTCCCGGCCCGAGTTCGGTTCCGCGCCTGAGCTGGCAGACAGACCACCGAAAGGCGCCCGATCGCATGTACCCGCTGACCAGCGGGAGCTGCACGGCCTTGACCGCGAACGGCGCGCATCTCGGGCGACGATGCCATGCTCGGGCGGTGGAGAGCGGTTCGGGGACGGCGGTGCCTGTGGCCGAGTTGTTGGCAGCCTTGTCGCTCGCCACCGACCTCGGTACCGGACAGCCGATGGGGCACGCGCTGAGAACGTGCGTGCGCTCGGTGGAGGTGGCTCGCACCCTCGGTCTAGATGAGGAGGACGTACGTCGAGTGCACCAGGTCGCGCTGCTGCGCTTCCTCGGGTGCAGCTCCGACGCCTCCGAGACGGCGGGGATGACCGGTGGCGACAACCTGGCCTTCGTCTCGGCGATGGCGCCGGTCGTCATGGGCAGCCAGCGCGAGCAGCTGGGGCGCTTCGTCCGGGCCGTCGGGGCCGGCCTCCCGCCTGCCCGCCGCGCCCGGCGGGTGACGGCGGCGCTCGCCGACCCGGGCGCAGGGGCTCGGTCGCTCGGGGCACATTGCGAGGTGGCGGCCCACCTCGCCCGCCGGCTGGGCCTCGACGAGGGGACGGTCGGTTCGCTGGCCCATGCCTATGAGCGCTGGGACGGCAAGGGGCACCCGGACGGCCTGGCCGGCGTGGAGGTGCGCGTGGCGGTGCGGATCGTGTCGGTGGCGCGCGACGCCGAGTTGTTCGCCCGGCTCGCGCCGGACGAGGCAGCGGCGATCCTGCAGGGGAGGCGAGGCCAGGCGTACAACCCGGCCGTGGTCGACGCGGTGCTGGCTGGTACCGGCCGCCATGTGCGCCCCGGGGGCCCCGGCGAGCGCCGCGGAGCCCCCGGGGCATGGGAGGCAGCGGTCGCCGCCGAGCCCGCGCCGACGCGGCTGGCCGCACCTGGTGACATCGACCGCGTGCTGGAGGCGATCGCCGACTTCGCCGACCTGTACAGCCCGTGGGCACGTGGCCGGTCCCCTCGCGTCGCGGCGCTGGCACGGGACGCGGCGCCGGCCACGGGCCTCGGGGCATCTGAGGCGCACGCCATCTGGCGCGCCGCGCTCGTGGAGGATGTCGGCCGGGTAGGCGTGCCGGCAGGGGTGTGGGACCATCCCGGCCGCCTCGGCGTCGACGGGTGGGAGCAGGTGCGCCTCCATCCCTACCTGAGCGAGCGGGTGATCGCCCACGGCACGGGGCTCACACACCTCGTCCGGTTGGCTGGGGCGCACCACGAGCGTCTCGACGGGACCGGTTACCACCGGGGCATGGCCGCGGGGGCGATCGCCACGCCGGCTCGCCTGCTGGCCGCAGCTGACGTGTTCGTCGCCCTGGGCGCCGACGGCCCCCACCGGCCGGCCTTCGACCCTGAGGCCGTGGTGGCGACGATGCGACAGGAGGTGAGGGACGGCAGGCTCGATCCCGCATCGGCCGATGCCGTGTTGGCCGCGGCTGGGCACCACAGAGGGCCAGCTCGGCGAGCGTGGCCCAAGGGCCTCACCGACCGGGAGGTCGACGTGCTGCGGCTCATCGCCCGTGGCCGCACCAACCGGGGGGTCGCCGCCGAACTGCACCTGTCACCCAAGACCGTCGGCCGCCACATCGAGAACCTGTACGGGAAGATCGGCGTGTCGTCGCGGGCGGCAGCGGCCTTGTTCGCCATGGAGGAGCGCCTTCTCGAGCCCTCGTGAACGGACCACGGGGATGTGGGGTGTTCACCCGAAGTCAGACCGGCCCCGGCCTCGCGATGGTGTGGGGATCGCCCAACCACCCGGAGGAGAACGACATGCTCCCGACCCGATTCACCGACCTCGTCGGCTGCCTCGCCCCCGTCCAGCAGGCAGGCATGGGCGGCGTGGCCACGACCGAGCTCGCGGCGGCCGTGGCCCGTGCGGGTGGCCTGGGGATGCTCAGCGGCGTGATGGTCCCGCCGCCCGCCCTGGCCGCGATGCTCGACGCGATCCCCCACGACGGCGACGGCGCCGTCGGCGTGAACTTCCTCATGCCCTTCATCCAGGGCACCGAGGCCGTCGAGGTGGCGGCAGCGGGCGCCCGTGTCGTGGAGCTCTTCTACGGCGGCCCCGACCCGGCGCTGGTGGACGTCGTGCACCGCGGAGGCGCCCTGGCGTTCTGGCAGGTCGGCTCGGCGCACGAAGCGCGTGCGGCAGTGGACGCCGGTTGCGACGCCGTGGTCGTCCAGGGCACCGAAGCGGGGGGCCACGTGCGTGGCGGGACGCGACTCTTCCCGCTCCTCGCCGCCGCGCTCGACCTGGTCGACGTGCCGGTCATCGCAGCTGGTGGCATCGCGACACCGCGACACGTGGCGACCGCCCTCGCCGCCGGCGCGAGCGCGGTACGGGTGGGCACCCGATTCGTCGCCACCGCGGAGTCCGGCGCGCATCCCGCGTACGTCGACGCGCTGCTCGCGGCCGATGCTGGCGACACCGTGCTCACAGAGGCGTTCTCCGTCATGTGGCCCAACGCGCCCCACCGCGTCCTGGGGTCCTGCATCGATGCCGCGGCGGCGCACGACGGAGACCTGGTCGGTGAGGTTGGCCTGGGCGACGAGGCCATGTCCATACCGCGCTTCGCCATCATCCCTCCGAGCCGGGAGACGACGGGCGACATCGGCGCGATGGCGCTCTACGCGGGAGAGTCGGTCGGCTCCGTCACATCGGTGGTTCCCGCCGCTGACGTCGTCCGCGAGCTCGTCGAGGGGGCCGAGGCCCTGCTCAGCACGTGGAACGCCACGTCGACCTGAGCACGCACGGCACCCGCCACCGTCGCCGCGGACGAGGCGGCCGAGCCGGCTGCCCGCTCAAGGCTGCTCGGCCCGCGGCGACGCACTACTAGCCCTCCGGCTCGACCGACCACAGGTGGGCGATGACCCGCTCGCTCATGTCCCCGAGCGCCCGCAGCTCGTCCTCGGTCAGCAGGTCGACGAGGTGCCGCCGGACCGACGCCACATGCTTCGGAGCGGCGACCTCGGCCGCGGCCACGCCCTTCTCGGTGAGGACGGCGTCGATTGCCCGGACGTTGTCGGCGTGCTCCTCCCGACGGACGAGCCCCCGTTCCTCCATCCGCTGGAGGTGATGGGAGACGCGGCTGCGCGACCACAGCATCCGCTCGGCCAGCTCCATCATGCGCACCCGGTCGCCCGGCGCCTCGGAGAGGACGACGAGGACCGTGTAGTCGGCGTCGGACAGGCCGGAGTCCTGCGCGAGGTCGCGGGGGATCTGCAGGTCCAGAAGCGCCCGCATGCGCATGTAGCCCCGCCACCTCGCCCTGGCCGCCGCCGCGGGCACGGGCGAGGCACTCGCGGTTTGCTGTCGTCACGGCCGATGCCCTCTACGCCGTTGCGTCGACACGTGGGCTCGTGGCCGTGCTCGGCGCGCTCCACCCACTCGTCACGATCGGGCTGGCCCGACTGGTCCTCGACGAGCGGCTCCAGAGACGACAACGGCTGGGTGTCACCCTCGCCGTCGGCGGCGTCCTCGCCATCACCGCCGCGTAGCCGGTCCCCGAGCAGTTGGCCCCCGAACCGTGTGCCCGGGTCCCGCCCCGCGAGGAACCTGGGTGCATCCCCGGCTCAGCGAAGGCGGAGGTGGGAGCGCTCGAAGTAGTCGCGCCAGCGCGTGATGCGGCCGTCCTGGAGCTCGAAGGCACCCATGACCGGCAGCTCGAAGCTGTCGCGCTGGCCAGCCCGGTGCACGAACCGCTCGGTGCGCTCGGTCAGCACGGACCGCTCGTCGGCCACCAAGTGGTCGACCCGCAGCGTGACGTCCCAGGCCTGGGCGAAGCGGTAGAGGATGTCGTGCACCGCGTCGGGGCCGAGGTGGCGGTCACCCTCGATGGGGATGTTCCGGTAGTCGACGTCGGGGTCGAACAGCCGGTGGAACTCGTCACGGTCCATCACCGCCCACGCCTCGCACACCCGCCGCACCACGGCTGCGTTCTCGGCGACGAGCTGCTCGTCCATGGCCTACCCCCTTGCCGTGCCCCCGCTCCGGGGACCCGCCCCACTCTGTCACGGGCGACCCTGCCCACGTCACGACCATGGGGTGACCCCGATCACCGCCGGGCTGCGTCGCGTCACCGGCGCGCCGTCGTTCCCTCAGCGGCCGGTGAACCGGGGGGGCCGGCGCTCCCGGAAGGCCCGGACGCCCTCGACGTGGTCCTCGGAGGTGAGGGTGATGGCCTCCGCGGTGGCCGCGTAGTCGAACGCCGCCGCCAGGTCGAGGTCGAGCCCCCGGTACACGGCCGACTTGGCCAGGGCCAGGGCGAGGGGCGGCCCATCGGCCAGGCGGTCGGCGAAGGACCGCACGGTGGGCAGGAGCTCGTCGTGGGGCACCACCCGCTGGACGAGGCCGATGCGCTCGGCCTCCGCGGCGTCGATCACGTCGCCCGTCCAGATGAGCTCGAGCGCCTTGGCGACGCCGACCGTGCGGGGCAGCAGGTACGTGCCCCCCGTGCCCGGGAAGAGCCCGATGCGGGCGAAGACCTCCCCGAAGCGAGCGTTGACCGAGGCGAAGCGCAGGTCGCAGGCCAAGGCGATGTCGCAGCCACCGCCGACGGCCGCCCCGTTGACCGCGGCCAGCACCGGCTTCTCGCAAGCACGGAAGGCCAAGATCATCTGCTGGGTCTGCTTGAGCCAGAGGCGCCGGTCGAAGGGCCCCGGCGCCGCATCGGGCGTTTCGGGCGCCGCGCTGCCCCGGCCCTGGGCGAGCTGGCGCAGGTCCCCACCGGCGCTGAAGGCCATGTCCCCCGCCCCGGTGACGATCACCGCCCGGATGGACGGGTCACGATGCGCCCGCCCCAGCGCGTCGATCGTCTCCGCCTGCAACGTCGCCGTCATGGCGTTGCGGGCCTCGGGCCGGTTGAACGTCAAGGTGGCGACGGCGCCGTCGACCTCGAAGAGGATGTCGTCATAGGGCACGGGCGCAGTCTCCGCTGTCCGGCCCGGCGTCCGCCAGCGGCGTCGTCGTCGTCAGCTCGCTCCCTCGGCCGGCTCGGACCGGCGGCGGGCCAGTTCCTCCCGGATCTCGTCCCCGTGCTCGTCGAGGCGGGGAGGCCGCAGGTAGATGCCGGCCGGGTCCTGGGAGAACTTCACCGGGCAGCCGAGCTGCACGGTGGGCCGGTGGTGAGGGTGGTCGACGCGCACCAGCATCTCCCGCGCCGCCACGTGGGGGTCCTCGACCCAGTCGACGGGGTCGTACACCGGTCCGACGGGAACCGTGTCGCCCAGCACCTCGACCACCTCGGCGGTGGTGTGGGCCTTCGCCCAGCCGCCCAGCGCCTCGTCGACCACCTCGCGGTTGCGCAGCCGCCGCCGGTTGGAGCTGGTGCGTTCGTCGCTGACCAGGTCGGGCCGCCCGATCAGGTCGCAGAGCAGCTTCCAGTGGGGCTCGGTGGGGGTGGCGATGGCGCAGTGCCCGTCGGCCGTGGGGTAGATGTCGTAGGGGCTGATGCCGTCGGTGGAGTTCCCCATGGGCCGCATGGGCCGGCCCATGTACGTGTACATCATCTGGCTCATCTCCGAGAGCGCCATCATGGCGTCGACCATGGCCACGTCGAGGAACTGGCCGACGCCGGTCTCCTTGGCCCGGACGAAGGCGGCCAGGAGCCCGAGGGCGGCCATGAGGCCGGGCACGGTGTCGCCGATGGCCGGGCCGACCCGCAGCGGGTGCTCCTCGTCGAGCCCGGTGGCGGCCACGATGCCGCCCATGGCCTGGCCGATGAGGTCGTAGGCCGGCCACGAGGCGTAGGGGCTGGGCAGCGTGCGGGCGTCGCCGAAGCCGCGGATGGCGGCGTAGACGAGGCGGGGGTTGCGCTGGTGGCAGCTGTCCCAGCCGACGCCCAGGCGGTCGAGCACGCCGGCCCGCATGTTCTCGATCAGCCCGTCGGCCGTCTCGACCAGCTCCAGGAACGTCTCCTTGTCCTCGGGCTGGGTGAGGTCGAGGCAGATCGATCGCTTGTTGCGGTTCCGGCTGGCGTAGCCGGCGGAGTACGACCGCTCCTCGTCGTCGAGCGTCCACGGGCCGCTGAACCGGGTCATGTCGCCGCTGGGCCCCTCGACCTTGATGACGTCCGCGCCCAGGTCGGCCAGGAACATCCCGGCGAACGGCCCGGCCAGGGCGTGGGTGACGTCCAGGATGCGGATGCCCTGCAACGGGCCGGTGGGGCCCGCGGCCATCGGCGCGGCGTGCTCGTGTGCCTCGAGGTGACTGGTCATGACGCCCGATGATGCTCGCTGCAGAGCCACCCGCGCCGCCGATCGTCACCGGGAATCGTCAGGAGGCACGGTCGGCGGCTAGCGGGAGTCGGTCGAGGCTGGTCGGATCGGCGATCACGTCGATCTGCCTCGACGGCCCGCCGCCTCGCACCAGACACGAGGGTCCTCGCGGTCCTTGGCCGTTGCTCAGGTGACGAAACGGGTGGCGGGCGCGCTGGCCGGGTGGTGTCCCCGGCGCGCCCGGGCGCGGCCCGGGGGCGGCCCCGTCCGAGCCACCTACGGCCGCCTCGTGACCAGGGCGGGGGCAGCCGAGGAGGCGGAGATCTGCGTTCTCCGCTGCCCTTATGACGCGCGCTGACACGAAGGACAGCCCGAAACGCGCCGGACCGCGGCCTGTGCTGCCACAGGCCCGGCCCCGGCCCGCCCCCGCATCCCGCCAGGCACGCCGTCCCCGCAGCGGGCATTTCATCACCGGAGCAATGCCCAAGACCGAGCGCCCGAGCACCCACCCCCCTCCGCCGATGAGTTCCGGGGCGCCAACGGGTCAGAGCCCACATGAGCGGATTCGATGCCACGCGACTCCAGCGCCTCCACGACGTCGTCGCCGGCCACGTCGACCGTGACACCGTCGGCGGTGTGGCCTGGCTGGCCGCCCGCGACGACGACGTCGAGGTCGGTGTGGCGGGCACGCTGACCCGCGGCGAAGCCGAACCGGTCCGACGCGACAGCATCTTCCGGATCGCGTCGATGACGAAGCCGATCGTCGCCGTCGCCGCGCTGATCCTCATCGAGGAGTGCCGGCTGCGGCTCGAGGACCCGGTCGACGACCTGCTGCCCGAACTGGCGGACCGACGGGTGCTCGTCGACCCGAGGGGCCCGATGGACGGCGACTCCGTCCCCGCCCGTCGGCCGATCACCGTGCGGGAGGTCCTCACCTTCCAGCTCGGGCTCGGCATGGACTTCGAGGCGCCCTGGCCCCAGCCACTGTTGGAGGCGATGGGCCGCTTCGGCTTGGGCGCCGGCCCTCCCGAGCCCCAGGTGCCGCCCGAGCCGGACGAGTGGACGAGGCGGCTCTCCACGCTGCCCCTCCTCTACCAGCCGGGCGAGCGCTGGCTGTACAACACGGGCTCGGACGTGCTCGGCGTGCTCATCGCCCGGGCGGCAGGTCAGCCCCTCGAGCGGTTCCTCCGCGAGCGGGTGTTCGACCCGGCAGGCATGGTCGACACCGGCTTCGCCACGCCGCACACGGCTCGCCTGGGCTCGTGCTACGCCGTCGACCCTGGCTCCGGCCAGCGCATCGTCTACGACGGCCCGAGCGGCCAGTGGGCCACGCCCCCGGCCTTCCCGTCGGGAGGGGGCGGCCTCGTGTCCACGGTCGACGACCTGTGCGCGTTCGCCCGCGTGCTGCTGGCCGGCGGCCCGACGGTTCCCGGCTGCTCTCGCGAGCGTCGGTCGAGGCCATGGCAACCGACCACATCGGCGCCGACCGTGGCACGTCCGGGCCGTCCCCCGACGCCTCGGTGGGCTGGGGGTTCGGCGTGGGCGTCCAGGTCCGCCGCACGGGGCTCGCCCGGACCGTCGGCAGCTACGGGTGGGACGGCGGCCTGGGTTCGTCCTGGGCCAACGACCCCGGGGAGCGCCTCACGGGCATCGTGCTGACGACCGACATGTTCACCGGCCCCTTCGCGCCGCCAGCGGTGATCCAGGACTTCTGGACCTGCGTCTACGCCAGCGTCGACGAGTAACCCGCGATGGCCGGCCGTCTGACCCACCCGGACAAGGTGCTGTGGCCCGAGCGCGGGCTCACCAAGGCCGACCTGGCCTCCTACTACGAGGCCGCCGCCGACCGCCTCCTGCCCAACCTCGCCGGTCGACCGGTCACGCTGAAACGGTTCAACGCCGGCGTCGACGGCGAGGGCTTCTTCCAGAAGAACGCACCGGCGAGCACCCCGCCGTCCGTCCGCCGTTTCGAGACGTGGACGGAGACGTCCCGCCGCACGGTGGCCTACGCCGTCATCGCCGACGTCGAGGGCCTCCGCTGGTGCGCACAGTCCAACGCGCTGGAGCTACACCCCTGGTTCAGTCGCGCCGACCGCCCGGAGCGGCCCGACCTGTGCGCCTTCGACCTCGACCCGTCCTCGCCCGACCAGGACGTAGGCGCCGCCGCGTGCGACGTGCGAGACACCCTGGGGGAGCTCGGCCTGGCGACGCTCGTCAAGACCAGCGGGAAGCGGGGCCTGCACGTGTACGTGCCGATCGAGCGGCGCTACGGGATCGACGAGCTGCGTGCCTTCACCCTGGCCGTTGCCCGCCTGGTGGCGAGCCGTCGGCCCGGCCACTACACCGTCGAGATGCGCAAGGCCGATCGCGGCGGCCGCCTGCTCATCGACTGGAGCCGCGCCGGCGGCGCCCAGACCCTCGTCGCCGCCTGGAGCCCCCGGGCGACCGCTACGGCCACCGTCTCGACCCCGCTGTCCTGGGACGAGGTCGAAGCCGGCGTCGACCCGGCCTCCCTCACCGTGCCCGGCGTGCTCGAACGCCCCGATCCCTGGGCGGAGCGGCCGATCCCTCCGCAGCGACTCGACCACGCCACAGCCGCGCTCCGGGAGCAGGGCGTCGAGCTGGAGGTGGTCAGCCCCCGTGCCCGAACCAGCGCCCCCCGCACCCGCCGCCGCGTCGACCTCGGGGAGGACGCCCGGTAGGTCACCCGGCACAGCCCCTGTCGGGGAGGGGGCCGAGCTTCGGGCGGCCCCGGCGGGTGAAGGACAGGGCCCCGAGGAAGAGCGAGCGGGCGCCGCCGCGTTCGTAACCGCTGGCACCGGTCCAGGCGTGGTAGGCGAACCGGCTCACGCCTGTCCGGTCGGTGAAGGTCGCGGGGCCGCTGGCGCCCCGAGCCCCCCGTCGCGCCCGTGCCCAGGGCCGGCGCGTCGAGTGGTCGGTGCACGGCCCAAGGGGGCCGGCGCAGGTGGCCCAACCGATGCCGGCGCTGGCGCTCGCCCAGTCGCCGGCCCCGTAGAACAGGTGGTAGCGGCCGCCGGCGGCCATCATGGTCGGGCCTTCCATCGCCGGGCGCTGCCAGCGCCCGGTCTGGCTCAGCAGGTGGGCCTCGGGACCGACGAAGGACAGGCCGTCAGGGCTGAGCGGGCAGGCCCACAGGTGCGTCGGCCGCCCGGCGGCGTTGTCCTCGCTCTTCCACAGCAGGTAGGGGCAGCCGTCCACGACGAAGGGCGAGGGGTCGATCGAGCCGAGGTGGTCGAGTTGGTGGACCAGGGGCCCGCTCGACCCGTCGGCGAAAGGCCCGGCGGGTGAGGCCGAGGTCGCCACGGAGATGCACTGGCGGCCCGAGGCTGCATCCCGGACCGTGTAGTAGAGGACGAACCGGTCGCCCAGGGCGAGCACCTCCGGCGCCCAGGTGAACCCGCGGCCTGCCCACGCCGGCAGCTCGGGGAGCGGGTCGGCGGGGCCGCTCCAGCGGCGGAGGTCAGAGGAGCTGATGACCTGCAGGTTCCTGCCGGCGCTACCCGTGGCGTAGGCCCAGTAGGTGCCGTCCACGAGGAGGACGAAGGGGTCGGGGAAGTCGGCGGCGAAGGCGGGGCCACGAGGGGTCAGGGCGCCAGCGTAGGCACGTCGGGCCGCACGCCGACCTCGGCGGGCTCCTCGCCTCAGGCGGGTTCGTGGCTGGTAGGGACCCAGGACGCGGGCCGCTTCTCGAGGAATGCGTCGACGCCCTCCCGGGCCTCGACGCGGGCGGCCTCCTCGGCCGGCGCCTCCCGCGCCAGCTGCTCGGCGCGCTCGAGAGGCAGGAGGGCCATGTCCTGCAGGGCCCGCTTGGTCGTGGCCAGAGCGGTCGGGCCTCCCCGCACCAGGCCGTCCACGAAGCGGGCCACGGCCCCGTCGACCTCGTCCTCGGGCACGACGAGGTTCACCATGCCCAACTCGGCTGCCCGAGACGCCGGCATCATCTCCCCTACGAGGAACGCCTCCGACAGCGCTCGGCTGGTCATCCGCTGGGCGAGCAGCGCGGCGACCGGGGGCGGCGCGATGCCGAGACGGACCTCGGTGATCCCGACCCTGGCCGTGTCCGCGGCGACGGCCAGGTCGCAGGCGACGACCACCGCCACGGCCCCGCCCGCAGCGTGGCCCGCCATTCGCGCCACGACCGGCTTCGAGGAGGCGTCGATGGCGTGGACGAGGTCGACGAAGGAGAGGGCGTGAGGGCCCAGCGCCGCACGGTCCTCCCTCAGGTCGGCGCCGGCGCTGAAGGTGTTCCCGGTGTTGGTCAGCACGATCACCCGCACGGCGTCGTCGCCGGCGGCTCGGTCGAGGTCCGCCATCAGCGCGGTGAGCAGCTCCTGGCTGAAGGCGTTCCGCCGCTGCGGGACGTCCATCACGATCGTCGCCACACCACCGGTCGCCTCGTAGCGAGTCGGTTCCCCCATGCGCTTCTCCTGCCCCTCGGACCTGGCCGTCGTGGGCGAGTCTGGCACGGACGGCCGCCGGCCTCCCGGGACTCTGGGCACGCACGCCCGCGCCGGGGTCGCTCAATAGTGACGAGGGCCGTAGACCACGGCGTTCACGTCACGCTTTGTCGCGTTGGCCGCCTTGGCCGGCTGCGCGGCGTACTTCTGGGCGATGCGGCGGGCCTCGACCATCAGCTGGTCGGGATCGACAACCTGGTTGACCACGCCGAGTTGTCTCAGCTCGTCCGCCCCGAAACGGCGGCAGAGGATCACCGCTTCCTTGGTCAGCCACGGTCCGAGCCGATGGGTGAGGGCGAAGCTCGGCAAGCCCCGGAAGGGCACGCCCAGGTCCACCTCGGGCACCCAGAACTCAGCATCGGGCACGGCCAGGCAATAGTCGGCCGCCAGGGCGAGGGACCAGCCTCCGCCGACAGCATGGCCGTTGACCGCCGCCACCGTCATCACGTCGAGATGGGCCAGGATGTCGAAGACCCGCCCGATCACCCGGGGACCACCCCGGCCGCCGGACATGTCGCCCTGACCCGCCCGCTCGGCGACTGCCGCGGGTTCCGCTCCTGCACAGAACGCTGGCCCCGAGCCGGTGAGGATCAGCGCTCGGGTCCGGCGGTCGTCGCGGATGCGCCCCAGGAGCTCCTCGAGCTCACCCAGCACCGCCGAGTTCAGCCCATTGCGCCGCTCCGGCCGGTTGAAGGTCAGCGTCGTGACCGGTCCGTCCGACTCGAGCACGAAGAAAGCGGGCGACGACAAGTCCGGCTCGGGCATGGCGACGAAACCTAGCCGCAGTGCAGGGCCACCCCCGGGGCCGGCGGCATCGCGCTCGGCCGGGGTGGCACCGCTCAGATGGTGAAGGCCAGGTTCCGGGCCACCTTCTCGGCCAGGGCCCGGTCACCGGAGAGCGCCACCCGACCGTCCTGCAGCGGACCTTCGGGGTCGATGCGCCCGCAACACAGCAGCATGAAGGTCAAGAAGTCGGCGGTCACCTCACAGGTCGGGCCCGCGAGCTCGGCCACCACCTTGGCGCGGCCCTCGACCACGGCGTGGAGGTCGCGGGCGAGCGGCCCGGTGACGTGCACGGTGACCGAGCTGCCGTCGGGCGCTCCCGCCCGCTTGCCGACGAGGTAGCCGAAGGCGATGTGCGCCTCGTCGAGGGACGTGCGAGCGCTGCGGCCCTCGACCCGGGAGCCCAGGCCGAGCGGGACGCGGATGTCGTGCTCGTGGGCCCAGTGGTCGAACACCCGTATCTCGAGGTACCGCCGGTGCGGGCCGACGCCCGCCGGGGACCACCCGACGCGGTCGAGGTCGGCCTCGGTCGCGTTGGCCAACTGCTCGAGCCTGCGGGCCATGACCGCCTCGAACGCACCGAGGACCTCCGCCCCCGGCTGGCGGCTCAGCTCCCGGCCGACCTCGCGGATCCGCTCCATTGGCGGCTCCGGCGAGGGCACCCAGTCGGCGAAGGCCACCTCGGCCGAGGTGACGTGCACCAGCGCGTCCTTGCAGGTCCACCCTGGGCACAGCGACGGGTGGGCCCACTGCTCCTCGTCGAGGGAGGACCCGAGCGCGCTCATCGCTTCCCGGCACTCCGTGAAGGCAGCGGTCAGGTCGGGCCCCGTCGACGAGGCGGCCACCGGCGGGGCGCTCATGGGCAGCAGCCTAGATGACTGGTTCCAAGGGGTCGGGGCGTCGCGCCTCCCCGGCTGAGGAGCGGTCTGGGCGATCCGCGGCGGGCGGGCGGCGGCGTCGCCCCGGCCAGGGAACCGCGAAGGATCTTGCACCGCCACGGTGCACGAACCTTCGCGCTTGTCACGACGTTGCGCCTCGGCCCGGGCCGCTCGCGGCGCTGGGCGGCTCCCCGCCGGGCCGGTCGAACGTCGATGGGTACCAGCAGCTCGCCGACGACGCCGCTCTCGGCAGGCGACTTGCCGTGTGGCGCTCCCGGAACCCACAACTCGCCGCGATCCTCGACGCCGAGGCCGCTCTCGACGCCCTCGCGGGAGACAGCTCCTGAAGCACTACATCTTCTTCTCGGAGGCGACCTCGTACATGGTGAGGTCGCGGCTGTTGACCGTGAGCCCCTTCAACGCCCGGCCGAAGGTCTTGATGTGCTCCGCCTTCATGTGAGGCCCGAGGTGATCCTCGGACTCCCACTTCTCGAAGAGGTGCACGACCGCGGGGTCCGAGATGTCCGGGGAGAAGCAGTACGCATGGCAGCCCTCCTCCCTGAGGGTCTCGGCCATGACGGCGTTGGCCGCGGCCAGGAAGGCGTCGCGGTCGGAGGGTTCGACGTTGAAGGTGCCGGCGATGACGAGCATGGGCGGCACTCTAGAACGCCCCGCCGAGCGGCCTCGCCCGGCGGGCCTCGGTGGCTCAGGGGCGCCCGGCGGGCTCTGGGTCCCGCTCGTCGTCGGCCGAAGCTGGGGTCGGCTCCGCATGGCCTTCGACGTCGAGGCGGGGCAGGACCCGGTCGAGCCAGCGGGGCAGCCACCAGTTCTTGTCGCCGAGCAGCTCCATGGTCGACGGCACGAGCAGCATCCGCACGATGGTGGCGTCGAGCAGGATGGCGACAGCCAGGCCGGTGCCCATCAACTTGAGGATGCGGTCGTTCTCGAAGAGGAAGCTGCCGAAGACGACCACCATGATCGCCGCTGCGGCGGTGATCACCTTGGCCGTAGCGGCCAGGCCGTCGGCCACCGAGGTGCGGCTGTCGCCCTTGCGCTGCCACTCCTCGCGCACCCGGGACAGCAGGAACACCTCGTAGTCCATGGACAAGCCGAAGACGATGGCGAACAGCATCATCGGCGCCCAGGGCTCGATCGGCGCCGGCTGCACGCCGGTGATGTCGCTGAGCCAGCCCCACTGGAAGAGGGCGACGACGATCCCGTATGCGGCCCCGATCGACAGCAGGTTCATGACCACGGCCTTCAGCGCCACCAGCACCGAGCGGAAGACCGTCATCAGCAGCAGGAACGACACCAGCAGCACGGCACCGAAGAAGAACGGCAGCCGCGCCGTCAGGTAGTCCGCGAAGTCGCCGTTGACGGCGACGGTGCCGGTGACGTTCACCTCGACGCCAGTGGCCTCCTCGGCGGGGGGCAGCACGTCGTCGCGCAGCCGGTCGACCAAATCGGCCGTGGCCTCCTCCTGGGGGCCGCTCGTCGGCACCAGGTTCCACATCGCCGCCGTCGGGGCGGCCGGGTCGTTGAGCTGGGGTGGGGACACGAAGGCCACGCCGGGATCGGCGGCCGCGGCCTCGGTTACCGCCTCGAGGTCGTCTGCGGTCGTGCCCTCGGGCACCGCCGCCACGAGCAGGAGCGGGCCGTTGAAGCCGGGGCCGAACCCCTCGACGAGCAGGTCGTAGGCCTCTCTGGTGGTCGTGCCCTCGGCGTAGTTGCTCTCGTCGGAGAACCCGAGCCGCAGGCCGAGCACCGGCACGGCCAGCACGAGCAGGACGACGGTGGCGACGAGCGCCCCGGTCCACGGCCGGCGCTGGATCAACCGGCTCCACCGGTAGGCCGTCGTCTCGCGGAGGGGCTTGTGCCCCCGGTGGGGCACCTCCCGCTTGAGCGCGCCGACGAAGAAGCCGGCGATGAGCACCACCACGGCCAGGGGTAGCCCGACGAGCAGCGGCGTGAACCCCAGGCCCACGCCCACGAGGGCCAGGGCGATGAGGCCGGCGGCGATCAGGCCCCGCCAGCGGGTCCGCTCGATGCGCTCGCCGGCGAAGCCCAGCAGCGCCGGCAGGAGCGTCAGTGACGCGACGACCGTGACCGCCACCACCGCCGCGGCGCCGACGGCCAGGCCCTGCACGAAGCTGACGCCCATCAGCAGCATGCCCAGCAGCGAGATGACCACGGTGGTGCCGGCGAAGAGCACCGAACGCCCGGCGGTGTCGAGGGCGATGGCGATCGACTCGCGCACCGTGTGGCCGGCGTGGAGCTGCTCGCGGTAACGGGTGACTATCAACAGGGCGTAGTCGATGCCGACGCCGAGGCCGATCATGATCCCCAGGAAGGTCGTGAAGTCAGGGATGGCGAGGGCGTTGCTGAGCAACGTGATGACCGCGGTGCCGATGCCGATGCCGAAGAGGGCGACGCCGACGGGCAGGCCCATGGCCAGCACCGATCCGAAGGCCACGATCAGGATGACGATGGCGAAGGCGAGCCCGATGACCTCGGAGGACGGCTCCTCGAACTCGGCGAAGATGAACCCGCCGAGCTCGATGCGCAGGCCCTCGATGCCCGGGGCGGCGTCGAGGATCTCGTTGCGGATCTCGGTGGCCCGGGGGAAGTCGATGTCCGAGGGCAGCTCGACGTTGGCGAAGGCGATCTGGCCGGCGCCCGGGCCCTCGGCGGCGATCTGCCGCCCGCCCTCCTCGTCGTAGGGGCTCTGGACGCGGACCACGTCCTCGGTGGTCGCCACCTGGGCGAAGAGCGCCTCCATGGCGTCGCGCACGGCGGGGTCGTCGACCCCCTGGTCGGCCCGGAACACGATCGTGCCCACGATGCCGCTGCCCTGTCCGCCGAAGTCCTCGTCGAGTATGTCGATGCCCCGCTTCGACTCCACGTCGGGCAGGTTGAACTCGTCGCGGAAGCCGCCGCCGACCGCGCCGGAGAGGACGCCTCCGGCCACCAGCACGAG
>WHTX01000397.1 GCA_009377505.1 Acidimicrobiia bacterium
GGGCGGGGCGAGGCCCGCGGGCCCGCGGTCGGAGGGCGGCGGCAGCTCGACGGACGCGGACATGCCCCCTCAGGATGCCTCGCCGTCTGAGCGTCTCCCACCGCGGTCGCCCGACGCGCCCGAAGGGTCGGTCGCCGGCGCTGCCGCCGCTGTCGTCCTGCTCGCGGCCCCGGCCTGGGGCAGGCGGGGACCGGCCACGCGGCGGTCGCCGCGTCGGCGGGTGACGCCCCGCTTGTCGAGCACAGCGACGAGGGGCAGCACGTGGCGACGGGTGTTGCCGAGAGCGTCGCGGAGCTCGCCGATGGTGAGCCCCTCGGGCGCCCGAGCAAGCAGCTCCGCCAGGAGGAGGGCCGCGGCCTCGACCGCCGCGGCCGAGAAGTAGGCGCCGTCCTCGGCCACGACCAGCCCGCGGCGCACCAGCTCTCGCAGCTCGTCGCGCGGCACGCCGTCGGGCGGGGGCGGGGCGAAGGGGGCGGCATCGAGGGCGGCCAGGTACGGATGGTCGTCGAGGGCCACAGGTCCTGGCCCGAGGCGCGCCCGCCCGGCGTCGGTCGTGACCCCTTCGACCCGGCCGAGGGCGGCCCGCTCCCGCTCGTCGAGCCGAGCAACGTCGAGGCCGAGCGGCCCGGCCTCGCCCACCCGGACGGCGAGAGAGGCGAGGAGGCTGTCGAGCACTGCGGCATCGACGACCCAACGCCCGAGCGTCGGGGCGCGCCGTTCCCCGGTGAGCCGTTCGAGCAGGTCGGCCTCCACCCATCCCCGCTCCCGCACCACGCGGTCGACGGAGCGGTCCGGGGAGGCCGTGGCCGCCGAGCGCACGGGCGCGACGTCGAGCACCTCGCCGCCGCCCACCGTCTCCTGGCGCCCCGACTCGCGCAGCACGTAGCGGTCCCCTGGCAGCAGCGGCACGGCCCAGGGCAGGTGGAGCCGAACCGCCCCCCGATCGCCCGGCGCCAGCGGCCGCCCGCCGAGCACCCGGAGCTTGACGGGCAGCTCACCCGAGCCCAGGTAGGCGACGTACGCCCCCCGCCGGGAGACGTCGTGGTCGAGTGAGGTGAGCACGCTCAGCTCGGCGTCGACGGTGTCAGTCGTCGCCCACTGCCCGTCGCGCACGAGCACGTCCCCCCGACCGATCTCGCCGTGGCCGATCCCGGTCAGGTTCACGGCGACGCGGTGGCCGGGCCCGAGTCGCTGATGGTGCTGATGGTGGGCCTGGAGGCCCCGCACCCGGGCCCTCGCCCCTTGGGGCAACAACACCAGCTCGTCGTCGACGGCGAGGCTCCCGCCGGCGAGGGTGCCCGTCACCACCGTGCCCGAGCCCTTGGCGGCGAAGCGCCGGTCGACCCACAGGCGGGGCCGTGCTCGGTCCGCCGCGGTGGGCGTGCCGAGCGTGAGGCGGTCGAGCGCGTCCACGAGGTCCGTGACACCAAGTCCTGTCGGGGCGTCCACCTCCACCACCTCGGCGCCCTCGAGGAACGTGGCCACGAGGTGCTCGGCGAGGTCCAACCGGGCGAGCCCGCGCAGGTCGGCGTCGCAGAGGGCCACCTTGGTGAGGGCTACGACCCCGTGGCGCAGGCCGAGCAGCTCGAGGATCCGGAGGTGCTCCTCCGACTGGGGCTTCCAGCCTTCGGTGGCCGCGACCACGAACAGGCAGGCGTCCACCGCCCCCACCCCGGCCAGCATGTTGCGGATGAAGCGCACGTGGCCGGGCACGTCGACGAAGGCCAGCTCGCGTCCCGAGGGCAGCTCGAGGTGGGCGAAGCCGAGGTCGATGGTGAGGCCCCGCTCCTTCTCCTCGGGCCAACGATCCGGATCGGTCCCCGTCAGCGTGCGGACGAGGGTCGACTTGCCGTGGTCGACGTGCCCGGCCGTGGCGACGACGTGCATCGCCGAGAAGGCTACGCCTGCGGCTTCGTGCGTAGGGCCAGGGCGCTCAACGCCGAGGCGAGCTCGCTGTCGTCGCCGGGGTCGACGCTGCGCAGGTCGAGCAGGGTCCTTCCCTCCTCGACCCGGCCGATGACGGGCCGTCGCCAGGCCCGCAGCTCGGCCAGGCGGTCCCCGCCCAGCGACACGCCGGCCGAGGCGATCACCACCCCGGGCAGGGTGCCTCCCCCGGGCACCGAGGCGAGGTCCACCACCCGGCCCCGCGCCGCCGAGGCGACAACGGCGAAGGCCCGTGACCGCAACTCGGCGGCGTCGACCGTGGCCATGCGCCAGAAGGGGATGTCCCCGCCGCGCCGCTCGAGGTAGGTGAGGGCGAGGGACTGCAGGGCGGCGAGCACCAGGCCGCCAGGGCGTAGGGCACGGGCGAGGGGGTGGGCGGCGCAGCGGGAGACGAGCTCGGCCCGCCCGGCGATGACGCCGGCCTGGGGGCCGCCGGCGAGCTTGTCGCCCGAGAAGGTGACCAGGTCGGCCCCGGCGGCGAGCGTCTGGCGAGCCGCGGGCTCCCCGGCCAGCCAGGGCGGTGGGCCACCCGGGAGCCAGGGGCAGGCCGCGTCGAGCAGGCCCGAGCCGATGTCGGCCACGACCGGTGGGCCGAGCCCGGCCAGCTCGCCGACTTCGACCGTCTCGGTGAACCCCACGATGCGGTAGTTGGACTGATGGACCTTGAGCAGCACGGCGAGGTCCTCGCCGTGGGTGGCCACCGCCCGCTCGAAGTCGGACCGTCGCGTCCGGTTCGTGGTGCCGACCTCGACGAGGCGGGCGCCGGACTGGGCCATGACCTCGGGCACCCGGAACCCACCGCCGATCTCCACCAGCTCGGACCGGGAGACGGCCACCCCCTGGCCCGGCGCCAGGGCGGCCAGGACGAGGAGGACGGCGGCGGCCCCGTTGTTGACGACGAGGGCGGCCTCGGCGCCGCACAGGTCGGCCCACAGGCGGGCGACGTGGTCGGAGCGAGAGCCGCGGCGGCCGCTGCGCAGGTCGAGCTCGAGGTTGGTGTAGCCGGCCGCCTGCGCGTGGGCCACGGGCGCCCGCCCGAGGTTCGTGTGCAGCAGCACGCCGGTGGCGTTGAGCACCGGCCGCAGGAGCGAGCGGGCCCGCTGCTCGGCCCGGGCGCGGGCCGAGGCGGCGTCACCGGCGGCGATGGCTGCCCGGGCCGCCTCCACGAGGAGGGGATGAGGCAGCCCGACATCGGCGATCGAGCGCGCCAGTGCGTCCACCGAGGGAGGTCGGGCGGAGGGCGCGGTCATCGTGCGGAAGGCTATGGCGCCCCCACTCCCAAGAGTGACCGAGCTCCCCGCTCTCGGCCGCGCGGGCCGCTCGCTACGCTCGCGCATGATGCTGCCGCTGCTGGCGCTCCTGTTCATCGTGCTCCCTGTCGTCGAGCTGTACCTCATCGTGCAGGTGGCGCAGAGCGTCGGCGTGCTCGAGACGGTCGGCCTGCTCATCCTCATCGCCGTGGTCGGCGCCTGGGTGGTCCGCTTCCAGGGCCTGGGCGTGCTGGCCCGCATGCAGCAAGAGCTGAACGCGGGCAAGGTGCCCACCAGCCTGCTCGACGGCGTGATGATCCTCGCCGCTGGGGCGCTGCTCGTGGCCCCTGGCTTCGTGACCGACGTCTTCGGCGTGCTCCTGTTGCTGCCCCCGACCCGGGCGCTCTTCCGCAAGGCCCTCGTGCGCCGGTACCGCAACCGGGTGCGCAGCGGGGTGGCGACGAGGCCCGGACGCTTCGGCCGGTTCGGCCAGGTGATCGTCGTCGAGGGCCGCGCCGGGCACCGGGCGCCCGGGGCCGGCGAGCCCGGCGAGCCCGGCCACCCACCGCCCGAGGGCCCTCACGAGCTGCCGCGCCCCTGAGCAGGTGAGCGGTGTCTCTGTCTCGACGGCCGCCGCCTCGCACGAGACAGGCCGCCTCGCGGTGCCCTTGGCTGTTGCTCCGGTGACGAAATGGCGGGCGGGACGGACGCGCTGGCCGGGTGGCGTCCCCGGGCATGGCCGGGCTCTCCGGGGGCTCGTCCCTCCCGAGCCTCCTACGGTCGCCTCGTGCCGAGGGCGGGGGCAGCCGAGGAGGCGGAGACCAGCGGTATTGGCTGCCACCGGCGACGCGGGCTGACACGGACGCCAGCCCGAAGCGCGCCGGACGGCGGCCTGCCCTGCCACCGGCCCGGCCCTGGCCTTCGCCCTGCTGGTGCCGCTGGCGGTCGTCGCCGGAACCTTCCCCTTCCTCCTCGGCCTCGCCATCGCGCTCGGGGCCCTGCTGGCCCT
>WHTX01000042.1:0-9132 GCA_009377505.1 Acidimicrobiia bacterium
CATCGACGAAGTCGGCTACCTCCCCCTCGCCTCCGAAGCCGCCGCCGCCCTCTTCCAGGTCATCACCCAGCGCTACCTCAAGAGCTCCACCGTGCTCACCACCAACCTCGGGATCGCCTCCTGGGGCCGCATCTTCGACGACCCCACCGTCGCCGTCGCCATGCTCGACCGGCTCCTGCACCGCTCCGTCGTCTTCAACATCGACGGCGAGAGCTACCGCATGCGCTCACACCGCGCCCGCGCCGAGAACCTCCGCAGGGCGGCCACCACCAGCCCCACCTAGTCTCAGCAGCACCCCACCCCGCCGATCACCCTGGGGAACTTCGATGATCGACACTGGGGAGAACCCGCGATCGGCGGCAACAACGGTGAAGTGGCCCCGGTTCGCGCCGACTGGCATGGCCATGAGCAATCCGACTCACGCACCCGCAGGCTGGTACGCCGACCCCTCCGGCACCGGTGGCCAGCGCTATTGGGACGGGGCGGGCTGGACGGACAGGACACAGGTTGTCAATCCGCTACAGAGGGGTCAGCGGGCGTCTGACTCGTTAAGGGGAGACGTCCAACACGTCGATACGCACACCATGACCAACTTGCATGACACTCCCGAGGTCGTGAACCCGGGCCGGCCAGCCACGCCTTGGGGCGGACCACCGCCCGGGGGAGGGTCCCCGACCCTGCCAGGCGAGCCGGTCGGGAAGAAGCGACGCCGGTGGCCGTGGATCGCTGGAGGCGTGGTCGTGCTCCTGATCGCAGCCTCCGCTGCTGCGGGCGGCTCTGAAGATGACGATCTCGCTACTGGCAACACCCCCACGACTATCGAGGCAGAGATCACTACGACCACTGAAGCGGCTGCACCGACCACGACAGCGGCCCCGACCACGACAGCGGCCCCGACCACCACCGCTGCCCCGACCACCACCGCTCCGCCGCCCCTTCCTCCGACCACCGCCCCTCCTGCGACGGTGCCTGCCGCGCCTGCCGAGACGGTTAGTCAGAAGAATGCCCGTCGATCGGCCTCCCAGTACCTCAACTTCACGGCCTTCTCACGCTCTGGACTGATCGAGCAGCTTGAGTACGAGGGGTTCTCGCACGAGGACGCCACCTACGGGGTGGACGCCCAGAACGCCGACTGGATGGCGCAGGCCGCCAAGAGCGCTGCGAACTACCTGGAGTACACGTCATTCTCACGTGCCGGCTTGGTCGATCAGCTCGTGTACGAGGGCTACACACAGGAGCAGGCCGAGTACGGCGTCAGCACTACAGGCCTCTAGTTGTAGCTAAGCTATGAGCGTCGCGGACTGGGCCTCTGGCCCATCGGCCTCAGCTGCAGGCGTTGGCCGCCTCGTCCCACCGGCAGGTCTTGGTCCGCCCGGACACGTCGACCACCGTGATGAGCTCCCACACCTGGTCGGCCTCGGACCAGCGGGTGATGTCGGAGCCCTCGACGAAGAAGGCGTCCTTGCCGCCGTCCATGTTGAACTGCACCCCCGGGTAGAGGTGGGGGTGGGTCATGTCGAGAGCGCGGAAGGCGAGGTTGAAGTTGGTCCGGGTGAGCCCGCCGTCGAGCTCACCGGCGATCAGCAGCGCCTGGGCCCAGGGCCAGAAGTAGAAGAACCCGGCGTCGAAGACGGCCGAGGACGTGTAGTCGATCCCCTGGTCGGCCAGCACCTGGCGGGCGAAGGTGATCCACGGGTCGTCATCGTTCTCGGGCGCCGCGATCTCCCGGTAGCCGCCGCCCACGGCATACCAGCCGTCGGCCGCCCCAGCGAGCTCGGCTGGGCGGACCGATGCCTTGCAGGACGAGTCGAGGATCCGGTAGGGCACCTGCTCGTTCATGCCGTTCTGGGCCGCCTCGGTGACCACCTGGCTGCACGCGGCGCCGGCGATGGCAGCGATGAAGACGTCGGGCTGCTCGGCGGCGAGGGTGGTCATGGGGTCCGTCATGGTGACCGCGGCCGGCTCGACGACCTCGGTCACGTACTCCATGTCGGCACTGCGCGGTGAGCTGGCCAGGAACGACCTGAAGCCCTCGTGGAACGCGGTGCCGAAGTCGTTGGAGAAGTAGAGGACGGCGACCTTGGCGTCGCCGCCGAACTCGGAGTCGAGCCGTTCTTCGATGAACTGGCCGATGAGCAGCGCCTCGGACGTGTAGGAGATGGACGAGCTGGTCGTCCACGGGTGGCCCACGGGGTCCCCCACCGAGTTGTGCCCGGAGATGGCCGGGTGGGGGACGCAGCGGTCGTTGAGCTTGCCGAACACCCGCACCTGGTTCGGCGTGCCGACGGTGCCGACAGCGAACACTTTTTCGCTGTCGATCAGCTCGTCGACGAGGGGGATGGTGCGAGCCGGGTCGTAGGCGTCGTCGCGGATCAGCAGCTCGGCCTGGCGTACCTTGCCGGTCGAGTCGGGGAAGCCGCCTTCCCCGTTGTAGTGGGCCAGTAGGGCGTTGAAGAGGTGCATGTAGTTGCCGATGTCGGCCAACGTGCCCGACAGGGGCGCGGTGTGGCCGACCTTGATGGTGGTGTCGGTGAGGCCTTCGGTGTCGCTCCAGCCGGCGGGGCAGGCGGTGAGGTCGACCTCGTAGCCCTCGGGCCCGGTGAGCGTTGTGCCGTCGGCCGACTTGCCCCAGCCGTTGCTGGTGATGCGCTCCACGATGGCGGCCCGTTCCTCCGCCCAGAGCGCCTCCCACTGCTCCATCGAGGTGAACTCCGCGGCGGCGCCGGCCGTGGTGGCGGTGCCCTGGAGCTCCTCCTCGATCCCGGACTGGAGGCCCTCGTCGACGGTGCCGGCGGTGGCGCTCTCGGCGTCGTCGGACCCGCACGCTGCAGCGAGCAGCGCCAGGCTCACGAGCGCGGTCAGGGCGGCGCGCGGCCGGTGGCGTCCCATGTCGTCTCCTCCCCCGTGGGCGCCGGGATCGAGCTCGTCGTGCTCGCTTCCCCGTCCCGGCTGCCCCAGCGGGGCGCATCCTAGGCAGGCCGCGCCGGGTGTTGACGGCGTGTCGCCCAGCAGCGCCGGCCGGCCGCGGCGGAGGGGGGCTCGGCGATGGGCGCACGGTGCCCGGCCGGCACGGTCCGGGCCCCGGTGTGCTGCCCGGTCACCAGGTGCAGCGCTGGGCGCGGACCCCGTTGAGCAAGCTGGACGTGATCCGTTCCGGGGGACCGTCGGCGGCGATGGTCGGCACCCGGGTCAGCAGCTCCTCGAACAGCACCATCAGCTGGCGGCGCGCCAAGTGGGCGCCGATGCAGAAGTGCGGCCCCGGCCCGCCGAAACCGACGTGGTGGTTGGGCTCGCGAGTGATGTCGAAGCTGTCGGGCTGGTCGAACGCCCGCTCGTCGCGGTTGGCCGACTCGTAGAACATGACGACCTTGTCGCCCGCGGCGAAGGTGTGGTCCCCGAGGCGGACGCCGTCGCGCGTCACCGTTCGGCGGAACTGGATGACCGGGCTGGCGTAGCGGACGATCTCCTCCACCGCGCTCGCCGCCCGTCCGCCGAAGTCGGCCATCCACCGTGCCCGCTGGTCGGGGAACTCGGTGAGGAAGCGCAGCCCCCACGTGCTGGCGTTGCGGGTGGTCTCGTTGCCCGCGGCGGTGAGCAGCACGAAGAACGACTGGATCTCCTGCTGGGTCAGCCGCTGCCCGTCGACCTCGGCCCGCACCAGCGCGGCCAGCAGCGTGTCGCTGTCGGGCGGCAGGGTGGCAACCACGTCGTCCATCAGCGCGGCGAGGGCGCGGCCAGCGTCCAGCACCGCCTCGCCGCGGGGCACGCCAGCCGGTGTGGAGCCGGGGTCGAGGATGATGTCGGACAGCTGCCGTACGAGGTCGTGGTGCTCGTCAGGGACGCCCATCATCATGCAGATGGCGGCGAGGGGCAGGCGGGACGCCACCACGTCCACGACGTCGCACGGCCCCTCGTCAAGCAGCCTGTCCACCAGCCTCGAGGCGATGGTGGCGAGGTCGCGCTCGATGCGGGCCATCGTCCGGGGCGTGAACCCCGCCGACACCAGAGCCCGCAGGCGGGCGTGACGGGGGTCGTCCATGTTGAGCATCGAGCCGAAGAACTCGTTGTACTCGGCCGGCAGGTCGCGGATCGACGTGCCCGACGCCGACGAGAACCGCTGGGGGGTACGGCTCACCTCGAGCACGTCGGCGTGGCGGGTGACGGCCCAGAAGCCGGGCCCTTCGGGGAAGCGCCCGGTGGCCGGCTCGGGGTGGTAGCTGATCGGCGCCTCCAGGCGCAGCCGCTCGTAGGCGCGCCATCGCTCCTCGAGTGGGCGTCGCCAGAACCCTTCGTGGTCGCTGAGGTCGATCTCGTCGACGCTCAGGCCTGTGTGCTGCGCCACCGTCCGGACCCCCGTTCCCCAGAGCGAGCCCCCAGCCGCCCCCGCGCAGGGTATCCCTCCCGTCCAGAGCGGGCGCGGTCGCGAGGATGGCTGCGATCGGGCGGTCCGACGAGAGGCCCAGACGGGCTACCGGCCAACCGCTGCCCGCACCAGGGGCACCACCTCGGTGACGAAACGCTCGAGCGAGGGCGTGAGGGCGGCAGGGGCCAGGCCGGGCGCGGCGCCCCACGTCACCACGTCCGTGAGGTCGTGCTCCTGGATGAAGGCACTCAGCTCGGCTGCACAGTGCTCCACGTCGCCCACGATCCAGCGCTGGGGGATCGCCTCCGCCGGCCGCTCCGCCGCGCTCAGCCGGTCGGGCGTCTCGGCGAAGAAGCGGGCGTACACCGAGGCCCGGTAGCGCTCCGCCTCCCGGATCGGGGGCCAGTCGCGCTCGGGATCGTCGGTGACCAGGACGGAGCGGATGATCCCCACCCGGAACCCGTCGGGGTCGCGCCCACTCTCCCGCAGCTGCTGGCGCCAGGGGTCGAGCACGACGTCGCGGGCGCCCTGGGGCAGCAGATGCGTGCCGAACCGGGCGGCGCGGGCGGCGCCGCCGGGGCTCATCGCCGCGATCCACAGCGGCGGGCCGCCCGGCTGCACCGGGGCGGGGGTCACCCGCACGTCCTGGAAGCGCCAGCGGCGGCCCTCGAAGCTGAACGGCTCACCCGACCACGCCAGCCGGAGGACCTCGATGCCCTCCTCCGTCAACGACACCCGCCGGGACTGGGGGATGCCGAACCCCCGGAACTCGTGGGGTGCGTAGCCCATGCCGATGCCGAGCTCCATGCGGCCACCGGACAGGTTGTCGAGCACGGCGAGGTCCTCGGCCAGGCGGACGGGGTGGGCGAAGGGCAGCAAGCAGATGTCCGTCGAGAGGCGGGCGCGCTCGGTGACTGCGGCGACGGCTCCCGCGACGGGCACGAAGTTGGGCAGGTGCCCGTCCTCGAGGAAGTGGTGCTCGGTGAACCACACCAGGTCGAGGCCGAGCCGGTCGAGGAGCGCAACTTGTTCGAGCACCTGGGCGTAGATGTCGGGCAAGGCCACGTCGGTGCCCGGCGGGCTGCGGAAGTCGTGCACGACGCCGAAGCGCAGGGGTGGGCGCATGGCAGCGCACCGTAGCGGCACCCACCGCCCCCCCGCCGCAGGCGGTCGAGCTCGGTGCTCGTCATCAGCCGCCCGTACGGCACCTGCATGGCTGAGGCGGGCGGCCGCCTCGCCAATGATCTCGAGCCACCGCTGGGCGGCGGCCTGGACGACTGGATCTGCCTCGGACCGATCGTGGTCCCGACGACGTGCTCCATGAGCTGGTCGCGGGTCTCGATGATGTCGAGGACTCGAGCCTCGTCGTCCCTCACAGCGGGACGGCTTCGGCCAGGACCCTGTCGCGGACACGGGGCTTGAGACCAGCCTCGGTCACTAGGTCGACCTCGACGCCGAGGAGATCGGAGAGGTCCATGAGCAGCCCACCGAGGTCGACCAGGCTCCGCCCTGGCTCCAGGTCGACGAGCAGATCGAGGTCGCTCGACGGCGTTGCCTCACCCCGGGCGACCGACCCGAAGACGCGGAGGTTCGTGGCCCCCCGGCGAGCGGCGGCCTCGGTGAGCTGGTCGCTGACCTGCCGCAGGGCAGCCGGCGTCGGTTCGGCCTCGCGGGCGAGAGCCATGGCTTCACCTGATCGCGTGTCGCGCGGCGAACGCGGCGAGGGCAGCGTCGCCGATGCCCACCCCCGGCCGAATCTCCATGCCTCCATGATCGCTCACCGGTAGGTCAGATGGCTTCGGGCTACGACGGCGAGCGGGACCGTCGCACCCACCCCGAGCGGGCCGGCCTGGCACACGGTCGGGGGCTCGGGCCCTACGATCCGCAGGCGGGGAGCCAGGCTCGTCGCCGGCTACCGCGTCTGGGGGAGTGCATGTTGTCGTGTCGGGTGATCGATTGCACCGATGACCGCGGGCAGCTGGCCGGCTTCGTGCTGGCCCAGCTCGGGGCCGACGTCGTGCTGCTCGAACCACCGGGGGGTTCGTCGGCCCGGCACCGCCCGCCCTTCGCCGGTGACCGGCCCGGGCCCGAGCGCGGCTTGTGGCACTGGGCGTACAACCGGGGCAAGCGGTCGGTGACCTGCGACCTCGGCACCGAGGCCGGGCGGGAGCGGCTGGCCGAGCTGGCCGGCGGCGCCGACGTGCTGTTGTGGACGGGCAGCCCACACGAGCTGCCGTTCAGCTACGCGGAGCTCGCCGAGGCCAACCCTCGCTTGGTGGTGGTGGCGCTGACCCCCTTCGGCCTGGACGGGCCGAAGGCCGCATGGGCCAGCAGCGACCTGATCATCAGTGCGGCGGGCTGCGGCGCCGCGCTGATGGGCAACGCCGGCATGCCCCCGCTGCGCTGGGGCTCGCCCCAGGCCTTCCTGCACGGTGCGGCCGACATGGCGGTCGCCGCCCTGGTGGCCCTGGCCGAGCGGGAGCGGTCCGGGCTCGGCCAGCTGGCCGACGTGTCGGCCCAGGTCTCCTGTATCCAGTCCTCGTTCTGCTACACGCTCAACGCGGCGTGGGGCGTGCCGGCCATGCACCGCAACGGCGACGGCATCGACTTCGGTGCCTACCGGGCGCGCTGGACGTACCCGGCGCTCGACGGCGAGGTCACCATCACCGTCAGCTTCGGTGTCGCCCTCCAGGAGTACATGCGCAACCTGTTCGCCTGGATCTGGGAGGAGGGTGGCTGCGACGAGGCGACCCGGGACAGTCCGTGGGACGCGATGGGCGCCCAGTTGGCCGGCGGGCAGCTGCCCGCCAGCGAGGCCGACCGCATCTGCGACGTCATCGCCGCGTTCACCGCCCGGCACACCAAGGCGCAGCTGGCCGAGCAGGCCCGCCGCCGCAGGGTCCTGCTGGCGCCGATCGCCACGCTGGACGAGGTGATGGACAACGACCACCTGGCCGCCCGCAGCTTCTGGGATGTCACCACCCACCCGGAGAGCCCGACGGCCCACCGCTACCCGGGGCGCTTCGTGGTCTCCCCCGTCGCCCCGTTGGCCGCTCTCGCCGCCGCCCCGGCGCTCGGCACCCACGACCACGACGGCGCCGAGGCCACCGTCGCCGCCGGCGAGCGCTGGCCCCAGGCCCGGGAGGTACCCGCAGAGGCCGACGCCGGTGACGGCACCGCGCTGGCCGGGCTCAAGGTGCTGGACCTGGCGTGGTCGGTCGCCGGGCCCTACGTCGGCCGGCTGCTGGCCGACTTCGGCGCCACCGTGGTGCACGTCGAGTCGCACACTCGACCCGACGTGGCCCGCTCCTCACCCCCGTTCCACCCTGCCTCCGGGGAACTGCCGTTCGAGGGCAGCGTGCTGCATGCCAACACCAACGCCAGCAAGCTCGGCCTCGACCTGGACCTGACCAAGCCCGGGGCCCGAGAGGTCTGCTTCGACCTCGTCCGCTGGGCCGATGTGGTGGTGGAGAGCTTCTCGGCCGGAGCGCTCGGCCGCATGGGCATCGGCTACGAGCAGATGCGGGCGGTCAACCCGGGCGTCATCCTGCTGTCGAGTTGCTTGCCGGGCCAGACCGGCACGCTCGAGATGCCCGGCCTGGGCAACCTGACCACCGCGCTGTTCGGCTTCACGTCCAGCTCGCGGTGGCCGGGCAGGCCCGCAGCCGGGCCGTTCGGTGCCTACACCGACATCGTGTCACCCCGGTTCGGGCTCGCCGCCGTGTTCGCCGCGCTCGAGCACCGCCGCCGCACCAGCGAGGGTCAGCACCTCGACCTGTCCCAGGCCGAGGCGTCGCTGCACCTGCAGGCCACCGCCCTGCTCGACGCCGAGGTCAACGGCCGCGCCATGGTCGCTCGGGGCAACCGCGACGCCAGCATTGCCCCGCACGGGGTGTACCCGGCCGCCGGCGACGACTGTTGGGTCGCGATCGCCTGTACCGACGATGGCGCCTGGCAGCGCCTCGCGACCCACGTCGGCCTCGTCGATGTGGCGCACTGGCCGCTGGAGGAGCGCCTCGCCCGCCAGGACGAACTGGACGCCCGGCTGGCGGCGTGGACCGCCAGCCGTAAGCCGCTCGAGCTCCAGGACGAGTTGCAGGCGATCGGGGTCGCCGCCCACCAGGTGCAGAACAGCGCCGAGTGCCTGGCCGACCCGCAACTCGCGCACCGGGGCCACTACGTGGAGGTCGACCACCCGCTGCTCGGCCCGGTCACGGTGGAGGGCCCGCGCTTCCACCTCTCCCGCACGCCGGGTGCCACCGTGCGGCCGGGTCCCACCTACGGCCAGGACGCCGACCGGGTGCTGCGCAGCCTGCTCGGCTACGACGACGCCCACATCGCCGAGCTCGCGGCGTCCGGGGCGCTCGGCTGAGCCGGCGGCAAGCCCCGAGCTCACCTCGGGTGCTCGACGTCGAGGAGTTGCTGCTGGTCGAAAGTCCCGCGCCTACGGCGTCAGTCCGCTATTTGACCCTCAGCTGCACAAGCCGGCCTCGGTGTCGCTCGGCACGGCAGACAGGACGACATTTCGAAATGCCAGGTCACAGGGCTGCGAGGTGCGCCTCAGGAGGGGCCTGCGACGCCTGTGACGAGCTCAAACGCGCCAACAGCGGTACCCGATCGCTGCACCCCTCGTTGGACGGCTTTCGAACCTCTCGGCCGCGCAGCGTACGCTACTTGACCTGCAACAGAGGCGCTAGACGGGGTGTCTGCCGAGGCCGGTCGGCACCCGGCCCCATGCTCCTGAGCGAGCCTTTCGGAGGGGCACACCG
>WHTX01000042.1:9142-24871 GCA_009377505.1 Acidimicrobiia bacterium
TGGAACGCACCGGCCGCACCGGCCGAGCCCTCCACTGGCGGCTCGAACGGCAGCGCCTCGCCCTCCTCCTCGACGACTTCCTCACCGCCGACGACGAGCACCGGGCCGCCGGGCGGGCGTCGGGGAGCTCACGCCGGCGGTGGGATGAGCGGGGTGGTGGTCGCCTGCACCGCAAGGGGGTCGCCCACCCGGATGACCGCCCCGGCAGGCTCGATGGTGGCGCCGAGGCCGAAGAGGCCCTGGCCGCGGAAGTAGGACCGCCAACGCTCCGGCAGCGACGGCGCCTCGGAGCACCAGCGGTGGGCCCGCAGGGCCAGGGCGGGCTCCTTGCGCCGTTCCGCGGTGTCCTGGTCGACCTGGGGCATCGCGCATCGGGGCATCGGCACGAGCCCCTCCAACCGAGCTGCGCCGATCGAGAACGCCGTCCAGGTGTCCTCCGACCATGCTTCGGGGCCGTCGAGGACCAGGTTGGGACGGAAGCGCTCCATCCCGAACGGTTCGACGGCCCGCCGCTGCAGGTCGCGCCGCGACGCCTCGTTCGCCACGAGCACGGGGGTGGCGTCGGCCAGGCTCACCGGCTGGGAGGGGACCAGGTCGATCCGCCGGGCGTCAGACGTGACCAGCGCCACCAGCCGACATGGTGTGCCGGTGAGGGCGGTCAGCCACCTCGCCGCCTCATCGCCACCGTCGCCCACCGCGACCTCGTCGCCCAGGAGCGCGCGCACCTCGCGGTCCACCCGCTCGGGCCGTCCGGCCTCGACGGCACCGTGCCCCGGGGCGCTCAGCCGGAGGCCACCGTCGATGATCGTCGGCTGCACGAGCGCCAGCAGCGGGTGGCGACGTTGGGTGAGGACCTTGCCGTCCTCGGAGAAGACCTGCCACTCGCGGTCGCCCTCCAAACCGCAGGGCGAGACCGTCGAGTGTTCGACCTCGACCCGCCGGCATGACTTGACGGGGTGCAGATGGATGGCGGTCAGCGTGCCCGAGGACATGTGCCACGGTACCCGGAGGCCGAGCTTGCGGCCGGCGCGCTGACGGGCCAGGACGTGCGGAATGGACAGGCCGGGTGGGCGACACGCAAGGCTCCAGCCAGTGATGTCGGCCGAAGGCTCAGCGATCGGTGGCCGCGTCGTGCGGTCGTCGTTCAGTGAGCGGCGCCGGCACCGGTGGGGACGTCGGCCCTGAGCAAGTCGCGCACCTGTCCTTCGACAGCCGTGCCATCGAAGAACCGAGGGTTTGCCTCGGCCCACAGGCGGGCGGGGTTCTCGAACACGAACCGACGGAAGTCCGCCTGGTCGATCAGCCCGTCCTCGACCAGTTCGTAGGCTTCGGGCAGCACGCCGGCCATGTCCAACACGTCGAAGTGGCCGATGTCGGAACCGAAGATCGCCTTGAGCTTCAAACCGAAGTGGTTCTGGGACCGGTTGAACGCCAGCGCGTTCGTCCGGTCATCCGCTTCGCAGCCGAAGAAGAAGTTGTCCACGAACAGCCCGGCGATGTCCGCCGCGTCGCTGATCTGGCAGGCGGAGAAGTCGTCGAGATCGGCGATGCCGCCGACGAGGTCGAGTGGCGGGTTGGCCAGCTGTTCGGCGCGGGCCTCCACGGCGGCGATGATCGCCTCGTCGCCGTGCCGGCTGACCAGGGCGAGTAGTTCGTCGACGCGCAGGTTGTCAGGTCGGGTCGCCTCCAGCGCGTCTCGGTTGCGCTTCTCCCAATGACCCACGAGGTCGGCATACAGCTGCGCCGCCCACCCGACGCCCCCTTCGAGGAAGGCGACCCGCAACATCGGGAAGCGGCGGGTCACCCCACCAATGAAGAGCGCCTTGCAGACCGCCTCGCTCGCCGCGCCGAAGTGGCCGATGTGGTTGTAGACGAAGTTCGACGGGGAGGTGCGCAGCCCATAACGGCGGCTCCCGGTGTGGAACGTGGGGGCGATGCCGAGGTCCACGCAACGAGCCCAGACCGGATCGTAGTCGTAGGCGCTGTCGAGCCCGAGCGTGTCGAGCCAACCGAAACGGCGAGCCAGGGCCGGGTCGACTTCGGCTAGGTCACCGAGGGGGCGCGGCATGAGACTACCGCACATGACGGCCTTAAGCCGAGCTCCCTCACATGGTCGAGCTCAGCCAGAGCCTCCTGCGGGGTGTGCATCGGGATCACCGCGGCGGGCGTCATGCGATCGGCGAAAGGTGCAAACGTCTCCGCCGAGTAGGTGTTGAAGGCGCGGCACGTCGCCTGACGGTCGTCGTCCTCGGCGATGCGGACCGTACCCAGGCCCGCGGTCGGGTAGAGCACCGCGAAGTCGATACCGAACTCGTCGAGCCGTTCATACAACAGGCGGGGCAACATCGACGTGGCCCGATCGGTGGTGTTGCGCGTCGGCGAGGACCAGAATGCTTCCTGGGAGAGGTGGTGATGGCGCCGCTGCTCCACGGTCATTGCCAGCGAGCGCTCCACGCCGGCCGAGAACGACCCGAAGCCACGGGCGGCGGTGTCTCCGCCGATGCGTCGCAGCGCGTCACGGACCACCGGGCCGTACTCCACCCAATGACCGTCGGCGTCGATGACCGGATGACCCAAGCGTCGGCGCAGCTCTGCCGCGCCAACGTGCTGGTTCGACGCCATGAGCCCCCCTTATGACGTGCCGGAGCCGACACTACGCCACCGGCCGCCTCGTCGTCTCGCGCACGCGATCGATCGTGCACGTGCGCGGTGTCCGACCGGGGCGCCAGAGGTGGGGGAGGCGCAGGCCGGCGCCCGGCGAGCCCGAACAGCCACAGTCATTTCCGGCGCACGAGGCCGCCCATGCCTGGCGCACCCAGGTTGGACGCGGCCCGGCTCCAAGGCCAGCGACTCGACCCCCAGGCCGGCCGGCGGCAGTTCTGGGACGACGCCGAGGAGTGGCTGGCCGGCCTCGGCTCGCCGACCGCACCACGGAGCTCCTCGCGAGCCACATGAACTTCCTGAACGCTTCCCCAACCGCGATCGCCGAGGAAGGAGCTGCGCATCGAGATGGCGCTGTGCGGTGTCACGGACGTAGGAGCCGTGCCGTCGACACTGCTCCGGCACCTTCCCTGACAGCTGCGTCCCGCTCCCCTGTGCCCCCCGTCCCCCCTCGACGCGGAGGCGGCCGTCGACGAGGACCCGGACAACCGCTGGGCCACAGCTTCGAGCGGCCCGGCCATTCGGCGGGGAACATGGGCGACGCATGGCTGGGCAGCCCGTCCGGTGTAGAGAGGAGCCGCCCGGCCCCCCATTGTTCCCCGATGGCGTGGCACATCGTGGCTACATCGAGGCAGGCGACCAGGCCCTATCCGAGGGGAAGGCGACGGACCCGGAGCCGGCCTCGGGCGAAGGTGACGATCGCACCCGCTCCAAGGTCCTCGGCGACGCTGTCGAGGTTGGCGAGGAGCAGCCCGGCGACGTCGTCGGCGGTCAGCGGATCGGACGAGCGCACGAGGATGAACGACGGCTTCACCTGCCGCCGAGCGGCCAGCAGCGTGCCGAAATCTGTGTCGTGGGAGACGATCACCCGATCGCCGGTCAAGGCCCAGTCGAGGATGTCGTCGTCTGGCGCCGCCGCGAGCCCGACGTCTCGTACCGCGACGGCGTCATGATCAGCGGCGGCGAGCAGCGCCGCGACTCGCGGCGACACGTTGGCGTCGACGAGGAACCTCACGCAGGACGCGTGAGCGGGAGCTCGCGCTCCTGGACGGCTGCGGCCGCGTACTCCAGAGCCGCCGGGATGTCCTCAGGCTGCAAGTCCGGGAAGTCGGCCAGGATCTGCTCGGCGGTCCGACCAGCGGCGAGCTGGCCGATGACCGTGGCGACCGGGATGCGCTACCCGCGGATGCAGGGCGCTCCGCGCATCTTGCCCGGTTCGATCGTGATCCGCTCGAAGGCCACCGCCCCAGGATAGGCCCTCGAGCCATCCAGGGCCCTGGATGACGACCCGACGCCGTCACAGGGGCATCGCTACGAAAGGCAGCCGGGTAGGTCCCCGGCGATGCGTGGACGTCGCCCGATCTACGGTCAGACATCGCGCCACCGATGTCGTCTCTGCGTCTTCCACGCCGAGCAGTTTCTCGATGCCTTGTTCCGCTTCGTGTGTCCCGTGCCAACGTTCTCGAGACAGGCCAAAGTCGGGCCTCACCGAAAGGAGAGCCGATGGCACGACCCCAGCCGAGGCCGGCGTCGGGCCGGGATCGTGTTCCACTACTTCTGGGACAAGGACGAACGATCCTGCCCCTCGACGAAACGATCCTGCCCCTCGACGAGCAGCAACGCCTCGAGTTCGGCGTCTGCCTTTCCCTGTGGGCGCACAGCTGCAGCAGCTGAACCCCCTCCACCACCACCGAGGCAGGTCTACCGAGGATGGCGGGACCTCCTCGCCGCCGGGCAGCACGCGATCGACGCCGGGGCCATCCCTCGACCACACCGCCATGGCCCGGCTTGCACTCGACGGCGTTGACGACCTCATCACCCGCTGGTCCCAGGCCGGCCCGGCGGCGACAGGTCGATGACGCCCCGCTTCGAACGAGTGGGACGCCGACCAGGGGGTGCCAAATCGGGTCCCTGCGATCCCCGAGCTGCAGCAGAAGAGCGTGTGGACGACGAGGTGAACGGTGGTCCCCGCGCCGGGCAACTCGTAGATCTGCACGCGAGGGGCAACTGCCCGACCCGGGCCGACCCAGGGCAACTGTCACGAGTGCTGCACCCCTTGTTGGACGGCCAGGAAGGGCCGATGGCGATGGCGGTCGAGGCCGGCCTGGCGACCGCGGCGGCGATCATGGAGGAGGAGGTCGCTCGGCTGCGTGGGCGGTGGTACGCCCGGGATCCCCAGCGCAGCCACGTTCGTGGCGGGACGACGGCGTCGTCGGTGGTGATGTGCGGCCAGCGGCTCCCGTTGCGCCGCCCGAGGGTGCAGGCCCTCGACGAGTCGGGCGAACCCGCCGGTGAGGTGCCGTTGGGCTCCTCCGCATCTTCGCCCGGGGCGATCTGCTGACCCGCACGGTCATCGAGCGGATGCTGGCGGGGGTCGCCACCCGCAGCTTCGAGCGTGTCGAGGGCCCCGTCGGCGCCGGCAACGCCGGCGGGCGACGGCCACGTCGCGCTCGATCAGAGCTGCGCCGTCGCCTCGTCGTGACCGCCGACGGCCGCAAGGTCCCCGTCGGGCTGCGTCTCGGCGACACCGAGAAGCCGCACGGTCGTGACCGCGCTGTTGGCCGACCTCGACGAGCGGGGCCTCGACGGCGGCGGCGGCACGCTGGTCGTCGTCGACGACGCCGAGGCACTCGCGACACGGCCGGTTTGGGAGTCGCGGCGTTCATGAACAGCGAGACCCGTCGAAGCCCTCTGATCCGCGCGACCGCGCCGTCGTGGTGACCTAGCGTCACCGAGAGGCGGCCCGAGTCCGACGGGTCGTACTTCCCGAGGTGAAGGTGAAGATGACCAGCGTCGACGCGGTTCCGAACCAGCTCATTGAGCTGAACGAGATCGGCTGGAAGGAGTTGGTGCCGGGCGTGACCGGCAAGCGGGTCTGGGCCGACGCGGCCACCAAGCGGACCGCCATGTTCCTGCGCTTCTCACCGGGCGCCGCACTACCCCGCCACGCGCACGAGGGCGACGAGCTGGTCTACGTGCTCGACGGATGCGTCGCCGACGAGTACGCGGCGGTCACGGCCGGCAACGTCGGCTACCGGCCGAACGGCTGCACCCACACGGTGCGGAGCCCGACTGGCGCCACCGCCTTCGCGGTGGTCACAGGTGGCGCTGTGGCCCGCGCCGATGACGTCACCGGCGGCCCGCCCTCCGAGGTCTTCGACCTGGCTACCACGGCATGGCGGGGCGCGGGCCCCGGACTGCGTTGGAAGCGCTACTGGGCGGACCCGGCGGCCGGGCGAATGGCGACGGTGATGCGCTGGGAACCCGGCGCCGAGGTGCCGGCGCATCGACACGTGGGCGACGAGCTGGCCTTCGTGATCGAGGGCGCCCTCGAAGACGAGTCCGGGATGATGCGTCCCGGGATCCTCGGCTACCGGCCGAACGGCTGTGCCCACCAGGTCCGCTCACCCTACGGGGCCACGGTGCTCAGCTACCTGTGGGGCGACGTCGAGCCGACCTGATCGCGGACGTGCGCCATCGGAGCCCCGACCACGTCGACAGGCGACCCCGGTGCACCGGGCGAGGCCGGCGACGGTGTTGATCGTCATGGCGATGATGGCGACGTAGAGGTGCTCGCCGTGGTTCCAGTGCTCGGGAAGCCGCGGGCGATCGTGGCGAGATCCGGTTGGGCCTCCAGACGAACCTTCCGGTAGGCCAACTCGGTCATCGGCATACCTCCCACTACCGAGCGCCTGCCCGACCCCATCAACGGTGTGACGCCGGCGGCCGGGCTGTTGATACCTGGTCGTCCGGCGTGACTGCGGCGAGGAACCAGCTTGGCCAGGAGGCTGAGCCAACGGGACGACATTCGAACCATGAGGTCACCGCGCTCGCGGCGCTTAGCGACTGGACACCAGCTACCCACTCTGACCAGGTCGAACACCGCAACAGCGGCGACGAGCGCTGCACCCCCAACGGGATTCGAACCCGTGTCTCCACCTTGAGAGGGTGGTGTCCTAGGCCTCTAGACGATGGGGGCAGGGCATGCGCACGCTGGCCGTGAGGCGAAACGTGCGCAGGGAGCCTACCGGGAACGGGCCGGCCGAGGCCAGCACCGCGCCCGGAGGCTCATCCAGGCTCGGGGGGGAGGACTCGAACCCCCAACAACAGGGCCAGAACCTGCCGTGTTGCCAATTACACCACCCCCGATCGGGCGAGTCGCCAGGCTACCGGCCCCCAGGCGGCCCCGACAAGCGGGAACCGTCACAGCCCTGACAGCCGCCGGAACCCGATGAGCCGGCCGGCGGCCACGGCCACCGTCTCCCGGCCCAGCGACCAGGCGTCCGACCCCGCCCCCGTCGGTGACACGGCGGCGTCGAGGCCCACCTCCCTGGCGATGCCCTCGAGCCGCCGGTTGTGGTACGGGTCCGACACCAGGATCGCCCGCTGCATCCCTCGCTGGTCGAGGATCACCCGGGCGGCCGAGAGCGCCTCGTAGGTGTCCGTGGCGTCGACCTCCACCAGGATGGCCTCGTCGGGCACCCCGTGCTGGCGCAGGTAGGTGTAGCCGGTCAGGCCCTCGGTGGTCACGTCCCCGGGCAGGCCGCCGCCCGTGGGGATGACGACCTCGGCGAGGCCCAGGTCGTAGAGCTCGAGCGCGTGGTCGAGCCGGCCCCGCAGCGCCCCCGACGGCTCGCCGTTGTACTGGGCGGCGCCCAGCACGACGATGGCGTCGGCCTGGCCCCGGTCGTCGTGGCGCGACGCCACCAGCACCTGCACGAACGTCACCCCCAGGTAGAGGGCCAGCACGAGGACGGCCACGACCGCCACCGCCACCAGCCGCCGCCCGACGCGGATCACGCCCACCCGCCGCCGGCCCGTCTACAGGCGAGCCCGGGCGGCCCGCAGCCGGGCGAGGGTGCGCTCCCGGCCGAGCACCTCCAGCGACTGCCACAAGGGCGGCCCCACGCTGCGGCCCATGACCGCCACCCGCACGGGAGCCTGCGCCTTGCGCATCTTCAGCTCGAGGGCGTCGACGGCACCGCCGAGCCGCTCCTGGAGCACCGGCCACTCCCACGGGCAGTCGGCGTACGCCTCGATGGCCGCGTCGAGCACCTGGGGCGACGCCTCGAACTTCTCGACCGACGCCCAGGCGGCGGGGTCGATGTCGGGCTCGTCGAGGAAGGCCCAGCCGAGCCACTGGGGGACCTCGGCCAGCACGTTGACCCGCTCCTGCACCTCGGGCGCCAGCCGCTCGACGACGGCGGGGTCGTACGCCTCCCTCGGCCAGGGCGCCTCGGGGCCCGACAGCCACGGCTGGGCCGCTTCGACCCAGGCCTCGGTGCTGAGCGCCCGCAGGTACTGGCCGTTGAAGCTGGCCAGCTTCTTGGTGTCGAAGAACGCCGACGCCTTGGTCACGTCGTCCAGGCGGAACAGCTCGACGATCTCCTTCATCGGCCGCACCTCGACCCCGTCGGGGGGCCCCCAGCCCAACAGCGACAGGTAGTTGGCCAGCGCCTCGGGCAGGTAGCCCCGCGCCCGGTAGTCCTCGACGGCGACCACCCCGTCCCGCTTGGACAGCTTCTTGCGCCGCTCGTTCACGAGCAGGGGCAGGTGGGCGTAGGTGAGGTCGCCCGGCGCCCCGAGCGCCCGCATGATCAGCAGCACCTTGGGCACCGTGTTGACCAGGTCCTCGCCCCGGATGGCGTGGGTGATGCCCATGTCGATGTCGTCGACGGCGTTGGCCAGCAGGAACACGGCTGTCCCGTTCGAGCGCTGCACGACGAAGTCCTCGAGGTTGGCGTTCTCGAACTCGACGTGGCCCCGGATGGCGTCGTCCCAGGCGGTGACGCCCTCGTCGGGCACCCGGAAGCGCAGCGCGCCCTCGCTGTCGTAGAGCCAGCCGTCCGTGCGCAACTGCTCGACGGCGTCGCGGTAGCGGTCGGCCCGCTCCGACTGGCGGTACGGGCCCTCGTCCCAGTCGAGGCCGAGCCACTCGAGCGTGCGGAGGATCTCGTCGACGAGCTCGGGGCGGGACCGGTCGACGTCGGTGTCCTCGATGCGCAGCACGAACGTGCCGCCGGTCGAGCGAGCGAAGAGCCAGTTCTTGAGGGCGGTGTTGGCGCTGCCCACGTGCAGGAAGCCGGTGGGCGAGGGCGCGAACCGAGCACGGACGGTCACGGCGCCGAGGCTACCCGCCAACGTCCCCCGCCTCGGGCCACAGCCGGTGCGGGCCACGGTCGGTGGAGCACGGTCGGTGGAGCACGGTCGGCCGCCCGGCGATTCGACGTCGATTCGCCCGATGACGTCCATCCGAGCGGACCGGGCGACCGGGGTGCGCCCGATGCCGGCCAGCGGCATCCAGCGCACCCAGAAGGCCCGACGAGCGCCCGTCGACCAACCGCCGTCGATTCGACGTCGATTCGCTGGGGCGCCAGCGACGGCCGCTACCCCGACGGGACAGTGGCTGAGCGCGTCAGCCCGACAGCGCTCAGTGCCCGGCGGCCGCCTCGGGCAAGGACAGCAGCGCCGCCCAGTCCCGCGCGTGCTCGGCCAGCACGGCGGCGTGGGACTTGCGCAAGGTCGTCTCGGGCACGGCGTCCGCCACCGACCGCCGCTCCTCGTAGTGGTGCGGGTTGGACACCCCGTCGAACAGCGCCCGGCGCCGTTCCACCAGGTCCGCAGGCGGCGACGGGTCGAGGAAGCCGAACACCCCGTACGCCACCGTCAGGTCGTGGACCACCGGAGCCCGGCCCAGGAGCGACGCCCGCTTGAGGGCCACGGCCACCGCTCCCGAGCGCACGTCCTCGAGGTCCTCGCCGTCGGCGAGGTGCACCTTGTCGTCGAGCAGTGCCAGCAATGTCAGCACGTAGCCCTGGTCTGGGCCCTGGTTGCCCAGCCGGTCCCCTCGGGGCTGGCCCCCCTCGGCCACCACCTCGCCCGGCCGGTCGGCCAACCACGACTCGGGGCGCCGGGGCGGCGACCCGTAGGACCGCACGCGCTGCGTCGGCTTCGTGGGGACGTACTCGGGGGCGCTCACGCCGCCTAGCGTAGAGCGTGCCGCCAACCGAGGCGTATCCGCAGGTCAGCGCCAACGCCGGTCAGCGCCAGCGCAGGACCGCGGGGCGAGCCCTTCAGCCCGCCCCGTGCAGCAGGGCGTAGACGACCGAGTCGTGCAGCGCCTGCCACGACGCCTCGATGATGTTCTCGGACACGCCCATCGTGGTCCAGGTGCGGTGCCCGTCCGTCGAATCGATGAGCACCCGCACCACCGCGCCGGTCCCCGACCCCGTGTCGAGCACCCGCACCTTGTAGTCAGCGAGGGACATGGCCGCGAGCTGCGGGTAGCGGTCGGCCACAGCGGCACGGAAGGCGGCGTCGAGGGCGTTCACCGGCCCGTTGCCCTCGCCCGTGGCGATGAGCCGCTCGCCCTCCACGCGCACCTTCACCGTGCACTCGGTCTCGATGCCCTCGGCATGCCCGAGCGGGTTCTCCACCAGCTCGGCCGCTGCGCCGGGGCGGTGGTCGACGGTGACCCGGAACGACTCCAGCTCGAAGAACGCCGGCCGCCAGCCCGTCGCCCGCCGCATGAGCAGCTCGAGGGAGGCGTCGGCCGTCTCGAAGAAGTACCCGCCCGACTCGAGCGTCTTGAGCTGGTCGAGCACCTCGCCGAGCTGCACCGGCGAGAGCTCGAGGCCCGCCTCCTTGGCCTTGTACTCGATGGTCGCCCGGCCGGACAGGTCCGACACCAGGTACCGGGTGCCGTTGCCCACCCAAGCGGGGTCGACGTGCTCGTAGGAGTCGGGGCGCCGGGCCAGCCCCGAGGTGTGCAGCCCCGCCTTGTGGGCGAACGCCGACTGGCCGACGTAGGGCAGCTGGTTCTGGTGGGGCAGGTTGACGAGCTCCGCCAGGCGCAGGGACACCTCGGTGAGCTTCTCGAGCCCGCCGGGCGGCAGGGTGGCGATGCCCATCTTCAAGGTCAGGTTGGGCAGGAGCTGGGTGAGGTCGCAGTTCCCCGTGCGCTCGCCGTAGCCGTTCATCGTGACCTGGACCTGGGTGGCGCCGGCCATCACCGCGGCGAGGGCGTTGGGGGTGGCGCAGCCGGTGTCGTTCTGGGTGTGGATGCCGACCTGGGTGGGGCCGAAGTGGCGCACCACCTCGCGGACGATCGGCTCCACCTCGTGGGGGAGCGAGCCGCCGTTGGTGTCGCACAGGACCAGGCAGTCGGCCCCGTTCACCGCGGCCGCCTCGAGCACCCGCAGGGCGTACTCGGGGTTCCGCTTGTAGCCGTCGAAGAAGTGCTCGGCGTCGAAGAACACCCGCAGGCCGTGGTCCTTCAGGTAGCGCACGGAGTCGCCCACCATGGCCACGCCCTCCTCGAGCGTGGTCCGCAGCGCCTCGAGCACGTGGTAGTCCCAGGACTTGCCGACGATGCAGGTCGTCGTGGTCCCGGCGTTCACCAGCGTGCGCAGGGTGGGGTCGTCGTCCAGCCCGCCCCGCGGGCGGCGGGTCGATCCGAAGGCCACCAGGGTGGCGTGCTGCAGGCCGAGCTCGGAGCCGGCCCGGCGGAAGAACTCGGCGTCCTTGGGGTTGGCGCCGGGGTAGCCGCCCTCGATCCAGTGCACGCCCAGCTCGTCGAGGGCACGGGCGACCCGCAGCTTGTCCTCGACGGTGAGCGAGATGCCCTCGAACTGGGACCCGTCCCGCAGGGTCGTGTCGAACACCTCGACCGAGGCGGGCCACGCCGGGTCGTGGCGCGGCGAACGGTCGACCGGGCCCAGCCCCTCGCCCTCTACGCCGGCGCCGTCGTCGCTACTGGTTGACATGTTCGTTCCAGTCCTTGTACCGGTCGACCTGGCCCCGCACCGCGGCGTGGAAGGTCTCCTGGACGCGGCGGGTGACGGGCCCGGGTTCGCCGAGCTCGCGGTCGTCCACCGAGCGGATGGGCACCACCTCGGCCGCCGTACCCGACAGGAAGGCCTCGTCTGCGGTGTACAGGTCGCTGCGCAGGATGTTGTCGAAGCGGAACTCGATGCCGAGGTCCCGGGCGATGGTCAGCACCGAGTCCTGCGTGATGCCCTCGAGCGCGCCAGCGGACACGGGCGGGGTGATGATGGCGCCGTCGCGCACGATGAAGATGTTCTCGCCCGTGCACTCGGACACGTAGCCCTGAGGCGACAACAGGATCGCCTCGTCGTAGCCCGCCTTGACCGCGGAGATCTTGGCCATCTGGGAGTTGATGTAGTGCCCGGTCCCCTTGGCGGCGGGCGGCATGGCGTTGGGGTCGTGGCGCTGCCACGAGGAGATCATCATGCGCACCCCGTGGCGCACGCCCTCGTCGCCGAGGTACGCGCCCCACGGCCAGCAGGCGATGGAGACGTTGACCTCGCAGGTCAGGGGGTTGAGCCCCATCTCGCCATAACCGAGGTAGGCGATGGGGCGGATGTAGCACGACGGCAGGTCGTTGGCCCGCACGGTGGCCTTGGTCGCCTCGACCAGCTGCTCGACGGTGAAGGGAATGTCGATGAAGAGGATCTTCGCCGAGTTGAAGAGCCGCTTGATGTGGGGGGTCAGGCGGAACACGGCGGCGCCCTCTGACGTCTCGTAGGCGCGGACGCCTTCGAACACCCCGTTCCCGTAGTGCAGGGTGTGGGTCAGGATGTGGACCCGAGCGTTGTCCCACTCGACGAGCTCGCCGTCCATCCAGACGTACTTGGTGGGCGTGATGGGCATGGGTCCCCCTACACTCCGGCGGCGATCTGGTCGCCGATCTCACTGGTCGTTCCGCTGAAGTTGGCAGCAGCCGCGCAGGCCGCGTGCACCCGGGCGGCGGCCTCGGCCTCGCCCAGGAAGTCGAGCATCATCGCCGCGGACAGCACGGCGGCGGTGGGGTTGGCCCTGCCCGTTCCGGCGATGTCGGGGGCGGAGCCGTGCACGGGCTCGAACATGGAAGGGCCGGTGCGGGCCGGGTTCAGGTTGGCCGAAGAGGCGAACCCGATGCCCCCCGATACCGCGCCGCCGAGGTCGGTGAGGATGTCGCCGAAGAGGTTGTCGGTGACGATGACGTCGTAGCGCTGTGGGCTCTCGACGAAGTAGATGCACGCCGCGTCGACGTGGTTGTACGCCGTCCCGGTGCTCGGGTGCTCGGCGGCGACCTCGTCGAACGCCCGCTCCCAGAGGTCCCCGGAGAACGTGAGCACGTTCGTCTTGTGCACGAGCGTCAGGTGGTTGCGCCGGGCGGCGGCCAGCTCGAACGCGTAGCGGATGGCCCGCTCCACGCCGAAGCGGCTGTTCACCGAGCCCTGCGTGGCGATCTCGTGCGGCGTGCCCTTGCGCAGGAACCCGCCCTCACCGGCGTAGGTGCCCTCGGTGTTCTCGCGGATGACGACGAAGTCGATGCCCTCGTCGGGGGCGACGAAGGGCCGCTGGTTGACGTAGAGGTCGAGCTCGAAGCGCATGCGCAGCAGCAGGCCCCGCTCGATCACGCCCGGCGGCACGGCCGGGGTGCCGACCGCCCCGAGGTAGATGGCCTCGAGCCCCCGCCACTCCTCGAGCACGCTGTCCGGCAGGACCGTGCCGTCCTTCAGGTAGCGGGCGCCGCCCAGGTCGTAGTCGACCGTCTCGAGGTCGACCCCGGCGGCGGCCACGACCTTGAGGCCTTCGGCCACCACCTCGGGCCCGATGCCGTCACCACCGACGATGCCCACTCTGTGCTTGGCCACGACATCCCCTCGTCCACTCGTCTCGGAATGAAAAAACCGCCCACCGAGGTGGACGGTCTACGCGCACGCTGGATCAGCAGCGTGCGCTAGCGAATGACGGCTACGCGGAAGGTCGGGTCGCGGCGCATCGAGGGAGAAGTCTCCCCCAGTGCCGTTCGGCACGTCAACTGCGATACCGCTGCGCTCGGGCCCGGTGGGCCAGGCGCCCCCTCCACGGTGGCCGGAGCCCCCGGGACAGCGGAAGGGCCCGGGGATAGGCTCTCGCCCCATGGCCGATGTGACCGAGCTCTCTCGGGACGCCTACGAGCGCCTCCAGAGCGAGTACGACGACCTCACAGGACGAGGCCGGATCGAGATCGCGCGGAAGATCGAGGTCGCCCGCGAACTCGGCGACCTGTCGGAGAACGGCGACTACCAGGCGGCCAAGGAGGAGCAGGGCCGCATGGAGGGCCGGATCGCCCGACTGGCCACGATCCTGAGGAACCACAAGATCATCGACCCCAGCGCCGACGACGGGCGGGTGTCGGTGGGCGTGGTGGTCGAGCTGCGCTACGACGGCGACACCGAGACCGAGCGCTTCCTCGTCGGCTCCATCGAGGAGCGCAAGGACGGGGTGACGGTAGTCTCCCCCACCTCGCCCCTCGGTGAGGCGCTGGTCGGCTCGGCCGTCGGCGACGTGGTCGACTTCGAGGCCCCCGGTGGCGAGCTCCGCGTCGAGGTCGTCAGCATCGAGGCCTGAGGGGCGGGGCGGCTCGCCCCCGGCGAGGACGAGGAGGGCGGCAGACCGATGAACGCCACCGGCCCGGTGCCGGAACAGCCGCCGCCAGCGCCTGTGGGCGAGGGGCTGCTCGCCCTGCCGCCGGGGCGGATGGTGCGCCTGGCCGGCCGGGGCGAGGTGTTCGCCCGGCGCTGCGGCGAGCACCACCCCGGCCCGCCGCTGCTGCTGCTGCACGGTTGGACCGTCACCGCAGACATCAACTTCTGGGGCTGCTACGGCGTGCTCGCCGAGCAGCACGAGGTGATCGCCCTCGACCACCGGGGCCACGGTCGCAGCTCGCGCCCCGAGGGCCGCTTCACCCTCGAGAGCTGTGCCGATGACGCCGCCGCCCTCCTCGACGCGCTCGGGTGCGGGCCGGTCGTGGCCGTCGGCTACTCCATGGGCGGGCCCGTCGCCCAGCTGCTGTGGCAGCGCCACCGGCGGCACACTGCCGGGCTCGTGCTGGCGGCGACGGCAGGGAGCTTCCGGGTCGGCCGCGGCGACCGGGTGTACTTCGGCGCCTTCGACCGGCTCGCCGCCGCCGCCCGCCGGGCCCCTCCCGCCCTGGCCGAACAGGCCTTCGCCCGCGCCCGGAGCGGGCGGCTCTCCCGCCTCACCCTCGAGGACTGGGCGCTGGCCGACATGGCCCTGGGCGACGCCCTCGCCCTGCTCGAGGCGGGCGCCGCCCTCGGGGGCTTCAGCTCGGCGACGTGGGCCTCGCGCATCGACGTCCCCACCGCCGTGGTGGTCACTGAACGCGACACCAAGGTGGCGCCGGCCCGCCAGCACGAGCTCGCCGCCGCCATCCGTGGCGCCGCCACGTTCAGCGCCGACGCCGACCACCACGACATCCACCGCGAGCCCGACGAGGTCCTCCCCGCGCTCGTGGCCGCCTGCGCCGACGTGGTCGGCCGCGCCCGTGCCGCCGACGGCCGGGCAGAGGGAGCCGAGCTCAGCGGCTGATCCTGCGAGGACGGCGGAGGCCCGTCGAATTCGCCCGCCGACCGACGGAGGAGGCGGATCCCCAGGTCAACCACCCTTTCGACGAGCAGCCCGAGGGCGGCGCGTCGATTCGACGTCGATTCGCTGCCGTGGCCCCCCCAAGGCACCGACAGGGCCGCGACCAGGGCGTTCACCCCGACACCCGATTCGACGGATTCGCCAGGCGATTCGACGCGACGCGAGGCCAGGTACAGGCCCGGGCTGCTCAGCCGGCGCCCAGCCCGGCGGCGAATTCGATCTCGCGGGCGGCGGCGGTCACAGCCGCGGCGTACCGGCGCCCGGGCGAGCGCGTGGTGCGATCGATGGGGCCTGACACGCTGACGGCCGCCACCACGCAGCGCCCGTCGCGCACCGGCGCCGAGACCGAGGCCACGCCCGGCTCCCGCTCGGCCACGCTCTCCGCCCAGCCCCGGGCGACGGCCTCCGGCTCGAGGCGCAGCACCTTGCCCGCCGAACCGAGCTCGAGGGGAAGGGCGGCGCCGAGGGGCACGATCGTGCGCAGGCCGTGGGGGGACTCGAGCGCGGCCACGCACACCCGGGCCGCGCCCTCGCGCACGTAGAGCTGCACGCTCTCGCCCGTCGCGTCCCGCAAGCGCTCGAGCACAGGCTCGGCCGCGCCCGACAGGGGCAGCTCGGCCGTGGCCGCCC
>WHTX01000398.1 GCA_009377505.1 Acidimicrobiia bacterium
TGCCGCCGTGCGGCACCGGGCGCAGCACGCCCTCGGCGTCGTGCGCCTCTACCAGAGCCGGCCCGAGGAGGCCGAGGGCTACTTCGACATTGTGGCCGGCGACGCCGCGGCCAGCGTCGTGGACCGCCTCGACGCGCTCGGCGGGCTGGCTCTCGCCCGCTGCTACCGGGGCGCGCAGGCCGACGCCCGGGCGGCCGTGGAGGAGCACCGCGCCCTCGCCGCCACCATCGGCTCGGACTCCCACCGGGCCTTCGCCGACTACGCCGAGGCGGAGATCGACCTCGCCGAAGGCGACCTCGACGGCGCCACCGCCCGGCTCACCGCGGCTGGCGAGCGTGCGTGGGCCACCGGAGCCTCGTTCGTCTGGGGCGTCGCCAGCACCGTGCTGGCGTCCGTGCTGGTCCGGCACCGGCCGACGGCCGAAGCCCGGGAACACCTGCCGACCTTGATCCGGCGCTGGCGGCGCACGGCGACGTGGACCCAGCTGTGGACGTCGTTGCGGCTCGTGGCCGAGCTGCTCGCCGGGCATGGCATGGACGAGGTCGCCGCTCTCGTGCTCCTCGCCGCCGAGCGCGACCCTGCCGCGCCCGAGCTCGCCGGCGAGGACCTCGAGCGCTGCACGATCCTGCGGGCCGAGCTGGCCGACCGCCTCGGCACGGCCGCCTTCGACGGCATCGCCGCCGGAGCCGCCGCCCTCGATCGCGTCGACGTGCTCGAACGGGCCGTGGCCGCGCTGGAGCTGCTCCCCGGCCACTGACGCAGGCGCCCCGCAGGCGCCCTGCAGGCGGCGGGCCCGACGTTGGCCTCCCGACCAGGCCTCCGAGGAGGAGCACCATGAGCACGAACCAGCTGCCAGCAGCAGACACCACCATCCCGATCGAGGCGCCTACGGCGTGCGCGCCGTACGCCGTCGGCGACGGGATCACCGTCCTGCCGAACTACCTCCCCGTACCCGGCATGGGCGTGCTCCCGGCCCATGCCTTCGTCCTCGACGGGCCCGAGCCGATGCTCGTCGACACCGGGCCCGGCGGCGCCGAGGCCGGCTTCCAGGAGGCCCTCGCCTCGGTCGTCGACCCGGCAGAGCTGTCGTGGCTGTGGCTCACCCACACGGACCCAGACCACATCGGGTCCCTGCGCTGGCTGATCGACGCCGCCCCGCAGATGCGGGTGGTGACGACCTACCTCGCCGTCGGCAAGCTCGGCATGCAGCTCCAAGTGCCCCTGGACCGCCTGCTGTGGGTGAACCCGGGGACGACGGTCGAGCTGAACGGCCGAGCGCTCCACGCGCTGCGCCCGCCGTCCTTCGACGCCCCCGAGACGACCGCCTTCTTCGACGCGACCTCCGGCACGCTCTTCTCGGCCGACACCTTCGGGGCCCTGCTGCAGCAGCCGACGGCCGACGCCGCCGACATCGCTGCCGCTGACCTGGCCGACGGCATGGTGCTCTGGTCGACGATCGACTCGCCCTGGGTCACCTACACCGACCGGGCGCACTTCGGCCGGGCGCTCGACCAGGTGCGCGCCCTCGGGGCCCGCCGGGTGCTGAGCTCGCACCTGCCGCCGGCCGCGGCGATGGCCGCCTCGCTGGTCGAGAACCTCGCCCGCGTGCCCGGCTGCCAGCCGTGGACCGGCCCCGACCAGGCGGCGCTCGACCAGCTCCTCGCCAGCGTCGGCGGCTGAAGGCCCCGGGGGCATCTCGTCGGCCGGGCACCGATAGCCGGGCACCGGGCCGACGAGAGCTCGGGTGCCACCAGCCACGCGCCCTCGCTGCGACCGCCCTCGGCCTGCCATGCGAGGATGGGCCGATGGAGCGGATCGTCGTGGGAGTGGACGGGTCGGCGAGCGCCGAGACCGCTCTGCGCTGGGCGGTCGAGGAAGCGGACCACCATGGCGCGGCGGTCACGGCCGTGCTGGCGTGGAGCTACCTCGACCAGCGGCGGGGAGAGGGCAGCCAGGCTTTCGACCCCACGTACGGGCCGGAGGACGCCCGTGGTGCCCTGCGCGGTGCCCTCGCCGCCGTCGGCGCCTCGCGGCCCGTCGAAGAGCAGGTGGTGAACGGCCTGCCGGCGAACGCCCTGCTCGAAGTGGGTGCCGACGCGGACTTGCTGGTCGTCGGCGCCCGTGGGCTCGGCGGGTTCAAGGGCCTCCTGCTCGGCTCGGTGAGCGAGCGGGTGCTCGAACAGGCGCCGTGCCCGGTGGCGGTGGTTCGGGTGCCGGGCGACCACCCAGCGGACGGTCGCGTGGTGGTGGGCGTCGACGGCTCGCCCACCTCGACTGTTGCGCTGCGCTGGGCGGCGGACGAGGCTCGCGCCCGCCAGGTTGCCCTGCACGTCGTCCACGCCTGGCAGGTCCCGGTCCTCGCCCCGGCGGCCACCGGGCAGCTCGTGGGCACGCTCGAGGAGTCCGCCCGCAGCCTGCTCGAGTCCGCCCTTCGCGAGGCGGCTGTCGGGGGCCTCGAGGTCGAGGGCCACCTGCCGTGTCTGGGCGCCGCCCGGGCGATGATGAACCTGGCCGGGGAGGCGTCCCTCATGGTCGTGGGGACGCGGGGCCACGGGCGCGTCGGGCGTGCCGTGCTCGGCTCGACCAGCCGCCAGCTCGCTCACCACGCGCCCTGCCCGATCGTGGTCGTGCCCGCCGAGCGCTGAGGGCAAAGCCCCTCGTGCCGTCGTCGCCCGCAGCGAATGGCCTCGACGGGTCGCTCGGCAGCCGTCGGCTCAGGGCCCGTTCGAGCGGCCGATGATGGCCCGGGCGCGTTGGAGCGCAAGGCCCAGCCCGGCTTCGCCCCGCAGCTCGATGGCCTCGTGGCGGCCGCCGGGCAGGTTGTTCGACAGCAGCCGCCAGGCGACGTCCGCCGGCAGCCGCATCGACGCGGCTGGCGCCGCGACTGGCGCCGACCCTGCCGCGCTCGGCGCGGCGAACCGCCAGCCCTCGCCGCTCGACACGAGCCGCCAGGTGCGCTCGAGGTCGCCGGTTACCGTCACCTCGGCTGTCGTCCCCGGCGGGCGGCCCTCCCCCCGCAGGGCGAACGGGTACGCCCACCGCAGGGTCTCGAGGACGGCTTCGAGCATGCCGGGGTCGAGCCAGGAGGGCCAGCCGACGGCCTCTAGGACCTGCTGGTGGTGGAGCCACCGCTCGGTGAGCTCCCGGCCGTGCTCCAGCCAGCGGGGCACCGGGTCGTCGCTCGCCCAGCTGACGTGCGCGGTCACGGCCCGGGGGTCGTCCTCCCGGAACATCGACACGAGCTCGTCCCCCGCGGTGCGCAGGAGGTCGACGGTGAGGCGGGGGCTCAGCCGGCGGAGGGCGAGGACCCACTGCCGGTTGAGGTCGTCCAGCCAGTCGGCGAAGGCGTCAGCGGTGTCGGCGTCGGCGGGGGGCGGCGTGCCGAAGTGGCGGTCGCGGTCCCGGGCGAGGGAGCCGAGGTCGTCCCCGAGCACGTGGCAGGCCAGGCCGAGCACGGTCCAGCCCGGGCACGGCGACGCCGCCCGGCGTCGCCGAGCGAGGCGAGCACGTCGAGGAACTCCGCCCGCTCGGCAGCGATCAGGTCGACGACGTCGAACGGCGGCTCGATGGGGATGGCCATCGGCCCATGATCTCCGCGTGCTCTCGACCCATGGAAAGCCGTTTCGCGCCCCGTGCCCGCTGCCTGGCCCCTCCGCCCCCCGGGCCGCCTCAGACCTCAGCGGTGACGGGGTCGATGACGTGGCGCACCTCGCGGACGGTGTCACACGGGAAGCCGCCACAACGGGCGTGCTCGCGGATGATCTCCGGGTTGGCCGCGTTGTAGACGCAGACGATGGCGTCGTCGGTCACGTAGCTGTGGGCCCACTGCACGTCGGGGCCCAGCTCCCGCAGCACGTCCACCGACTTCTGGGCGATGCCCTGGAGGTCGGCGGGCGACAGGTTCCCGGCACCCGGTAGTGGCCGCTCGATCACGAACTTCGGCATCTGCTGCTCCTCTCGCTCCCCTGGCGCCCGGTGGCGCCCTCGGGATGAGCGGAAGGTACGGATCGCGACCTTCCCGAGACCTTCCCGCCGAGCGGCCGGGCCGCGCCGGCCCGGTGATCAGCCCAGCCGGGCCAGGCCCAGCTCGCAGCGGTGGGCGTCGAGGGGCTGGCCCACGGCGGCGAAGCGCGCCGCGGCGGCGCCCAGCTGGGCGCGGGCGCCGTTGCGG
>WHTX01000399.1 GCA_009377505.1 Acidimicrobiia bacterium
CTTGCCCCGGTTGAACGCCCTGTGGTCGAGGGTACGGCTACGAGGAGCTGGCCGCACGCAACCCGGCGCTCGTCTACGTGGCCATGACGCCCTTCGGCTTGACCGGCCCGAAGGCGCACTGGGAGGCGACCGACCTGACGCTGTTCGCCTCGGGGTGCACCCTGTCCCTCACCGGGGACGAGGACCGCGCGCCGGTGCGGATCAGCGTGCCCCAGGCGTGGTACCACACTGCCGGCGACGCGGCAGGGGCCGCCCTCATCGCCCTGTGGGAGCGGAACCGGTCGGGCGTGGGCCAACTGGTCGACGTGTCCACCCAAGCGTCGGTCATGCAGGCCAGCCAGTCCATGGTGCTGGCCGAGCCGTTGAGCTCGCCCCCGACGCAGCGCATCGCCGGAGGGGCCAAGCTCCCCCCGCTCGACTTGCGCCTCGTGTGGCCGTGCAAGGACGGCCACGTCACCATCGCCTTCCTCTTCGGCACCTCGATCGGGCCGTTCACGGCCCGGCTGATGGGCTGGCTGCACGAAGAGGGCTTCATCGACGACGCCACCCTGGCCAAGGACTGGGTCTACTTCGCCATGCAGGTGCACGAGGGCACCGAGACGGTGGAGGAGTTCGAACGGCTCAAGGCGTGCCTGCTGCGCTTCTGCCTGACCAAGACGAAGGGCGAGCTGCTCGAGCGCGCCCTGCGGGAGCGGATGCTCATCGCCCCCGTGGCCACCGTCGAGGACGTCGCCCACTCCGACCAGCTGGCGAGCCGCGACTACTGGCAGGACGTCGAGGTGCCCCAGGCCAGCCGCACGGTCCGCTTCCCCGGCGCCTTCACGAAGCTGACCGCCACGCCGCTGCCCTCCCTCGGCCCGCCGCCCCGCCTCGGCGAGCACACCGCAGCCGTGCTCGGCGCACCGCCACGCACACCGGCGGTGCCGGCGGGGACGCGGGAGCCCCTCCCCGGCGAGCTGCCTCTCGCCGGGCTCAAGGTGCTCGACTTCATGTGGGCCATGGCCGGCCCGGCCGCCAGCCGCGTCCTCGCCGACTACGGGGCCACCATCGTGCGGGTCGAGTCCGAGCACAAGCTCGAGGTCGCCCGGGGGCTCAACCCGTTCCTCAATGGCGAGCCCGGCGCCGACAGCTCGGGCCTGTTCCTCAACATGAACACCGGCAAGCTCGGCCTGGCGCTCGACCTCTCCAAGCCCGAGGCCCGCGAGGTGATCCTCGACCTCGTGCGCTGGTGCGACGTGCTGTGCGAGTCGTTCTCGCCCCGGGCGATGGAGTCGTGGGGCCTGGGCTACGACCGCCTGCGGGAGGTCAACCCCGACCTCATCATGGTGTCGTCCTGCCTGATGGGCCAGACCGGCCCCATGCGGCTGTTCTCGGGGTTCGGCAACCTCGCCTCCGCCCTGTCGGGGTTCCACTACATCACGGGCTGGCCCGACCGCGACCCGTCGGGGCCCTTCTCGGCCTACACGGACTACGTCTCGCCCCGCTTCACGGTGGCGGCGATCATGGCCGCGCTCGACCACCGCGCCCGGGGCGGGGGCGGCCAGTACGTGGACTTCTCCCAGGCGGAGGCGGCTATCCACCTGCTGGGCGCACCGCTGTTGGACTTCGGCCTCCACGGGCGCATCGCCGAGCGGCGGGGCAACCGGGACACGTGGCTGGCGCCGCACGGCGTGTACCCGGCGGCGGGCGAGGACCGTTGGGTGGCCCTCGCCGTGCAGGACGACGAGCGGTGGCGGGCGCTGTGCCACGAGCTGGGACGGGACGACCTGGCCGGCCTCGTCGCCAGCGAGCGGCTGGGCAGGGCGGACGAGCTCGACGAGGTGGTGGCGGCGTGGACCGCGCCCCAGCAGGAGGACGCGCTCGAGGCGCGCCTGCAGGCCCTCGGCGTCGCCGCCCACGCCGTGCAGAACACCGTCGAGTGCTGGCACGACCCTCAGCTCGCCCACCGCGGCCATTTCGTCACCACCGAGCACGCCATGCACGGGCCGGTCGTGGTCGAGGGCACACGGTTCGTCTTCTCCCGTACCCCGCCGACCTCCTACCGGGCGGCGCCGACGATCGGCCAGGACGCCTTCGAGATCCTGAACGACCTGCTCGGCTACGACGTCGACCGCATCGCCGACCTCGCCGCCGCCGAGCTCTTGGAGTAGCGGGGCCTTCTGGAGGGCCGACGGCCGGGGGGGTTAGGGTCCCGGCCATGGGGGATCTCAGCTTCGAGCACATCATCTACGAGGTCGAGGGTGGCGCGGCGCGCATCACCCTCAACCGGCCGGAGAAGCTGAACGCCATCTCCCGCCAGATGCTGCGCGAGATGCACGACGCCCTGTGGGAGGCCGACGACGACACGTCGGTGCACTGCGTGGTGCTGCGGGGCGCGGGCCGGGCGTTCTGCGCCGGCTACGACCTGGCCGCGGCGCCAGAGTCCAACGAGCGCGACGGCCGCGTGTACCGCAGCGGCAAGTCCTTCGACGACGACAGCTGGCAGCTCGAGAAGGCCCAGCGCCTGCGCATGGCGTTCTTCGACATGCACAAGCCGGTGATCTCCCAGGTGCACGGCTACTGCCTGGCCGGGGGGACCGACCTCGTGACCCTCACCGACATGGTCATCTGTGCCGAGGACGCCCGCTTCGGCTTCCCGCCGGCGCGTGACCTGGGCGTGCTGCCCACCCAGATGTGGCTGTACCACGTGGGCCCACAGTGGTCGAAGCGCCTGTTGCTGACGGGGGACACGGTGACCGGCGCCGAGGCCGCCCAGATCGGCCTGGCGCTGAAGGCCGTGCCCGCCGACGTGCTCGAGGCCGAGGTCGAACAGCTCGTGGACCGGCTCACGATGGTGGACCGGGAGCTCCTCGCCGCCAACAAGCGCATCATCAACCTCGGCCTCGAGCTGATGGGCGCGAAGACCCTGCAGCGCCTGGCGGCCGAGACGGACGCCCGGGGCCACCAGGCGGCCTCAGCTGAGGGGTTCCGCCGCAGCGCCCGGGAGAAGGGCCTACGTGAGGCGCTGCGGGAGCGGGACGCCAAGTTCGGCGACGGCCGGGCCCGGGTGGACGGCCCAGAACGGCGGGACGAGCGCGGCTACCTCGTCGAGGAGTGAGCTGACGGCGCAACGCCCTCGCTCGCAGCGGCGCCAGCCCCCGTCGCGACGGCCCGGTACTGTCGCCGCCGTGAGCCTGGCGCCTGACGCGCGGGCGTTGTTCGACGCCCCCAACTACGTCCACCTCACCACCTTGCGCGTCGACGGGTCGCCGCGGAGCTGGGTGGTGTGGGCTGGCCTCGAGGGCGACCGGATCCTCATCTGCACCGGGAGCGCGACCTGGAAGGCCCGGGACATGGCCCGCGACCCCCGCGTGGCGCTGTCGGTCACCGACCTGGCCAACCCCTACCGGATGGCGGCGATCCAGGGCCGGGTGGTCGAAGTGCGCGACGACGAGGACTGCCGCTACATGGACCCCATCTCGCTCAAGTACACGAGCGAGCCGTTCCCCGCCCGGGGCCCGGGCCGGGTGTGCTTCGTCATCGAGGCCGACCGTGGCGGCAGCCGCACGATCAGCTTCGAGCACCGGCCCCCGAGCTGAGGCGGGCCCGCGGACTACGGGCGGAAGGGGAAGGCGACCCTGCCAGCACGGCGGGCCGGGGCGACGAGGTTGGCCCAGCGGCACAGCAACGGCCTGGTGTCGCGGGGGTCGATCACCTCTTCGACCTCGAAGACGTCCGTGGACCGGAACGGGCTGCGATAGCGGTTGAGCCGGTCCTTGATCTTCTGGACCTCGGCCTCGACGTCGTCGACCCCGGCGAGCTCGGCCCGGTAGGCCACCTCGATGCCGCCCTCGATGGGCAGCGAGCCCCAGTCACCCGACGGCCAGGTGAAGCGGAAGTGCGTCGAGCCCGGCTTGGTGTTCGCCGCGCCGGCCACGCCGAAGGCCTTGCGGACCACGACCGAGGCGAACGGTGTCGGGCACTGGCCCAATGCGGCGAGGGCGCGCGAGCCGTGGCGGATCGTCGCCGTCTCCTCCGCCTCCTTGCCGATGAGGAAACCGGGGCAGTCGGTCAGGTGCACGACGGGCAGGTGGAAGATGGCGGCCAGGTCGAGGAAGCGGATGATCTTCTGGCTGGCGTCCGCCGTCCACGCCCCGCCGTAGATGTAGGGGTCCTCGGCGAAGAG
>WHTX01000043.1 GCA_009377505.1 Acidimicrobiia bacterium
GCGAACGTTGGTGGTCATGGCACTAGCGCTACGCCTTCATCGGCCCGACGGGCTCAGCCCGCCCCGGGAGCGCGGAGCCCGCAGCGCCGGCGCGGGGCCGCGGTGCGAACGCGGGCCGACCCCGCGGGACGCGGACGTGACCGCGAACGGCCCCCGCCGCCCCGACGCGACGCCGTAGGCTTCCGCTGGCCCCACCAGCCGGCGGGGCGAAGGGCGCACGTTACGGGCAGCGGACGGATGATGACGAGCGGTGACGGGGTAGGCGTGACGGTAGAGCGAGTGGAGCTGAGCGACCTCGGCGGCTGGCCCGGAGTCCTCCGCCGTCTCTACGCGCGTGACCACCTGCGCCGCGCCGAGGCCCAGGCGGTCATGGCCGCCGTGCTCGGCGGCACGGCCACCCCGGCCCAGATCGCCGGCTTCATCGTGGCCCTGCGCATGAAGGGCGAGACGGTGGACGAGCTCAACGGGCTCCTCGACGCCATGCTGGCCGAGGCTTCCCTCGTCGAGCTCGACCTCGACGCCGCCCCGGTCATCGACATCGTCGGCTCGGGGGGCGACGGCAGCCAGTCCATCAACGTCTCCACGCTGGCCGCCATCGTCGTGGCCGGCGCCGGCGGGCGGGTCTGCAAGCACGGCAACCGGGCCGCCTCGTCGCGTTCGGGGGCGGCCGACGTGCTCGAGCAGCTCGGCGTGGCCCTCGAGGTCGACCCCGACGTGGTCGCCAGGTGCGTGGGCGACGCCGGGGTCGGCTTCTGCTTCGCGCCCCGTTTCCACCCCGCCATGCGCCACGCCGGCCCGCCCCGGCGAGAGCTCGGCGTGCCCACGGTCTTCAACTACCTCGGCCCCATCGCCAACCCCGCTCGGGTGCGGCGCCTGGTGCTCGGCGTGGGCGACCCGGCCATGGCCCGGCCCATGGCTGAAGTGCTGGCGGCGAGGGGCGCGGAGCGGGTGCTCGTGGTCCACGGCGACGACGGCATGGACGAGCTGACCACCACCGCGTGCTCCACCGTGCTCGAGCTGGCGGGGGGCGAGCTCCGCCAGTGGGCCCTCGACCCCGCGAGCCTGGGCCTCGCCCGCAGCACCCGCGAGGACCTGATCGTCACAGGGCCCGAGGACGCCGCCCTGGCCGCGAAGCGGGTGCTCGGCGGCGAGCAGGGCCCCCAGCGGGACATCGTGCTGCTCAACGCGGCGGCCGGGCTGTTGGTCGCCGGTGTCGTCGAGGACCTGGTCGAGGGCCTCGAACGAGCCGCTGCCGCGGTCGACGACGGCGCGGCCGCCGTCGCCCTCGAGCGCCTGGCCGCCACCTCGCAGCCCGGTTGAGGGAGTAGCAGCTCCAGCTTGCTCGGCCAGGGGCTTATCCGGGCCGGCCGGCCATTCCAGGCGGCCAGGCTCGCGCCACCGGAGATCAGCCGGTGGCGCTCGGCGCCCGGGGGGCGTCAGCCTCGTCGCGCCTTCCCCGGGCGGCCAGGCCGGTGGGCGGCGCGGCCAGCTCGTCCCGGGCGCTGGCGATGAGCTCGACGCGCTCGACGAGGTCGGCGAGGGCGTCGCCGTCGGCGCCCGACGCGACGAGGGGCTGGCGGGCCAGGCCGACGAGCCGGACAGCGGTGCGCTCGACCACGAGGACCTCGGCCCGGAGGGCGTGCACCCGTCGGCGGCGCTCGGTGCGGGGGAGTCGTGCGGCGCGGACGAGCTCGCCGTCGAGGCGGACAGCCTGCTGGTGGAGGTCCCCCGCCGGCGTGCTGAGGCTCGGGGGCAGGCCACCGTCAGCCAGCGTGAGCCGAACGGCGCCGCGGAGCTGGCGGTGCGCCCGAGCGGCGGGCACCGGTGACGCCAACCAGGCGATGGGCGCGCCGCTCGCCCGACGCGGGTGGACCCGGTTGCGGCGGCGCAGGAGCCACACCCCGCTGGCGACCGCGGCCAGCGCGGCCACGAGCATGGCTGTCGCCAATACTGCGAGGGCCACCAAGAGGTCTCCCATCCCCGGCCAAGCTAGCCTCGCAAGCCGGTCCCGGGTGGTCGGACGAGCGCCCACCGCAGGCCCCTGGGGGCTGCCCCGCCGCAGCTCGCGCCCGTCGCGGCCCCGGATTCCCGCATCGACCCTGGCACAGGTGGGTACAGTCAAAGGTGTTGTGTCACCACCACCGGCACCCGCGCTGCGCCCAGTCGCCGAGTTGGCCCTCGGTGTGGCGCGCTCGGGTGAGGGTGAGCACCCCCCGCTGCTGGCCCCGCCGGCCCTGCGGCGCTACTTGAGCTTCGCCCGGCTGCCCCCTGCGGCCCAGTGGGCGGCGCTGCGCGTCCTGGAGGACGACGAGGCGTTCCGCCTGCGGGTGCGCGACGCCACCACCGAGGACGACATCGGCGAGTTGGGCTGGGTCTTCCTCGACCGCCCGCCGGGGTGGGAGGAGCGCCTGGCCGAGGCCTGCGGCCCGCCCGCCAACGAAACGGCCGTCGTCGATCGGCAGGAGCGTCGCAACGCACGCCGCCAGGCGCAGGCGGACGCCGCCCGCTCCCGGTTCGAGGACAGGGCCCGTTCGGCCGAGGCCGAGGCCGAACGGCTCAAGGCCGAGGCCTCCGAGCTACGGCGAGGCCAGCGGTCCGCCGCGGCGGAGGTCGAGAAGCTCAGTGCCGAGCTCGTCCGGGTCAACGAGGACCGCTCCCAGGCTGTGCGCCAGCTCAAGGTGTCCGAGGCCCTGGCCACCGAACGCTCGACGGAAGCCCGCAAGCTGCGCCAGCAGGTGGCGGACCTCGAGGCCGCCCTGGCCATGACGGCGGCGCCAGGCTTGCCCAGCGTGGGCGACCCGGCGGCCGCAGGGCGCACGGTGGACGAGCTGAACCGGGCCGCTGCGGCAGCCGCCGAGGCCTCATCGGCCGCCGAGCGCCTGGCCGGCGCCCTCTCGAGCGCCGTCGCCGCCCTGTCGCCGGCCACGCCCGCCGACGACAGCGGTTGCGTGCTGCTCGCCGACGAGCCCCCCCGCCGCCCGCTGCGGCGGGTACCGGTCCGTCTCCCGACCGGCATCGTCGACGACACGCGGCGAGCCGCCGAGCACCTGCTGCGCCTACCTGGGGCGATAGTCCTCGTCGACGGCTACAACGTCTCCAAGGGCGGCTGGCCCGACCTCGAGCTCGGCACCCAGCGCCTGCGCCTCGCCAACGGCCTGGCCGAGCTGCGGGCGAGGACCGGCGTGCAGGTCGAGCTCGTCTTCGACGGTGTCGAGCAGCGCCAGCTCGTGGCACGAGGCATCCCCTCCAACGTGCGGGTGCGCTTCTCCTCGGTGGGGGTCGAGGCCGACGACCTCGTGCTCGAGCTGGTGGACGACCTGCCCGTGTCGCGGCCGGTGATCGTGGTATCGAGCGACAAGCGGGTGCGCGACGGCGCCCGGCAGCGGGGCGCCTCCACCCTGTCCTCCCAGACGCTGCTGGCCCTGTTGCGCTGAGCCCCCCATCGAGCGGCGGGGCAAGCACCGAGCGAAGCGAGCGCGGTCGGATCGCCGGATCGCTGGCTCGGCGCGCGAACATGGCCGGGTGCCCCAGCGGATGCCCGTGGACGTCGACGCCCTCAAGGCGCTCGGTCGGGCCCGTGGCCTCGACGCCGTGGGGGTGGCCCGCGCCGAGGTCTTCGCCTCGACCCGCGAGGCGCTCGAGCAGCGGCGCGCCCAGGGGCTCAACGGCTCGATGGGCTTCACCTACCGCAACCCCGAACGGGCCACGGACCCCCGGCGCCTGCTGCGTGACGCCCACACGCTCGTGGTCGGGGCGATCGGCTACCGCCGCCGTGCTCCCCTCCCGCCGGCGGGGGCGAACGGCCGCGTGGCCCGTTACGCCTGGGAGGACCACTACTGCACCCTGCGCCGGGCGCTGGGCGGGATCGTGGACGAGCTCCGCTCGCACGGGTGGCGGGCCACGGTGGTGCTCGACGACAACGGCCTCGTCGACCGGGAGGCCGCCTACCGGGCCGGCCTGGGCTGGTACGGCAAGAACAGCAACCTGCTGCTGCCCGGCAAGGGCTCGTGGTTCGTGCTCGGCTCGGTGGTGACCGACTGCGACCTGCCCGCCGACGCCCCGGTGGCCGAGGGCTGCGGCAGTTGCCACCGGTGCCTCGACAGCTGCCCGACCGGGGCCATCGTCGCCCCCGGCGTGGTCGACGCCCGACGCTGCCTGGCCTGGCTGGTCCAAGCGCCGGGCACCTTTCCCCCGGAGCACCGCTCCGCCCTCGGCGACCGTGTCTACGGCTGCGACGACTGCCAGGAGGTGTGCCCGCCGAACCGCCGCCAGGAGGTGGCCGCGGCCCCGCCGCCCGGCCCTGCCGCCGAGGCCTGGGTGCCGCTGCTCGACCTGCTCGCCGCCTCCGACGAGGAGCTGCTCGACCGGCACGGCCGCTGGTACGTGCACCAGCGCGAGCCCCGCTGGCTGCGGCGCAACGCCCTCCTCGCCCTCGGCAACGTCGGCGACGCACACGACGAGGCCGTGCTCGGCTGTCTCACCGGCTACCTCGGCCACCCCGACCCGATGCTGCGGGCGCACGCCACGTGGGCGGCTCGTCGCCTCGGGCGCGACGACCTCGTGTCCGCGGCCGGGCCTGACGAGCACCCCGACGTGGTTGCCGAGCGGGTGCGGCCCGTCCGGGCGCGACGGGTCGTCGCGACGGCGGCGGGGACGTGAGGCACCTCCTCGTCACCAACGACTTCCCGCCCAAGGTGGGGGGCATCCAGACCTACCTGTGGGAGCTGTGGCGCCGCCTGCCCCCGGCGGAGGTGGTGGTGCACACCACCCCGTACCGGGGCCACGGGGCCTTCGACGCCGCCGCCCCCTTCCCCGTGGTGCGCTCGCGCGAGCCGGTGCTGCTCCCCTCGCCCGTGGTGCGGGCACGGGTCGACCGCCTCGCCGCCCGCCACGACGTCGACCTCGTGGTCATCGACCCCGGCGTCCCCCTCGGGCTGATCGCCCCCTTCCTCGAGCGCCCGTACGCCATCGTCGTGCACGGCGCCGAGGTGACCATGCCGGGCCGGGTGCCCGGCACGGCCCAGCTCCTCGCCCGGGTCCTGCGGGGGGCGCGCCTCGTGGTCGCGGCCGGGCCGTACCCCGCCGCCGAGGCCGAGCGCTGCGCCGGGCGGGCACTGCCCACCGTCGTGGTGCCGCCCGGCGTCGACCCAGCGCGCTTCCGCCCCCTCGAGCCCGGGGCGCGCCTCGAGGCCCGATCGCGCCTCGGCCTCGAGCCCGAGGACCTGGTCGTGGCCAGTGTGAGCCGGCTCGTCCCTCGCAAGGGGATGGACGTGCTCATCAGGGCTACGGCCCGCCTGCGGCCCCGCCACCCCGGCCTTCGCGTCGTCATCGGCGGGCGAGGTCGCGACCGCGAGCGGCTGGGGCGCCTCGTCGCCTCCATCGGTGCCCCCGTCTCGTTCCTCGACTTCGTGCCCGACGCGGACCTGCCCGTCCTTCTCGGCGCGGCCGACATCTTCGCCATGCTGTGCCGCACCCGCTGGGGCGGCCTCGAGCAGGAGGGCTTCGGCATCGTGTTCGCCGAGGCGGCGGCGTGCGGGGTGCCCCAGGTGTGCGGGCTGTCGGGCGGATCGGCGGACGCGGTGAGCGACGGCGAGACCGGCCTCGTCGTCACCAGGCCGTCCTCCGTGGCGAGCACCACCGCCGCCTTGGACCGCCTGCTCGGGGACGAGGCCCTCCGCAGCAGGCTCGGCGACGCCGGCCGGGCTCGCAGCGTCGCCGAGCTGGCCTACCCGGTGCTGGTGCATCGGCTCGAGGAGGCGCTGCGCGTCGCCGCCGCCGGGCCTGTCCCCGTGCGGTCCTTCCTGGGCCCGCCGGGAGGCCCGTCAGCGCCCGGCCCCGTGCCCTGTCCTCAGACGGCCGGGGGAGCGCGGTGAGCGCCGGGCCGTTCTCCACCTCGGAGAGCACGATCCGCGTCGTGTGGGCGGGCACGGGGCTGTTCGTGCTCAGTGGCGCGCTCGCCGTCGTCTTCGACGCCAGCGCCACCCGGTCGGTGGCCGTCGCCGTCGCACTGGCCTGTTTCGCCCTCGGCTGCGTCCTGTACCTCTCCGGATACGCCCGGGCCGTGCAGCGGAGCCGCGCCGAGGAGATCTCCATGGCCGCCCTCACCTTCCTCGCCGGGGAGACGGCGTCGCCCCGCGTTCGCCGTCAGCTCCTCGGGGCCACGGCCGTACAGGTGGTGGCGGCCGTGGCCGGGGCGTCGGCGCGGCCCTTCACCAGCCTCGCCTTCGGGATCCTGGCCCCGGTGCTGGGCGTCGGCGCCCAGGCCTTCTGGGCGTCGCGCTTCGGCACGTTCCCCCGGCGCGTGGTCAAGCCGAAGCGCCGCTGAACGGACCGTCTCCTCATCCCCGGGGCTGGCCCTCCGTCGAGCTCGTTGCGCCTGGTCAGCCGCCCCTCGCTCACTGGCGGCTCGGCCGCACCGTTCCGTCCCAGGTCAGGGGAAGGCAACGACCTTAGGGGAACGGCGTGGCTAGCATGCCGTCGCACCAGATCGTTCCCGACCGGGGGTGTCTGCGGCTCCCCAGCCGGGCCGACCAAGGCGGAGGTGCGATGCCCCCCATCAGCCAGCCCGAGGTCCGTGAGCTCGCGACCTGGCGAGGACGGGAGGTGGTCACGACCTGCTACCTCGACGTCGACGGCCGCCGCTTCGTCCGCCAGCAGGACCTCGAACGTGAGGTCGACAACGTCGTGCGCCGGGCCCGCGCCCGCATGAACGGCAACCGGTCGGTGCACGCCGACCTCGACCGCATCCTGGCCTTCGTACGCGGCGGTGTGGACCGCAGGCGCACGCGTTCGCTGGCCATCTTCGCCTGTGACGCCGACGACTACTGGCAGGTCGTGCCCCTGCCGGTGGCGGTGCCGAGCCGTGTGATCGTGGGCAGCGCGCCGGCCATCGCCCCCCTCGAGGCTGCCTTGCAGGACTACGAGCGCGTGGGCGCCCTGCTCGTCGATCGCCAGCACGCCCGCCTCATGGTCATCGGCTGGGACGGCATCGAGCAGGAGCTCGACCTCCTCGGTGACGTGCCCGTCAGCACCTCCGCCGAGCACGGCAGCGGCGACCGCGACCGCTCGGCCCGGACGGGCACCCGCGAACAGGCCGGCCCCGTGGCCCGCCAGGTCGCCCGGGCCGTGTGGGAACTGCACGACAGCGTCCGCTTCGACCGCCTGCTGCTGGGCGGTCCCGAGGACGTCGTCGCCGAGGTCGAGCGGGCGTTGCACCCCTACCTGCGGGAACGGGCCGCCGGCCGGCTCGGCGTGCCCGCTTGGGCGTCGGCGGACGAGGTGCACCGGGCCGCCCGGGCCGTGGCCATCGAGGCGGAGCGCGCCCGTGAGTCCGCCCTGGTCGAGCGCCTGCGCAGCACCGTGGCGGCCGGGGGGCGCGCCGTGGCCGGGCTCGACGCCACCCTCGAGGCGCTGGGGGCCCACCGCGTCGAGCGCCTCCTCGTCTCCCACGGCTACAGCGAGTCGGGATGGCGCTGCGAGCCCTGTGGGCGGCTCGCCCGGACCGGCCGGGCCTGCGGGTGTGGGGCGGCCATGCACGAGGTCGACGACGTCGTCTCCGAGGCCGTCGACGATGCCGTGTCCTCAGGTGCGGCCGTCGAGGTGTGCGTGGGCGACGCCGACCTCGACGTGGTCGGCCGCGTCGGCGCCTTCCTGCGGTTCTGACCAGCCGCCGTCCTCGAGCCGGCGTCGTCGGCTGGGGGCGGGCGCGCCGGGCAGCCGGCTCGCCCCGGGAGGGGGCGGCTGGCAGGCTGGCCCCATGGGGGGTTACACGATCGGGGTCGACGTCGGCGGGACCAAGGTCCTCGGCGTCGCCGTGGACCCCGAGGCCCCCCACCTCCCCCTGGCCACCGAGGTGGTGCCCACCCCGCACGGGGTAGAGCGGCTGGTCGCCGTGGTCCTCTCCATCGTCGCCGGGCTCCGCGGCCGCGTCGGCGGCGGCGATGACCGAGTCGGCCGGGCTGCCGACGTCCACGGCCGCGGGGGGATGGGCCTCGAGGGCATCGGCGTGGGCATCGCCGGCCTGTTGGACCTCGCGGGCGTGCTCCGCCTCGCCCCCAACCTGGTGCACGAGGACGCCGTCGAGGTCGGGCGCCGCCTCGGGCGCGAGCTCGACGTGCCCCTGGTCGTGGACAACGACGCCAACTGCGCGGCGATCGCCGAAGTCGTCGCCGGGGTGGCCAAGGGCCGTCAGGAGGTTGTGTACGCCGCCTTGGGCACCGGCATCGGCGGCGCGGTGGTGAGCGGGGGCCAGGTGCTGCGGGGGGCGAACGGGTTCGCCGGTGAGCCCGGCCACATGACCGTGGCCCGCGGCGGCTGGCCCTGCGCCTGCGGGCGCTCGGGCTGCTGGGAGGCCTACGCCTCGGGCACCGGCCTGGCTCGCCTCGGCCGGGAGGCCGCAGAGCGGGCCGCGGCGCCCGCCGGTGGCGCCAGCCGCAGGGCAGGGCGTGGGGCGGCGACAGGGGTCGGAGGCGTCGGCATCCTCGACCGGGCCGGGGGCAGGATGGCGGACGTGCGCGGCGAGCACGTCACCGATGCCGCTGCCGCGGGGGACGCTACCGCCCTCGCCGTGCTGGAGGACTTCGCCGGGTGGGTGGCGCTCGGCCTGTCGAACCTCGTGAACCTGCTCGACCCTGAGGTGGTCGTCCTCGGGGGCACCATGATCGAGGTCGGCGAGGTGCTCATGCGGCCCGTGCGCGCCGCGTTCCGAGCCGTCGCCCTGGGCTCGGTCGAACGGGGCGGGCCGCCCATCGAGGCGGCCGCCTTCGGGGCGCGGGCGGCGGCGACCGGCGCGGCCCTGCTGGCCGCGGGCCTCGGCGCCGAGGCCGGGGCCGGGCCCGGGGCGCCAGGGCTGCCGGCACGGCCCTGAGGGCGAAGTCGCCCGACGCCCGGGAACACGGCACTAGCCTCCGGCCATGGAGTTCCGCCGGATCAACTCGATGCCGCCGTACGTCCTGGCCACCATCAACGAGTTGAAGGCGGACGCGCGCCGAGCTGGTCTCGACGTCATCGACTTCGGGTTCGGCAACCCCGACCTCGCTTCGCCGGACATCGCCGTCGACAAGCTCGCCGAGGCGGTCCACAACAGCCGTAACCACCGCTACTCGGCCAGCCGGGGCATCCCCAACCTCCGCCTGGCCATCGCCAACCACTACGAGCGCCGCTTCGGCGTGCAGCTCGACCCCGAGACCGAGGTGATCAACACCATCGGGGCCAAGGAGGGCTTCACCCACCTCATGTGGACCCTGCTGGCCCCGGGCGACGCCTGCCTGGTGCCGGCGCCCAGCTACCCCATCCACATCTGGGGCCCGATCTTCGCCGGCGCCGCCATCCGCGAGGTGCCCCTCGCCGAGGGCCAGGAGTTCCTCGACAACCTCGAGCGCTCCTGGGAGTACACCTGGCCCAAGCCCCGGGTGCTCGTCATCTCCTTCCCCCACAACCCGACGACGGTCTGCGTCGACCTCGACTTCTTCCAGCAGGTCGTCGACTTCGCCCGCGAGCGGGGCCTGGTCGTGGTGCACGACAACGCCTACGCCGACCTCGGCTTCGATGGCTACGAGCCGCCGTCCATACTCCAGGTCCCGGGGGCGAAGGACTGCTGCGTCGAGCTGTACTCGATGACCAAGTCCTTTTCGATGGCGGGCTGGCGGGTGGCCTTCCTGCTCGGCAACCGCGAGGTCGTCGCCGCCCTCGGCAAGCTCAAGAGCTACCTCGACTACGGCACCTTCCAGCCCGTCCAGATCGCCGCCACCGTGACCCTCAACGAGGCCTACGAGCACCCGAAGTTCGTGCGGGAGATCTACCAGTCCCGCCGCGACTGCCTCTGCGACGGGCTCGAGAACATCGGCTGGGAGGTCGCCCGGCCCAAGGGGACGATGTTCGTCTGGGCGCGGATCCCCGAGCCCTACCGGGAGCTGGGCTCGCTCGAGTTCTCCTCCTTCCTCGTGCGCGAGGCGCACGTCGCCACCTCGCCGGGCGTCGGCTTCGGGCCGGGCGGCGAGGGCTTCGTCCGCTTCGCCCTGATCGAGAACGAGCAGCGCAGCAAGCAGGCCGTGCGCAACCTCAAACGCGCTCTGGTCGCCCTCGGCTGATCCCCGAGGGGGCACGGGGCGATCATGGCCCGTTCCCCCGCTCGAAACGGGCCGTTCACGGCCGCTGCCTAGCGTGCCGTCCATGGACAGCCGCAACGAGGAACCACCCGTGACCCTGGCCGTGCGGGCATGGTTGGCGGACCGGCCGGGCGCGCTCGGCGCGGTGGCCAGCCGGATCGGCGCCGTGGGCGGCGACGTGGTCGGCATCGAGATCCTGGAGCGGGGCGCGGGCCGCGCCATCGACGAGATCATCGTGCAGCTGCCGAGCGCCACCCCGGCCGACCTGCTCGTCCGCGAGGTCAACGAGGTCGACGGGGTCGACGTCGAGGAGGTTCGCCGCCTCGACGACGGCACGGTCGACCCATGGCTCGACGCTGTGGAGACAGCCGCCCAGCTCGTTGGGGCCGGGGACGAGGAGGAACTGCTGGAGACGCTGTGCGACCGGGCGCACCGGGCCGCGGGCGCTCTGTGGGCCGTGGTGATCGTGCTCGAGGGCGGGGTCGTGGTGGCGTCCCGCGGCGAAGTGCCCTCGAGAGCCTGGCTGGCAGCGTTCGTGGAGGGCAGTCGCGCCTCGGCCCGCAACCTGGGCCTGTCGACGGACGACGTGACCTGGGTTCCCCTGCCCGCCACGGGCATGGCCCTCGTGCTCGGGCGCGAGGGGACGGTCTTCCGGGCCAAGGAGCGCCGCCACGCCGCCGCCCTGGCCCGGGTGGCCGACGCCTGGCTGCGCTCCGTGCGGGAGCGGTCCGCCTTAGCGTGTCGCCTGGCCCACCCGGCGCGCCGCGCTCAGGCCCGGGCCCAGCCTCTGGCCAGGCCCACCGCCCGCCCCCAGCCCACGTAGGCGGCGTCTGCCGCGGCGCGCCCGGGTCCCGGCCGGACCTCGACGTCCACCTCCCAGCAGGCGGCGACGTCGTCGGTCGAACCCCACACCCCGGCGCCGAGCCCGGCGAGGAACGCGGCGCCGAGGGCCGTCGTCTCGGTGGTGCGGGGCCGGGCCACGGGCACGCCGAGCTGGTCGGCTTGGAGCTGGAGCAACAGGTCCATCACCGAGGCGCCCCCGTCCACCCGCAGGTGCACGACCCGGCGCCCGCTCGCCTCGGCCATGGCCTCGACGACGTCACGGGTCTGGTAGGCCATCGCCTCGACCGCCGCCCTGGCCAGGTGCGCCCGGGTGGTGCCCCGCGTGATCCCGGCGATCGTGCCCCGGGCGTAGGGGTCCCACCAGGGGCTGCCGAGGCCGGTGAAGGCGGGCACCAGGTACACGCCCCCGGTATCGGGCACCGACGCGGCCAGGGGCCCCGTCTCGGCGGCGTCCTGCACGAGGCCGAGGCCGTCGCGCAGCCATTGGATGGCGGCGCCGGTGACGAAGATGGACCCCTCGAGCGCGTAGGCCACTTTCCCGTCGGCGAGTTGCCAGGCGACGGTGCTGAGCAGCCCGTCGACGGGCGCCGGGCAGTGCGGCCCCACGTTCATCAGCACGAAGCTGCCGGTGCCGTAGGTGTTCTTGGTCATGCCCTCGGTGAAGCAGGCCTGCCCGAAGAGGGCGGCCTGCTGGTCGCCCGCGACCCCGGCGACGGGGATGCCGGCGGGCAGCTGGCTGGCGCCGAGCGCGGTGCGCCCGAGCTCACCGGATGAGGCCAGCACCTGGGGCAGGCAACCGAGGGGCACTCCGAACAGCTCGGCCAGCTCGGCTGACCAGCCGCCCGTGCGCAGGTCGTACAGCAGGGTGCGGCTGGCGTTGGAGGGGTCGGTACCGTGCACCCGGCCGCCGGTCAGGTTCCACAGCACCCAGCTGTCGACCGTGCCCACGGCCAGGTCGGGCCCGTCGGCGACCACGCCCTCCTCGAGCAGCCAGGCCAGCTTGGTGGCGCTGAAGTAGGGGTCGAGCACAAGCCCTGTCCGCTCGCGCACGGCGGCCAGGTGGCCCGCGGCCACGAGCTGGTCGCAGCGTTCGGCGGTGCGGCGGTCCTGCCAGACGATGGCCGGGGAGAGGGGCCGGCCGGTACGCCGGCTCCAGGCCAACACGGTCTCGCGCTGGTTGGTGATGCCCACAGCGGCGATGGGCTGGTCGAGCTCGGCGACGAGGGAGGCCAGCGTCCCCTGGACGGCCAGCCAGATGTCAGACGCGTCGTGCTCCACCCAGCCGGGCCGGGGGTAGTGCTGGGGGAACTCGCGGTAGGACGAGCCGGCGGGGCGGCCGGCCTCGTCCACGGCGAAGGCCCGTACGCCAGTCGTGCCGGCGTCGATGGCCACGATCACGCCCACGGGTCAGCCTCCGGCGGTGCTCGGCGCCGGCCCGACGGCGGGCGGCGCGGCCTGCTGCGCCGCTCCGACGGGCACGGGCCGGCCGGCCGGCGGGCGCAGCCGGGTGATGAGGGCAAGCGCAGCCAGGTTCACGGCCACGCCTGCCAGCAGCGAGATGCGGTAGCTGCCGGTGGCGTCGAACAGGTACCCGGCGAGGAACGGCCCCGCCGCCGCCGGCCCGCCCGCCCCGGCGAAGATCATCCCGACGATGGCGCCGGCCGAGGCCCGCCCGAAGAAGTCGCCGACGAGGGCGGGGAAGATCACGACCCCCCCGCCGTAGGCGAAACCGAAGACCACGGCGGACAGGTACAGGGGGATGAGCCCGCTCGAGGCGGCGAGGCCGGCGAAGCCGATGACCTGGATGCCCATCATGGCCGCCAGTGCCGGCCGGCGGCCGACGTGGTCCGAGGCCGTGCCCATCGAGAGCCGCCCCACCAGCCCGCCCACGCCGACGGCGGAGAGGACCGACGCCGCCGCCACCTTCGAGTGCCCGAGGTCCTCGGCGAAGGCGGGTAGGTGGACCATGGGGACGAACACCGCCATCCACGTGAGCAGGAACACGAAGAACATCACCCAGAACGACCCCGTGCCCACGGCTTGGCGCGCCGTGTAGCTCGCCTCGGTGATGCTCGCCGGCGCGCTGGCGTCGACGTCGACGGCGGCACCGAGGGCCAGGGGCTCCTCGCCGCCCCGAGCCCGGGCCGGGAGCGGGGGGTCGCCGTCGGGGCGCAGGCCGAGCTGCTCGGGGTCGCGCACGAGCACCGCCGCGCACACGAGCATCACCGCGGCGGACACGATGCCGATCACCGCGAAGCCCGAACGCCAGCCGATGCTGCCGATGAGGGCGGCGGCGGCGAGGGGGGCGACGATGTTGCCCACGCTGCCCCCGCTCGACGAGATGCTCAGCGCCCGGCCCCGGCGCCGCACGAACCAGCGCACGACGGTGGCGTTGCAGGGCACGAAGGACGCGCTCATGCCCACCCCGGCCACGAGCCCGAGCACCAGGTAGACCTGCCAGAGCTCCTGCACGCGGCTCATCAGCACGTAGCCCGAGCCGAGCAGCACGGCGCCGAGGGCGACCACCACCCGGGGGCCGAAGCGGTCCGTCGCCCAGCCGGAGGCGACGGAGAGCACCGAGTACACGAAGATGTAGATCGACTGGGGGTAGGCCAGCTGGCCCCTGCTCCATCCCGTGTCGTCCTCTATGGCGCGTACGAACACGCCGTAGCTGAACTGCGCGCCGTACGCCGTTGCCAGCACGGCGAAGGCGGCCAGAGCCACGAACCAGCCGTAGAACGCGCGCGGGCGTGCCCCCATGGGCGGGCAGGGTAACGACCCTGATCGGGCGGCGCCTCATGCGGCGCAGGGCCCAGCCAGCCCCGGCCTGCGCCCCTGCCGGCGCCTGCGGCGCCTCCCCCATCCCGGTCGTGACCCGACCTCACCAGGCCGTGCTCGGCCCCGAACTTGTCACAAGGGACGAGTTGGGGGGCACTAGGTTGTGCCCGCATGCACGTCGCGATCCTGACCGGTGGCGGTGACTGCCCGGGGCTGAACGCGGTGATCCGGGCCGTGGTCCGCAAGGGCGAGGTCGAGTACGGCGACCAGGTGAGCGGCAGCCTGGACGGCTGGCGGGGCCTCATCGACGGCGAGACGATCTCCCTCGACGTGGAGTCGCTGCGGGGGACGCTGCCCCGGGGCGGGACCGTGATCGGGACCTCGCGCGTGCAGCCCTACGGCGTGCCCGGCGGGGTCGACAAGGTGCGCCGCACGGTGGAGGCCCTCGGCATCGACGCCGTCATCGCCGTGGGCGGCGAGGGCACGCTCGGCGCCACCCGCGACCTGTTCAAGGACGGGTTCAACGTCGTCGGGGTGCCCAAGACGATCGACAACGACATCAGCGGCACCGAGTTGACCTTCGGCTTCGACACCGCCGTGCAGATCGCCCTCGACGCCATCGACCGCCTCCACACCACGGCCGAGTCCCACGACCGGGTCATCGTGGTCGAGGTCATGGGCCGCCACGTCGGCCACATCGCCACCTGGGCGGGGATCGCCGGCGGGGCCACCATGACCCTCATCCCCGAGAAGCCCTTCGACATCGAGGCCGTGTGCCAGGCCCTGGTGCGCCGCCACCAGCGTGGGCGATACGCCTCCATCGTGGTCGTGGCCGAGGGCGCGCTGCCCTCGCCGGGCACGCTCGAGCTGCCCGAGGCGCAGGTCGACAAGTACGGCCACATCCGCCTCGGGGGTATCGGGCAGGTCCTGGCCGACGAGATCGAGGCCCGCACCGGCTTCGAGACCAGGGTGACGACGCTCGGCCACGTGCAGCGGGGCGGCACGCCCACCGCCTTCGACCGGGTGCTCTCCACCCGCTTCGGCTGCGCGGCCATGGACGCCGTGCACGACGGTGCCTTCGGCCAGATGGTCGCCCTCCAGGCTGGCCACGTCGTACGCGTCCCCCTCGACGACGCCGTCGGCAGCCTCAAGAAGGTCGACGAGGAGCTCTACGGCGTCGCCCGCACCTTCTTCGCCTGACCCCCGAGAGCATGGCCCCGTGCCCCGGGGTCGCGTGCCGTTGGCCGGGCGGCTCAGGACGTCGGCATGCCCGCCACGACGGAGACCGTCGTCGTGGTGGTGGTCGACGTGGCCGAGGCCTCGTCGAAGTCGCTGAGGTCGGCCTTGGACACCTGGGGCACCGACTTGCCGTCGTCGGTGCGCACGTCCTCGGGCTGGCCCTCGACGTAGATGGCGACGGCGACGTCCTTGCCGCCCTTGAGGTGGCTGATGGTGAAGACGATCTGGGCGATGGCGAAGGAGACCTCGTCGAAGGTGAGCCCGGGGAAGTAGCTGGCGAGGTCGATGATGATCCGCGGGCCCGAGGCGTCCTCGGCTTCGATGACCTCCAGCAGGCGGGTCTGGGGGGTGATCACGTTGGTGAGCCCGTCCACCTCGTCCTGGCGGGTCGGGCGGGCCTCGAACAGCGCCCGCAGGACCGTGTCGAGGTTCTTGGGCTCGGCGATCTTGCGGGTCACCGGCTTCACGACCTCGGCCTCGGCGTCGACGAGGTAGAGGATGGCGTCGGTCTGGGCGATGTCGTCGCCGAGCGTGGTCGGCGGCGCGGTGGTCGGCGAGAGGAGGTCGAAACCGACCTCGTCCGCGTTGAGCAGGCGGGGCTCCTCCTCCTCCGGGAAGCCGCAACCGCCACCGAGCAGCGCGGCCACGACGAAGGCGCTGGCCAGCCTCCTCAGCCTCACCCGTCGGCGCCTACGCTGAGGACGTCGAGGGGCTCGTCGCCGTCCTCGTCGAGGCTCAGCGTCTCCGTGGGCAGGAAGATGGCGAAGCGGGCGCCGTTGGCCATGCGGGCGTCGGTCACCCAGGCGCGGCCCTCGTGGAGCCGGGCGTGCTCGTCGACGAGGGACAACCCCAGGCCTGTCCCCGAGTCCGAGCCGCGGTTGCCAGCCGAGGCGCCCCGGGCGAAGCGGTCGAAGATCAGCCCCCGCTCGACGTCGGGCACCCCCGTCCCGTCGTCCTCGACCCCGATCTCGACCCCGTGCTCGACCTCGTCGATGGTGATGGCCGTGACCCCCCCGGCGTACTTGTCGGCGTTGTCGATGAGGTTGGACAGCATCTGCAGGAGCCGGCGCTTGTCGGCCTCGATGGTGACCTCCTCGAGGTTGGTGTCACAGAGCACCGGGACCTCGGGACCGCACCGGGCCCGGGCGAACTCGCGGAGGAACTCGCAGGGCAAGAGCGCCTGGCGGTCGAGCACCTGGGTGCCCGAGTCGAAACGGGAGATCTCGAGCAGGTCGGAGACGAGCGCCTGGAACCGGTCGACGTCGGCGGCCAACAGGTCGAGCGCGGAGGCTGCCCGCTCGGGCATCTCGTCGCGCCGCCGCTGCAGCACCTCGACCGAGGCGGCCAGGGTCATGAGGGGCGAGCGCAGCTCGTGGCTGACGTCGGAGGCGAAGCGGGCGTCGCGCTCGACGCGGTTCTGCAGCGCCTCGGCCATGTTGTTGAACGCCGTCACGAAGCCGTCGAGGTCGGGGTCGTTCGTGTCGGGCAGGCGGGTGTCGAGCTTGTCCGAGGCGATGGCCTCCGCCGCCTTGGTGACGTCGCCGAGGGGGGCCAGCACCATGCGGGAGGCGAAGCGGCCGCCGATGATGGCCGAGGCCACGGTGGTGAGGGCCACGGCGGCGGCGAGGGCGACGGCCAGCGCCTTCTGGGTCTGCTCCAGGTTGTTGAGGGGGGACAGCTCGAAGTAGGCGGCGTCGACGCTGCGGATGGGCACGCCGACCACGACCACCGGCTCGCCCGTGCTCAGCCGGTACCGCTGGATGGCCGGTTCGGGGTCGTCCTCGTCGAGGACCAGCTTCACCAGGTCCGAGGGCAGCTTGCGCTCGCTGAGCTGGCGGATGTTGGACGAGTACCACTCGCCCTCGCTCCACACGATGCCCACCCCGCCCGTCGGCCGCTCGAGGTTGGAGACGACGCGGCCGATGTTGGCCGTGGAGGAGCTGAGCCGGTCGCGCACGATCGACCCGTTGAGGAACGCCGTCTGCTTGGCCTCGGCCTCGAGGTCGGGCACCTGCACGGCGCGCAGCACCCACAAGGAGCCGGCGGCCAGGGTCGAGGCCAGCACCGCGGTGACGAGGGGGAACATGATGCCGATACGGGTGCGGAGCCGGAGCCGGCGGCGCAGGGGGGCCAGCTCGGCCGGCGACTCGGCAGCCGTGCCCTCGGCAACTTCAGGTTCGTCGGACGTCGCCTCGCGCTCCCCCGAAGGAGCCGGGCGGCGGCGAGTGAGCATCAGCCCTGGAGCTTGTACCCGAGGCCGCGGACCGTCACCACGTGGCGCGGGTTCGCGGGGTCCTGCTCGATCTTGGTGCGGAGCCGGCGGATGTGGACGTCGACCAGGCGGCCGTCACCGAAGTACCCGTAGCCCCAGACCCGCTCGAGCAGCACTTCGCGACTGAACACCCGACCGGCGCTCGAGGCGAGCTCCACGAGCAGGCGGAACTCGGTCTTGGTCAGGTGCACCTGGGTGTTGCCCACGGTGACTACGCACTCGTCGGGCAGGATCTCGAGGTCGCCGAAGCGGAGCTGGCCGGTGGCGTGGTCGGTGGTGCGCACGCGGCGCAGCAGGGCACGGATGCGGGCCGACAGCTCCTTGGGGGCGAAGGGCTTGGTGAGGTAGTCGTCCGCTCCCGCTTCGAGGCCGGCCACGATGTCGTGGGTGTCGTTGCGCGCCGTGACCATGATGATGGGCACGTCGGAGATCTTGCGGATGGACCGGCACACCTCGAAGCCGTCGATGCCCGGGAGCATGATGTCGATGAGCACGACGTCCGTCGGCGACCGGTTGAACTGGTCGAGCGCCTGTTCGCCGTTCTCCGATTCGGCGACGACCCACCCCTCGTCCTCGAGGGCCAGCTTGACGGACGCCCGGATCCGCTCGTCGTCCTCAACGGTCAGGATGCGCGTACCCACGCCCACCATCCTGCCTCACCACGCACCGCAACCGTCGCCCAGCCGGGATGTTTCGCCGGGCGCGCCTCGACGACGGGCCGCGGCTCCCGCTCCCGATCAGGCGCGGCCCGCGGCGATCAGCAGGTCGACCAGGGCGTCGTGCAGCGGCGGCGCGGCCGCGACGCAGAGCCGAGACGAGGGCGGTCCTCCCTCACCGTCGGTGACGATGGCCCCGGCTTCCCGGGCGATCACGGTCCCGGCGGCGAAGTCCCAGGGGTTGAGCAGCTCCTCGTAGTAGGCGTCGACGCGCCCGCTGGCCACCGAGCACAGGTCGATGGCGGCCGAGCCCATGCGGCGGACGTCACGGACCCGGGGCAGCACGTGCACGAGCGCGCGTGCCTGGCGCTGGCGATGCTCCGGCCGGTAGGAGAACCCCGTGGCCACGAGCGCGGCCGCCAGGCCCGGCGGGGGCCGCACGGCGATGGGCGCGCCGTTGCGGGTCGAGCCCCGGCCGCGGGCGGCGGCGAAGGTGTCGCCGCTGAGGGGGTCGTGCACCACGCCCACGGCCAGCTCGCCGTCGACCTCGGCGGCGATGGACACGGCGAAGCCCGGGTGCCCGTACAGGTAGTTCACGGTGCCGTCGAGGGGGTCCACGACCCACCGCACCCCGCTCGCGGAGGGCCGGGACGAGCCCTCCTCGGCCAGCAGGCCGTCCCCGGGCCTGGCCGCGGCGAGACGGCCGGCGATGAGCGCCTCGGCCCGGTGGTCGTACTCGGTCACCACGTCGGTGAGGGACGACTTGGTGGCCACAGCCACGCGTGCCTGGTCGAGGCCGGCGAGCAGGAGCCCGGCCGCCTCCTCGGCCACCTCGGAGGCCAGGGCGAGGAGGTCGTCGAGGTCGTGGAGCACGCGGCGGCACGATAGCGGCGCGCTGGGGGGGCCAGAACGGCGCCGGTCGTCGGCCTACCCTCGGGGGCATGGCGCGCCTCTTGGACCTCCGGCCCTCGAGCGCGCTCGCCGTCTACGCCCACCCCGACGACCTCGAGATCTCATGCGGCGGGACCCTGTCGTTGTGGTCGGCGTCGGGTTGCTCGGTGCACGTCGTCGTGTGCACGAGGGGGGAAAAGGGCTCCGCCGACCCCGAAGAGGACACCGCCGCCCTGGCCCGCTCGCGCGCCATGGAGGCTCGTGCCGCCGCCGAGGTGCTCGGGGTCAAGGGGTTCGAGCAGCTCGGGTACGACGACGGCACGGTCGAGAACGACGTCCACCTGCGCGGCCGGCTCGTGGGGCTCGTACGCCGCTTGCGCCCCGAGTGCGTCGTCACCTCCGACCCCACGGCCACGTTCTTCGGGTCGAGCTACGTCAACCACCACGACCACCGGGAGGTCGGCTGGGCGACGCTCGACGCCTGCGCGCCAGCCGCCGCCAGCCCGCTCTACTTCCCCGAGGCAGGCCCGGCGCACGGCGTGGCCACCTTGCTCTTGTCCGGCACGCTCGAGGCCGACGCCTGGGTGGACATCAGCGACACGGTCGAGCGGAAGGCCGAGGCCCTGCGCTGCCACCGTACCCAGCTCGGGACCGAGGAGCGCTGGGTGGACGAGCTGGTCCGGCGTCGTGCCGCCGAGGAGGGCGACAAGGTCGGCGTGCGCTACGCCGAGGGCTACCGCTGCATCCGGCTGCACTGAGCGACGCGCCCGAGCGGCGGAGCGCCTCAGCGGCGGCGCTGGCGGGCGCCGGGCGGGGTGGCGTTCCACTCGCCCATGGCCCGCAGGGCCAGCACCGAGACGACGGCGACCCCGACGGCGGCGCCCACGGCTGAGACCACGCCGACGCCCGCCGAGGCCGCCGGGCAGCCGTCCTCGCAGTTCAGGTCGGTGACGGCGTAGCCGATCAGGCCGCCGCACAAGCCGGCCACGACGATGGCGAGCACGGCGAGCAGGCGCGCCGCGGGAGGCGGCTCGGCAGAGCCGGGAGAGGGGGGTGGGTCGGTGCCGGGTGCGGGGTCGGCGTCCGCCATGGGCGCCGATGGTATCGAGGGCGGGCGTCGTACCAGGGAGCGCCGTCGGCTGGGACCGATCGACTCGGCCCGGCCCGGGCGCGCCGGGCGGCGGGCACGGGTACGGACACGGCCCCCGACCGGGTGCCAAACTGGGCGGGTGCGCAGTTGGACCGTGGGGGGTGCCCTGCTCTTGGGCCCGGAAGGAGTGCTGCTCGTTCGCAACCGCCGGCGCAACGGGTCCCTCGACTGGTCCCCGCCCGGCGGGGTCATCGACGAGGGCGAGTCTCTCATCGAGGGCCTGACCCGGGAGGTCGAGGAGGAGACAGGCCTGCACGTGACCCGATGGGAAGGCCCGGCCTACGAGATCGAGGCCACGGCGAGCGGGCTCGGTTGGACCCTGCGGGTCGAGGCCCACGTGGCTCTCGACTACGAGGGTGAGCTGCGCCTCGACGACCCCGACGGGATCGTGATCGACGCCCGCTTCGTCGCCCCAGACGCCTGCGGCCTGCACCTCGACGGCACGCACCCCTGGGTCCGCGAGCCCTTCACCGAGTGGCTGCTCGAGCGCTGGGCCGGGAGCCGCAGCTACGGCTACCGGATCGAGGGCGTCGATGCCCGGAGCCTGGACGTCACGCGCCTCTGAGGGGCGGGCCGGCGTCGCCCGACGACGGCTCAGCTCGGGCGTGCTGCCGTGAGCGCGCCGGGCCCGCGGTGGGAGCGAGCCGTCCTCCACGTCGACATGGACGCCTTCTACGTGGCTGTGGAGCTGCTCGGGCGGCCCGAGCTCCGAGGCCGTCCCGTGGTGGTGGGCGGCACGGGACGGCGCGGCGTGGTGGCCTCGGCCTCCTATGAGGCACGCGCCTATGGAGTGCGCTCGGCCATGCCCTCCGGCCAGGCGCGCCGCCTCTGCCCCCGCCTCGTCTCCCTGCCCGGCGACCACGCCCGTTACGGCGAGGTGAGCCGGCGGGTGATGGCCATCTTCCGGGAGCTGACGCCCCTCGTCGAGCCGCTGTCCCTCGACGAGGCCTTCCTCGACGTCACCGGCGCCCAGCTGCGGCTCGGCCCCCCCGAGGCCATCGCCGCCGCTGTCCGGGGGGCCGTGGCCACCGACGAAGGCCTGGTCTGTTCCGTCGGGGTGGCGCCCACGAAGTTCCTCGCCAAGCTGGCCTCGGAGGCGGCGAAGCCGACACCCTCCCTCGGTGGCCCCGTGCCCGGCCCCGGCGTGTTCGTCGTCGAGCCCGGCGAAGAGCTCGCGTTCCTCCACCCCCTCCCGCTACGAGCCCTGTGGGGCGTCGGCCCAGCCACGCTCGGCCGGCTCCAGCGCCTGGGCGTGGCCACCGTCGGCGAGCTGGCCGCCCTGCCGGTGGACGCGGTCGTCTCCGCGGTCGGCGACGCCGTCGGCCGGCACCTGGCCGGCCTGTCCCGCGGCGTGGACGACCGCCCCGTCGTCCCCGACCGCGCCCTCAAGTCGGTGGGCCACGAGGAGACCTTCGCCCACGACCTCCTCGACCGGGAGGCCTGCGAGCGCGAGCTGCTCCGGCTGGCCGACGCCGTGGGCGCGCGCCTTCGGCGCCATGGCCTGGTCAGCCGCACGGCCACCATCAAGGTCCGCTTCGGGGACTTCCGCACCATCACCCGCTCCCGCACGCTCGCCGAGCCGACGGACTCGGCCACCGTGCTCTACCGGGAGGCTCGCCGGCTCTTCGACCAGGTGCCCCTCGAGGCGGGCATCAGGCTGCTCGGGGTGTCGGCCTCGGGGCTCGGCACCGACACCTCCCGCCAGCTCAGCTTCGAGGACGTGCTCGGAGGGCCGCAAGGCTCGGACACGGGCCCCGCGGGAGCCGCCGACCTGGGGGCATGGAGCGACGCGGAGCGGGCGGTGGACGCCATCCGCGACCGCTTCGGCTCCGCCTCGATCGGGCCGGCCGCCTTGGCTACAGGGGGCGACGAGCCCCCTCCCGGAGACGCGAAGGGCCGGAGCCGGAGCCGTCTGCGGGTACTGCGCCGGGGCGACCACCAGTGGGGCCCCGACGACCCGTCCTGAGTGGTCCGCGGCGTGCCTGATCGACCCGAATGTCGGTCGGACACGGGAGGGGTCATGCCGGTACACTCAGGGCGGCGGAGTGCCGTTGTCGTCCGGGGCCGTCCTGTGCGACACTCGCTCTCCACCGCGAGCTCGTCTTTAGCCGAGGTATCGGCTGCAGGGTACGTAAGGGGATCGGGGTGCCGCTTTCCGAGGACGAACAGCGCATTCTCCAGGAGATCGAGGCGAGGCTCTACGAGGACGACCCTGCCCTCGCTCGCGAGGTCGGGCAGACAACCCTCTACAGTCACGCCTTCCGTAACATCAAGTGGGCGGCCCTGGGCTTCCTGGTCGGCATCGTCGTGCTGGTCACCACGCTGTCGACCCACTACATCCTCGCCTTCAGCGGCTTCCTCATCATGCTGGCGTCGGCGCTGCTGATCGAGCACAACGCCCGCAAGATGGGCCGGGCCGGCTGGCAGGAGATCACCAGCTCCGTGAAGGCCAACGGTGTGCGCAGCTTCATGGGGAACACCAGCAAGAAGGTGAAGGACCGCTTCAAGCGCGACGGTTGAGGCCCTGCCGCCCCGCACCCGGGCCACCGCGGTGTCGCGTGCGGCCCGGGCCCGCCGACGGGGCCGGGCTACTCCCCGCGCCGGCGAGCGCGCTGGAGGAGGGACCGCGGCGACAGGTCGTAGCCGAGCCGCTGGCCGCGAGTCGTCTGGTCCTTGACGGCGACGAGGACGGCGGTGGCGGTCTCGTGGGCCTGGTCGACGGACGTGGTGATGGCGTCGGTCGGCGCGTAGCGGGCCTCGGTGGTGAGCTGGGCCAACCTGTCGAGGCCGCCGGCGTCCACGCGACGCCGGGCGCCCACCCGCTCGGCGAACTCGGCCGGGGTCTCGCTCGGCTCGGCGCGGATGCCGAGGATGCCGAGGGACTCCACCGCTTCCTTCCACGCCAGGTCGATCCGCTGGCGGGAGGTCACGGCGCGCCGTCGCCGCCACGCCCGGCGCGCCAACTTCGCGCCCACCACCGCCGCCGCGTACAGGGCGACGAGGCCGACCAGGCCGGGGAGCACCCAGCGGGTACGGCTGAGGAAGCCCTCCTCCGCGGGCGGCGAGGTCGGGGTGCCCTGCTCGGGGACGAGGGCGCCGGTGCCGAGCTCGTCGACGGGCAGCAGGCCATCGGGGGACACGCCGAGCGACGATGGCGCGGTCGTGGTCGTCAGGGACTCGTCGCTGCCCGCTGGGGGGATGACGGCGCCGTCCTGGGCCTCGGGGACACCCGTGTAGTCGGCATCCGGCGCCCCCCGACCTGGGGTGGGCTCGAAGAGCACCCAGCCGAAGCCGGCGATGTACACCTCGGGCCAGGCGTGGGCGTGGCGGCCCCGCACGATGTAGCGGCCGGGTTCGTTCGGGTCGGCGTCGCCGGGGGTGAAGCCCACCGCCACCCGCGCCGGCAGGCCGATGGCCCGGGCCATGGCCGCGAACGAGCCGGCGAACTGCTCGCAATAGCCGACCTGGGTCTCGAAGAGGAACTGCTCGAGACGGTCGTCGCCGTGGCCCCGCTGCACTTCGGTGGAGTACTCGAACTGCGTGCGGAAGAAGGTCTGGAGGCGCATGGCCTGCTCGTAGGGGGTGGTGGCGCCGAGGGCCACCGTCGCCGCCAGGACACGGGCCCGCTCGCTGAAGTCGGGCGGCAGCTCCAGGTACTGCTCGCGGATGGCGTCGGGGACGTTGGACGGTGCCGCGGCCAGCGCAGCCTGGTCGAACGTGGGGACCATCGAGGCGACGTTGTAGGTCATCCCGTCGGAGGTCTCCTCGTCCACGATGAGCGTGGACGTCGAGCCCTCCCAGCGGACCTCCACGTCGCCGGCGTCGATGTCGCGGGGCTCGAAGGCCGCGGGCAGCCAGATCTGGCTCAGGTTCTCGATGGTGAACTCCTGGTCCAGGGGCTGGGCCGCGGCCGGCGGAGGGGTCGAGCGGCGCAGCTCGTCCTCCACTCGCGTGAACCGCTGGTCGGAGCGCCAGAGCCGGCCGTCGAAGCTGTCGAGCGCGGTGAGGCGCCAGTAGGCCCGCAGGTTCGAGCGGACCTCGAAGGCGACGCTGTCGCGCTGGTCGACGAGGCGGGACTGGATGTCGACGAGCGGGCTGACCGTGATGCGCGTGCCCTGGCGCCCGCCGAGCTCCTTCCAGTCGACGAGGGGCTCGGAGCCCGAGCCCGGGAGCAGGGGCGCCGCCGCCAGCCCGAGCAGCACCCCGAGCGCAGTGAGCGTGGTCCCCGCCCGCACGAAGGCCCGGCTGCCCCGGCGAGCGTCGCCACGCACCCAGGGCATCCCCACCTCCTGGCGGGCGCTGCGGTGCAACAGGATGAACACCAGGCAGGCGATGGCGAAGACCACCGTGAGCTGCAGTCGCAGGACGTCGGCGCCGAAGAGCGCGGCGAAGATGAAGAGGCCGCCGGCGGGGATGGTGGCCTCGACGGCCGCGTCGAGGCGGAACGCCGCCCAGTCGCCCAGGAACCCGACGACCCAGAACGTCATCGCGGTGGCCACCGTGAAGCCCGGGAGCACCTGGGCCGGGGCCTTCACGTCGCGGAACAGCTCGAGGGCGTTGCGCAGGTCGCGCCCGACGGCATCGGCCGTGGTGGCGGTCGGTAGGCCGAAGCGGGTCGTGCTCTGGTACAGCAGGAGCGAAGTGGCGAGCACGCCCACCACCAGGGAGATCACCGCGGCGACGGGCAGGTTCACCCGGCGCAGCCGCAGGAGCGCGGCCACCAGGTGCGAGACGACCAGCAGGATGAGCGGCTCGGTGAGGAAGCT
>WHTX01000044.1:0-4705 GCA_009377505.1 Acidimicrobiia bacterium
GAACCGGTCGGCCTCGCCGAGGACGAGGTCGACCGGTTCGACGTGGGCGACGCCAGCGTCGTCGTCCTCTTCGTGAGCGCGGCGTCTTTGCCAGCGGTCGTCACCGGGCTCAGGGCCCGTCTCCGGCCCGGGAGCCGCATCGTCGCCCACGAGCAGGCACCCGTGGCCGTCGCCGCCGACCTCCGCCGCCCCATCTTCACGCGCGCCGGGATCACCGTCGCCTACCGCTGGGACATCTGACGGCTCTCGGCCCGGCCTGCTGGGCTCGGCCTGGGGGGTCATCGGCCGCTCGCCGCGTTGGCGCCACGGAGCGTGAAGGCGGCACGGAGTCGGGAAGGCCGGATGGCGCCCACGACGTAGGTCGCCGTGAGCGCCGTGCCGGCGGCGGCGGCTTCCAGCCAGGGGCCGTGCACGATGGAGGCAGCGGTGGCGCCGACCGCGAGGGCTGCTGCCGCGGCGGCGAGCGGCCGGACGAGCGCACGACGCAGCGCGGGCGAGTTGACGCCGAGGTGGCGGACGGCGACGAAGTGGAGCGGGAGGGCCAGGACGAGGCCGACGAGGGCATGGGCGGCGGCGACGCCGGTGAGCCCGCCGAGCTGCGCACCGGCGATCAGCGCGGGAACGGCCGCCAGCAGCCAGAGCACCTGCAGGCGGACGATGGCGCCGGAGCGCCCTTGGGACAGGAGGACGTCGACGACCAGGCCAGTGGCCACCCTGGCCCCGGCCAGGACGACCAGCCACGACAGCACGCCGGCGACGTGGGCGAACCGGGCGCCGTAAAGGATGCGCAGCAGCGGCTCGGCGAGGACGGCCAGCCCGACGCAGACCGGCAGGAGCACGGTGGCGAGCACGGAGCCGCTGCGCGCCAACGCCGCGCCGAGGTCACCGTGGTTGTCCAGGAGGTTGGCGAACGCGGCGACGGAGACCCGCCGAATGCCCTGCGTGAACAGGGTCACGGGCCAGCTGGCGACGTTGAAGGCGACGGCGTAGAGGCCGAGCGCCGAGGCGCCCAGCTGGTTCCCGACCACGACGTAGTCGACGTTGAGCAGCAACAGCTCGACGAGGAGCGCCGCGGCCACGGGGAGGCCGAAGCCGAGGGCCTGGCGAGCCACGCGACGGTCCCAGCCCGGGCGGGGTATCGCCGGCGCAGCGAGCAGCACGACGCCGGCGGTGACCGTGGCCGCGACGACCGTGCCGACCGCCGGGGCCCAGGCCTTTGCGCCGGCCAGGGCCAAGCTCAGCGCCACGGCAATGTTGACCAGCACCCCGGCGAGGTCGCCCAATGCCACGACGCGGTGCCGGAACGAGCGCAGCAGCAGTGCCCGGGGTACGGCCGTCAGGCCGTCGATGAGCACCAACACGGCCAGCAGCCGGACCACGCCGGTCGCCGTCGGTGTGCCACCGAGCCTGGCCAGGGCGGCGGCGGTCGCGGTGCAGGCGGCGAACGAGGCGGCGCTCGCCGCCCACGCGATGGTGGTGCAGCAGCGTCCGGCGGCCTCGATCCCAGGACCGGGCCACCTGGCCACGGCGACGGCCTGGCCGACGTCGTTGAAGGCCATGACCACGGTCACGACGGCCAGCGAGTAGATGTAGACGCCGTACTCGCCGGGCGTCACCAGGTGCAGCAGCACCACGGTCGACCCCACGGTGAGCACCCGCACCACGATCTGGCTGGCCAGGCTCCAGCCCAGACTGCTCCGCACCCTCGCCGACAGCTCGGCGGGCTGGACGCGTCCACCCCGCCCGCCGCGTCCCCCGGGCCGCTGGCCCGCCCCAGCCGGGCCCATCGGCGCGCTCATGGCGCCCGGCTCCCCACGTGACGAACCGCCCTCCCGCCCCGGCTCCGCATCGGAAACTCACCGCTCGCCCCGTCCCGACGGGCCCCCGGCGGCCACACCCAACGATAGTGCCCCCTCGGGCGGCGTCCTCGGGAACGGCTGGTAGGGTCCACGAGGGCGGCGGCATCGCTCGGCTGGGAGCGCGGGGCGATGCTCGAGGTCCCTACGGGGCGGCTCCGTCGCGGCGGGAGGGAGCGGGGTGCGGTCTCAGCCGATCCTGAAGCTCGTCAGGGGGCGGTGGAGACGCGCCGCGACGGTGATCCCGGCCCCCGCGGCCATGCTCGTCCTGGCGGTCGGGATCGAGGTGGCGGCGCGGCGGCTCGCTCGGGCCCCCGACAGCCAGCTCGACGCCACCTCCCTCACCCTGGCCGCCGTCCGCGCCAACCCGGCCCTCGTCGGGCTCGCCGTCGCCGCCGTGGCTGTCGTCGCCTTGGCCGGTCGCCGGGGCATCGGCCTGGCGTGGGGCGACCTGGAACACGGGCGGCAGCTCCAACTGCTCGCCGGGCTGGCCGCCGCCTTGCTGGCCTGGCGGTACAGCACCACGGGGTACGACTACCTCTTCGCGACCTGGCACACAGCCGATCGCCTGCTCCTCGTCCTCGTGGCCGCCGCCGCCGTGGCCCGGCCGGTGGCGCTCCTCCCGCTGGTGGTGCTCGTCCATGTGCTCGAGGCCCCCTTCCTGGTCCCCTTCGGGTTCTTCCCCGGCCAGAACATCGACCAACTGCTCGTCCTGGTCCTCGCCGTGGTCGCCGCCGCGTGCCTCTACGCCATGATCACTGGGGACGCCCGCACCGCGCCGGTGCTCACCCTCCTCGTCGCCGTCGTCGCCGCCCACTTCTTCGTACCGGGCCGTGGCAAGCTCGCCCTCGGCTGGCACAGCGGCAACGAGCTGGCCAACATGCCGCTCAACGGCTACGCCCAGGGCTGGCTCGGGGCCGGCGACGGGGCCCTCGCCCGCCGCCTCGCCGACCTGTTCGACACGTTCGGCGCACCGCTGCGCGCCGCCACCTTCGCCCTGGAGCTGGGGGCGCCCCTCGCCGTGCTGCACCGGCGCCTGGCGGTGGGCTGGTTGTCCGGGTTCGTGGTCTTCCACGTGGCGGTCGGGGCGGCGTTGGGGTTCTCCTTCCTGGAGTGGGCGGTCATCGAGCTGGCCCTCATCGCCGTGCTGGCCCGGCCGGCCAATCGCGCGTGGGTGAACACGGCGTTCCGGCTGGAGGCGGTGGCGGTCGCCCTCGTCGCCGTGCTCCTGGGCGGTTGGCTCTTCGACCCTCCCCGCCTCTCCTGGATCGACGGGCCGCTCGTGTACGCCTACGAGATCGACGGCGTCGACGCCGAGGGGCGACGCTGGGCCCTCACGGCGGCGGACCTCGAGCCCTTCGACCAGGCGTTCGCCTTCAGCGCCCTCCCCCTCGGCCCGCTCCCGCCGCTGGCCAGCGGCTACGGGGCCATCGACGACCGGCGCCAGGACGAGCTGGCCGCCCTCGACTCGCTCGAGCAGCTCGGGGACCTCGAACGGCTCCACGCCGACGGGAGGACGCCGACGGAGGCCGAGAGGGCCGAGGTGGTGTGGGTGCTCGAGCGGTTCATGGACGCCACGGCGCGCCCGCGAACGGCGGCCGATCGCCTGCCGGCCCCACCCCGACACTTCTGGACGGACCGGCCTGGCGAGGGGTACGACCGCCGGTCACCGATCGTCCGGATCGAGGTGACCCGGGTGACGACGCTGCGCACCAGCGATGACAACCTCGAGCGCCGGGAGCCGGTCCTGGTCGTGGACCACCGCGGGGGCCGGACCGTGACGTTCCCCTCCCCCGCCGTGGCGAGCGCCGGCGGGTAGGCCCCCCGGGGCCGGCGGCGGGACGGGCGGGCGGAGGGGTCAGCTCTCCTCGAGGACCCGTTCGAGGACGGGCCGAAGGCCGGCGGCCAGCACCGCGGCGTTGGCCCCCTCGAGCAGGGTCACGTGGTCGCCGGGGGTGCGGACGACCTCGATGTCAGGGACGAGCGCCGACCAGCCCCGGTCGACAGGCAGGTGTTGGTACTTCCAGTCGTCCGTGGCCGACATCATGACGACCCGGCCGGCATGGGGAACGGGCTCGTAGCGGGCGAGCAGCGCCTTGTTGTGCACGAACAGCCGCCGCTCCCTGACCTCCCACGGGGCCGGCTCGCCGGGGGCGTCGACGTAGTGGTCGAGGACCCCGTCGGAGGCGTGGCGGGCGGCCCGCCGGCGGCGCTCCCGAACCCGTTCGAACAGGTACCGGGGGCCCTTGCGGCGCAGCTCGGTCACGTGGGTCCACAGCGGGATGCGGGAGCCGGCGTGGGCGGGGTGGATCGTGTCGAGCAGCACGGTCAGCGCCACCGGCTCGCCCGCGGCCGTGAGCCGTTGGGCCAGCTCGTAGGCGATGAGCCCACCGTTGGAGTAGCCGGCGAGGACATAGGGGCCCCCGGGGTGGTAGGCCCGCAGCTCCCCCAGGTAGGCCTCGCAGATCTCGTCCATCGACCGGTGCAGGGGGCGGATGCCGTCGACGCCGCTCGCCTGGATCCCCACGAACGTCCAGTCCTGGCCCAGACCAACGGCCAGGCCCCGCAGGTTGAGGACGTTCCCGCCCAAGCCGTGCACGCAATAGAAGGGCGGCCGGAGCCCCGGGCCCTGTGTGATGGGGACGAGGTGGGCCCAGTCCTCGTGCTCCCCGGGGCGGCCGTCCCGCCTGCCGAGCCCCTCGACGTGGGCGCTCAACGAGCGGGGCGTCGGCGACCCGAAGAACACCGGGAGCGGGAGGTCGACGCCGAAGCGCCGCTTGACCCGGGCGAAGTTGCGGATGGCGACCAGGGAGTCGCCCCCGAGGTCGAAGAAGTCGTCGTCGGGGCCG
>WHTX01000044.1:4715-5666 GCA_009377505.1 Acidimicrobiia bacterium
GGGCCGACCTCGTCGACGCCGAGCGCCTCACGCCACAGCTCGGCCATGGCCGCCTCAGCGCCCGTCGGCGGGACGCCCTTCCCCGCCGGCCTCCGCACGCGGACCGGGTCGGGCAGCGCGGCGCGGTCGACCTTGCCGTTCGGCGTGCGGGGCAGGTCGGCCAGGAGCTCGACGCTGGCCGGCACCAGGAAGTCGGGCACGACGGCGGCTGCCCGGACGCGCAGCTCGTCGCCCGTGGTCGGCCCGGCGGCCACGACGTAGGCCACGAGCCGCAGGTCGCCGCCCGAGCCGTGGGGGACGACCACCGCCTCCCGCACGCCGGGCAGCGACGCCAGCACCGCCTCGACCTCTGCGGGCTCCACGCGGTGGCCGCGCACCTTCACCTGGCTGTCCGCCCGCCCCCAGAACACCAGGTTGCCGGCGTCGTCCCAGCTGACGAGGTCGCCAGTGCGGTAGAAGCGGCCGGCCAGGCGGCCGGCCGCCGCCGAGGCGAGCTCGACGAACCGCTCGGCGGTCAGCTCGGGGTGGCCGAGGTAGCCGCGGGCGACGCCCGCGCCACCGATGTGCAGCTCGCCGATGACCCCGACGGGGACGGGGAGGCCGCCGTCGTCGAGGACGAGACCACTGGCGTTGGGCACCGGCCGGCCGATGGGCACCGTGGGCCCGTGGTGGTCGGGGCGGACCCGGTACGCGTGGCTCCACACCGCGGCCTCGGTGGGCCCGTACTCGTTGACCAGCTCGGCCGCCGGGCAGGCGCGACGGTGCGCCGCCACCACCCCGGCGGTGCACGCCTCGCCGGCGACGATGACCGTGCGGAGGCTGGCGAGGCGGTCGGCGCCCACCTCGTCGAGGAGCACCTGGTACAGGGAGGGCAGGGCCAGGAGGTGGGTCACGCCGTGCTCGGCCACCAGCTCGCCGAGGTGGAGGACGTCGCGCAACGCGCCCTCCTCG
>WHTX01000044.1:5676-13122 GCA_009377505.1 Acidimicrobiia bacterium
GGGAGGGCAGCGCCAGGAGATGCGTCACGTCGTGGCGGGCCGCCAGGTCGCCCAGGCGCATGACGTCGCGGTGGGCACCCGCCTCGGGAACGACGATCGTCCCGCCGCTTGTCAGGGTCCAGAAGAGCCCGGCCATCGAGCTGTCGAAGGAGAAGGGCGAGAGCAGCAGGAACCGCTCCGGGCCCGGCCCGTAGAAGCCCCGGCGGGCGAGCGTCGAGGCCACGATGTGGCGGTGCTCGACCATGACGCCCTTGGGGGCCCCGGTCGAGCCCGAGGTGTAGACGACGTAGGCGAGGTCGTCGGGGCGGGCGGCGTCGGCCGGTGGCGTGTCGGGCCACGACGCCAGCTCGACGGCGTCGAGGTCGACGTAATGCCGGCCCGTCGCGACGGGCCCGGCCGGTGCGCCATGACAGAGCACGATCTGCGCGCCGCTCTCGGTGACGACGCGCTCGACCCGGTCACGCGGGGAGCCGGGGTCGACGGGAACGTAGGCGGCGCCGGCGCGCAGCACGGCCACGATGGCGACGACGGTGTCGAGGCGGCGGGGGGCGTGGACCACGACGGGCTGCTCGGGGCGGGCACCGAGCGAGCGCAGCAGGTGGGCGAGTTGGTTGGCCTCCCGGTCGAGCTCCGCGTAGGTGATGGCCGCCGGCCCGCACGCCACGGCCGCGGTGTCGCAGTGCGCAGCCGCGGCGTCGGCGAGGAGCCGGTCGAGGGTCACGTCGGCCAGCAGGTCGGGCCGAGGCTCGTCGCTCCACTCGTCGGGCACGGGGCGAGCGGCCGTGGCGGCCCCGCCCGGGCCGCCGGCGGCGGGGCGCCCGGCCGGTGGCGCCGGCCGAGGCGCCGAGACGGGGAGCTCGCGCAGCCGCGTGGCCGGTCGGGCGAGCCCCGCCCGCAGCACGTCGTCGACCTCTTGGAGCAGCTGGTCGGCGCGGTCCGCGTCGAGCACGGCGTGGGCGTACTCGATGCCCAGGTCGACCTGGCGGCCGCGCACTTGCACGAAGAAGGTGGCGTCGGTGATCGCCGAGCCCGAGGTCAGGATCTCGTGCGCCGCGGGGAGCGCGCCGAGGCTGCACTCGGCCAGCTCCTCGAAGGCCACGAGGGCCCGGGTGGCCGGAGGCGGCAGACGCGCCGCCCGCCGGTCGGCGACGATGCGGGCGAAGGGGTAGGCCCGGTGGGCCAGCGTCGACCCGACCAGCTCCCCGCAGCGCCGGGCCAGGGTCGTGAAGCTGTCCTCAGGAGGCGCCTCGACGACGAGGGGCACCGTGTTGAGGTAGTAGCCGACGAGCGCTCGGGCGCCGGGGTGGTTGCGGGTCGAGGTGGTCATCCCGATCCCGATGGTCTCCCCGTTGGCCCGGGCGGCCAGCACGGCGACGACGGCGGCGAGGGCGGTGGCGAAGGCAGTGGGCCCCGGCCCGGCCCGCAACGCGTCGAGGTCGACGGAGGCCCCTCGCTGGCGGTAGCCGCCCCCGATGGCGCCCGCCGCCGGCCGCTGCCCTGCTCCGGCCAGTTCCACGTCGGCCGTGCCCAAGGCACGCTCCGGCGCGCTCCAGTAGGCCCGGTCGGCCTCGTCCAGGCGGGCTTCCAGCCACGCCGTGTGCTCGGCGTAGTCGAAGGGCGGCGGGGCCGGCGCCTCGCCTCGGTAGCGGCGGGAGAGCTCGTCCCAGAGGAGGTCGAAGCTACCGGCGTCGATGGAGATGTGGTGGAACACCAGCGCCACCCCGTAGGACCCGTCCTCGAGCGGCTGGAGCAGGCACCGGCCGAGCGGCCCGGCCTCGAGGTCGAAGGGCCGGCGGTGCAGCTCACGCGCCGCCTCGGCGAACACGTCGAAGGGCACGGGGCCCCCGGCGGCGGCGAAGGCCAGCGCGTCGGCGGGGGCGAGACGGCGCCGCGGCTCGCCGAAGGCCCAGTGCAGGGGCACGTGGGCGGCGACCACCTCCTCCAACGCCGACCGGAACCGGTCGGGGTCGACGCGCCCCTCGACCCGGTAGCGGCGACCGACGTGGTAGCGGGGGTCGCCGGGCGTGCGGAGCTGCTCGAAGAGGATCGACTGCTCGCCGACCGACATGGGCGGCTCGGCTCCGGCGGCCCGGGGCGGCGGGGTCGCCTGGCCGTCCCGCCCGCCGGGGCCGGCAGTGGCGTCGGCCGCGAGGGCGGCGCCCAGCTCGCGTGGTGTCCTGTGGACGAAGGCCAGGTCCTCGCGCACGGTGCGGCCGAGCCCGGTGCTGAGGCTCATCACCACCTCGAGGGCGGCGAGGGAGTCGCCACCGAGGGCGGAGAAGTCGTCGAGGACGCCGATGGGCTCGACGCCGAGCACGCGCTCCCAGATGGCCACGATCTGGGCCTCGAGCGGGCTGTGCGGCGAGACGTAGAGGGCAGGGCCCGGCCGGTGGACGCGCGCCGGCGCCGGGAGCGCGGCGCTGTCCAGCTTGCCGTTGGCCGTGACGGGCAGCTCGCCCACCGCCACGAAGGCCTGGGGCACGGCGTAGGCCGGTAGCCGGTCGGCGAGGAAGGTCCGCAGCTCGAGGGGGGGCGGCTCGTCGGCCCCCTCGGCCCGCTCGTACCACGCGGTCAGGACCTCCCGGGGTCGGGGCTCGTAGCCGACCCGGTCCAGCAGGGCGGTCACCTCGTGGACGTCGAGGCGGTCGTCGAGCTCGGCGATGGCCTCGTCGCGGGTCTTGTGGCCGAGCCGTACGTCCCAAGCGTAGGGCACGGCGTAGTTGTGGAAGCCCTGTTCGGTCAGGTGGGCGTGGATCCCGGCTGCGTTGATCAGGCAGTTCGTCGAGCGGCCGGTGTCGCCGGGCCGCACCCACGGCGCCTGGGTGTCGAGGAAGGCCAGCACCTCGGCCAGCTCGACGTCGACGAAGCGGTAGAAGTCGAGGTAGGCGACCCGGTCGAAGATGGCGTCGTCGTCGAAGACCGCCGTGTCGAGCCGGCGGCGGACGGCGTCGTCGACCCGGTGGTACACCTTGCGGGCCGACAGCACGGCCCGGTCGATGGCCAGGCTGTCGAAGCGCTCGGCGGCGAACTGGGCGGGCACGAGCCGGGTCTCGAAGAGCTGGCCACGGGACAGCCCGGTGACCACGAGGGGGGCGCCCAGCTCGACGGCCCGGTTGGTGGCCAGGGTGTAGATCGTCTTGTAGCAGCCGTTGCACACGTTGGAGTGCCGCTCGAGGCTGTCCCGGAAGATCTCGGCCATGGCCTCGGTGGTGGCGAACTCGTGGGCGATGCCCAGGTCGGCCACCGAGCGGCGGATGTTCCCCTTGGCCTCCTCCGAGATGAAGCCGTTGTCGAGGGTGAAGGCGTAGACGTCGAAGCCCAGGGCGACGAGCTGGTACAGGGCGTAGGTCGAGTCCTTCCCGCCGCTGAGCAGGTGCACGCAGTCGTAGCGGCCGGAGCGGGCGGCTCGGGCCTGGTCGCGCCAGTCGAGGAGGTCGTCCCGGTCGCGGAAGTAGGCGGCGGCGTGGTCCCTGATGCGGTCGTAGTCGTGGCAGGTGCCGCACACCCCCTCGGCGTCGAAGCGCACGCCGGGCACGTTGGAGGCCAGCCCGCAGCGCACGCAGCGCGTCTCGGGCGGCGCAGGGCGAGGCGCCCACAACCGCACCGCCGCCCGGCGCACGGCCGGGTGGGCGGCGAGCGCCTCGGCCACCTCGTCGGGCTCGAGACGGATCCCGCCGACCTTCAGCTGCTCGTCCACGCGCCCCAGGTAGGTGAGGGTGCGCTCGTCGACGAGGCGGACGAGGTCACCGGAGCGGTAGAACCGGGTGCCGTCGAGGACCACGAAGGCGCCGTCCTCGGCCGGGGGCAGCGGCCCGGCGCCCAGGTAGCCGCGGGCCAGGCCCTCCTGCGCGATGTACAGCTCGCCGGGCGACCCCTCGGGGGCGGGCTGCCCGTAGCGGTCGAGCACCCGCAGCGTCGCCCCGGGCGCGGGCACCCCGATGGGGACGCCCGCCTCGTCGGGGAACTCGTCGCCGGCCTCCTGCACCATGCACCCCACGACGGCTTCGGTGGGGCCGTACTCGTTGAAGACCCGGGCCCCGGGGAGCACCGCCTTCAGCCGTCGGGCGAGCCGAGCCGGGAAGGCCTCGCCCCCCACGACGAGGGTGCCCAGCCCGTGGCCCGGGCCCAGCATGCGAGCCAGCAGCTCGAGGTGCGACGGCGTCGCCTTGGCCCACGTCAGCTCGGCCTGCTCCGCGATCGCCCGCAGCCCGGCAGGGCCGTCCTCACGGATGACCACCAGCCGACCGCCGCTGCACAGCGGCAGGTAGAGGCTGGTCACCGTGAGGTCGAAGGTGAGCGCGCTGAACAGGGGGACCACCGGCGCCTCGCCGTCGGCCAGGTAGTGCTGCCGGGCGAACTGGAGGTAGCGGGCGAGGCCCCAGTGGGTGACGGGCACCCCCTTCGGTTCGCCGGTGGACCCTGAGGTGAACAGCAGGTAGGCCTCGTCGTCGAGCTCGGCCGGGCCGCCCACGGCGGTCTCGGCGTGGTCGGCGTGGTCGGCTGCGGCAGCATCGAGGGCGTCCACCACGGTGACCACGCCGGCGCGTTCGGCCAGCCGCTGGCGCCGGGCCTCGGGCTGGGAGGGGTCGATGGGCACGTAGGACGCGCCGGCGACCAGCGTGCCGAGGATGGCGATGACCGCGTCGGCGCTGCGGGGCATGCTGATGCCGACCCGTCGGCCGGGCCCGGCGCCGAGCCCGCCCAGCCAGAAGGCGGTTGCCCGCGCCCGCGCCCACAGCTCCGGCCCGGTCCAGGCGCGGTCGCCGTCGCAGAGCACGACGTGGGACGCGCCCGCCAGGGCGGCGGCCAGCGTGCGGGTGACGGGCGGTGGCGGAGGGCCGGCGTCGGGGCCGGTGCCCCAGCGGTCGAGCGCGGCCAGTTCAGCGGGGCCGCACAGGCTCCGGGCGCCGAGGGGCCGGTCGGGGTCGCCGACCAGGTCCTCGAGGATGGTGGTCAGGTGGCCGGCGGCCCGGGCCCGGTGCCGCTCGTCGGCCACGGCGTGGTTGAGGTCGAGGACCAGCTCCATCCCGTCGCCGTAGCCGGTGAGCTGGAGGCGGAACAGGTGCGACGGGTCGGAGGCCCCGGCGTGGGCCCACTGCGTCATCGAGGGGATGCCCGCGAACGCGCCGAGCCCGGCGCGGGGGATCACGTTGACCACGGCCTCGAAGTCGGACTGGGCCGGCCCCGTGCCCACGGCGGCGTGGCGCAACGTGGTCATCACCGCTCGGCCGACCCGGCGGTGCAGGTGGCGGTAGGTGTCCCCCGGCTCGACGGTGACGTCGACGGGGAACACCTCCATGACCGGACCGACGAGGCGCCGCGCCGCGGCGTCGGCGCGATTGTGGACCGGGAGCCCGACGGAGAAGCGGTCGGCGCCGGTCACCCGGTGCAGGTACGCCGACGCCGTGGTGACGAGCAGGACCGTCCAGCCCAGGTCCTCGCTGATCATCCCCATGTCGTCGCCGAGGCGCGCCGTCGCCCGGGCCACGAGCATGCCGTCGAGGGGGACCGGGACCCGGCTCGAGGAGGGGCCCGGGCGCCGTGCCGACCGGTACAGCCGGCCCACCTTGGGGGCGGCGGGGCGGCCTGCCCAGTGCGCCGCGGCCCGATCCCGGCGCTGGTCGTCGCGGCCGGCGCGCTCGCGCGCCCAGCCGTAGTAGGAGTCGAGCTCGACCGCGTGCCCGGCGTAGGCAGCCGCGGTGTTGTCGAACACCAGCAGCGAAGAGGTGGCGTCGGTGATGACGTGGTGCAGTGCCAGGTACCACGAGGCGGTGCCGTCGGGGTGCGGGATGAGGACGCTGTCGTACCCTCGCACCCCCATCTCGAGGGGGGCGGCCACGCGGTCCTGCGCCCAGGCGGGCACGGCGGAGCGGTCGAGCTCGACGACCTCGCTCACGGCGGCGGCGTTGCCGACGTGGACGGTGGGCGCCCCGTGCTCGTCGGTGACCGTGGAGCGCAGCACGTCGGAGGCGGCGACCACGGCGGCGAACGCCTCGGCGAGCCGGGCCACGTCGACGGGCCCGTCGAGGTGGGACAGCAGCGCCATGTTCTGCAGGGGCGCCGTCGGGTGGCGGCGTTGCGAGCTCCACAACGCCCGCTGCATGGGGGTGAGCGGTTGGCCGCGCCGCAGGACGACCGGCTGTTCGAGCGGGTCGTGGGGGCGCGATGAGGTCATGTCCTCAGCGCCTCGCCAGCCGCGCGGCGACGGAACGCTGCCACAACGAGAACCCCCCGCTGCCCCGAGCCGCCCGCCTTGCCCATGGCCTCGCTAGCCTACCAACATCCGTCGCTGCGGCGACGGCGTGGGGGGAGATGGCGTGAGGGCGATGGCGGGGGGCCGCCGGGCAGCGGGAACCGATGCCGGGGACCGCAGGACGAGCGAGCGGCCGAGGCGACAGGTGCGACAGCCAGCGGACGAAGGGACGACCCTCGACGCGCTGCTGGACCCCGCCCATCCGCTCAAGATGGAAGCCGCGGCGTGGGCCGAGGCCAACCTGGCCAGCCTCGACGAGGACTTCGACCGGGCGGCGTGGCGAACAGCCGCTGACTGGGGGGTCCAGGGTCTCCTGGCTCCACGGTGGGTGGGCGGCCAGGACCGCAGCGCGGTGGAGGCGCTGCTCGTGTTCGAAGGCCTCGGGCTCGGGTGCGCCGACAACGGCTTCGTCTTCGCCCTGGCGGCCCAGGTGTTCGCCATGCAGCGGGCGCTGCAGCGCGCCGGGGACAAGGACCAACTCGACCGGTGGCTGCGGCCCCTCGTGCAGGGCGAGGCGCTGGGCGCGTTCGCCATGTCCGAGCCCGACGCCGGGTCCGACACGGCCGCCATCACCACCACGGCCACGCCCCTGCCCGGCGGCGGGTTCCGCCTCGACGGCACGAAGCGCTGGGTCACGCTCGGGCCGTTGTGCGATGTGGTCATCGTCTTCGCCACGAACGACCCGGCCAAGGGCCGCTGGGGCATCACCGCGTTCCTCGTCGACACCACGACGCCCGGGCTGCGCCGCGGCCCGGCCGAGCCGAAGATGGGCTTGCGCAGCTGCCAGTTCGGCTCCTTGGAGCTCGACGGCTGCGTCGTGGGGGACGACTCGGTGCTCGGGGCGCCCGGTGCCGGCGCCGCGGTGTTCGCCGACGCCGTGGACTCCGAACGGGCGTTCCTCTACGCCGCCCTGCTCGGGGCCATGGAACGGGTCCTCGGCACGTCCATCGCCCGGGCTCGCCAGCGGTACCAGTTCGGGGCGCCGATCGGGACGTTCCAGGCGGTCTCGCACCGCATCGTCGAGATGAAGCTGCGGCTCGAGACCGCCCGGTTGCTGGTCTACAAGGCCGCCGCGCTGGCCGACCGCGGCCAGCCCGTGGCCCTGGCCGCCGCGCTGGCCAAGCTGCAGACCTCGGAGATGTCGGTGCTCTCGGCCCTCGACGCCATCCGCATCCACGGCGCCGAGGGCTACA
>WHTX01000044.1:13132-24663 GCA_009377505.1 Acidimicrobiia bacterium
AGAGGGCGGGGTGGAGTCCGAGCTGCGCGATGCGGTCGGGGGGCTGGCCTACTCGGGCACCTCGGACATCCAACGGAACATCGTGGCGAGGCTCCTCGGTGTCGATCGGCCGGCGCGGCCGCGACCTCGGGGCTGAGGCTGGGCGGGAGCAGCGGGCACAAGAGCGGGAGCGACGGCGACGGGAGCGACGGCGACGGGAGCGACGGCGACGATGGGGCCGATCGATCTCGACGGGCGGGGGGATCGAGGGGCATGGCGCGAGGCGGGGCCACGACGAGGGTGTTGCGAGCAGACGAGATCGCCCAGATCATCCGCGTCCGGGGGCTCGACGCCATCTTCGACGAGCTCATCGAGCGGCTGACGAACGCCCTCGCCGTCTACGAGGCCAGCAAGGTCCTCACGCCCGCTCGAGACGGGTTCCACTACGAGCTGCCCACCCCCGGGCTGCTCGAGTGGATGCCGGCCATGGAGGTCGGCCGGGTCGTCGCCATCAAGACCGTCGGCTACCACCCCGCCAACCCGGTCGAGCGGGGGCTGCCCACCGTCCTGTCCTCGACGAGCCTCTACGACCCCGCCACCGGCCGGCTCCTCGCCCTGCTCGACTCCACGCTCCTCACCGCCCTGCGCACGGGGGCGGCCTCCGCGGTTGCGACCGACATCCTGGCCACGCCGGGCCCGGTCGTCGTCGGCCTCGTGGGCTGCGGGGCCCAGGCCGTCACCCAGCTCCACGGCATCGCCCGGGTCCGGCCCGTCGAGCGGGTGATCGTCGCCGACGCCGACGCCATGGTCGCCGCCAGCTTCGCCCGGCGGACCTGGTTCGTCGACCGGCCGATCGAGATCGTCCCGCCGGGCCAGCGGGCCCGGCTGCTCGGCGCGGTCGACGTCCTGTGCACGGCCACCTCGGTGGAGGTGGGCGCCGGCCCCGTCATCGAGGACGGCGAGCACGCGGCGTGGCTGCACATCAACGCCATCGGCTCGGACTTCCACGGCAAGCAGGAGCTGCCGGTGTCGCTGCTGGAGCGGAGCCTGATCTGCCCCGACCTGGTGGCCCAGTGCCTCGTCGAAGGGGAGTCCCAGCGGGCGTGCCTCGATCGCCTCGGGCCGGACCTGGCCACGTTGGTGCAGCAGCGGGCGCGCTTCGAGGCGTTCCGGTCCGACCTCACCGTGTTCGACTCGACCGGCTGGGCGCTCGAGGACATGGTCGTGGCCGAGATGATGCTCGACCACGCCGCCGGGCTCGGGCTCGGCATCACGATCGAGCTGCAGCGCACCACGTCCGACCCCCGCGACCCCTACAGCACGCTGCTGGCATGACCGCGCCGTTCCTGCTGTCGCAGCTCGTCGCCCGGGGGGCGGAGCAGCGCCCCGGTGCCGAAGCGGTCCGCTCGGGCGACGGCCGGCTGACCTACGGCGAGCTCGCCGATCGCACCGAGGCGTTGGCCGCTGCGCTCCAGTCCTTCGGCGTCCACCGAGGCGACCGGGTGGGCGTCTACCTGCACAAGTCCGTGGCCGGGTTCGTCGCCGTGCACGCCGTCCTGCGGGCCGGGGCCGCCTACGTGCCCATCGATCCCTTCGCCCCGCCGAGCCTCGTGGCCCGCATCATCGACGACTGCGGCATCGAGGTGGTCGTGACCGAGCCGCGCCAGGGCGCCCAGCTCGCCCGGGTGCCACCGCTGACGAGGTCGCTGCGGGCCGCGGTCGGGCTGGACCAGCCGGTCGAGGGGCTCCGGGTGGTGCCGGCCGACGAAGTGGCCGCGGCCTCGGGCGGCCTGGCGCCGCCGAAGGTGCTGTCGGAGGACATCGCCTACGTCATGTACACGTCCGGCTCGACGGGGCGGCCCAAGGGGATCGTGCACACGCACCGCAGCGGCCTGCGCTACGCGCAGCAGGCGGTGGAGGTCTACGGGGTGGGGCCCGGGGACCGGCTGGCCAACTCCGCGCCCTTCCACTTCGACATCTCCACCTTCGAGCTGTTCGCCGGCCCGCTGGCCGGGGCGTCGACGCTGGTGATCCCCGAGCCGTACCTCAAGATGCCGGCCAGCCTGTCCCAGCTGTTGGCCGACGACCGCTCGACGTTCTGGTACTCGGTGCCCTTCCTGCTCGGGGAGCTGCTGGCCCGGGGGGCGCTGGGGTCCCGAGACCTTGCCAGCTTGCGATGGGTGCTCTTCGGCGGGGAGGTGATGGCGCCCGAGACCATCGCCGGGCTGATGGCGCACCTGCCCAACGCCCGGTTCTCGAACTCCTACGGGCCGGCCGAGGTGAACCAGTGCACCTTCCACCACCTCGCCGGGCCGCCGCCCTCGGGCGAGCCGGTGCCCATCGGTGGCCCGATGCCCGACGCCGACCTGCTCGTCGTGGACGAGCACGGCGAGGAGGTGGCTGGCGGCGAGGTCGGGGCCCTGCTGGTGCGCGGCTCGACGATGATGGACCGCTACTGGGGGCGCGAGGACCTGAGCTCGAGGGCGTTCACCACCCGGGCGCTGCCGGGCGGGGGCTCGGCGCGCTGGTATCGCACCGGTGACCTCGTGCGGCAGCGGGCGGACGGCGAGTACGAGTTCATCGGCCGACAGGACAACCAGGTCAAGGTGCGCGGCAACCGAGTGGAGCTCGAGTCCGTCGAGGCGGTGCTGGTGGGCGTCCCCGGCGTCGAGCACGCCGTCGCCGGCGTGGTCGAGGTGGACGGCGCGCAGGTGCTGGCGGCGGCGATGGTGCCCACGGGAGGGGCGTCGCTGGAGGAGAGCGTGGTCCTGGCCTCGGCTGCCGCCCTCCTGCCGCCCTACGCGGTCCCGTTCCGGCTGGTGCTCGTGGAGCGCCTCCCCTTCACGCCGAGCGGCAAGCTCGACCGCCGGGCCGTGCGGGCCCAGCTCGCCGAACGCCTGTCGACCCGAGGAGCGCGGACATGACGGACCTGGCTGGTGAGCTCGTCTCCCTGATCGTGGACGAGGTGGGCGCCCACGACGGCGAGCTCGTCGACGAGGAGACCGACCTCTTGCTGACCGGCATCGTCGACTCCCTCGGGGTCGTGCAGATCGTGGGTTGGTTGGAGGACCGCCTCGAGATCTCCATCGACCCCGGCCACGTGACCCTCGAGCACTTCCAGACCGTCGGGCGCATGGTCCGCTACGTGGGCGACCACCACGGGGTGAGGCCCTCCGGCGTCCGGCCTTCCGACGCCGCCATGTAGGCGCCGGGCCCGAACGGCGGTGCCCGGGTCTCCGGCACCGGCGAAGTCGGCTCGGGGGTCGTGGCCCCGCCCGCGGAACAGCCGCCATGCTGGCGCGCCCCCCGCTGGGGCCCGGCGCCGTGCGCCCGGGCTGATCAACCAGGGGGCGCACACCAGATCAGCCAGGTGGCCGATGAAGTCGAACCGCGAGGAGAGGAACGTGGAGGTCGGACACCGACGAACGGCCCTCAGGAGGACGACATGTACAAGACCCTGGTCCGGGCACAGGTCCGCAGGAACCTCGCCCGTCTCAACGCCGGCGACCACGGCCCCCTCAGCCGCGCCGCCGCAGCCGACGCCGAGCTGTGCTTCCCCGGCGACAACTCGTGGTCCCGGCAGTTCCGTCCCGTGCGGAAGGGGCGGGCGGCGTCGGTCACCCATCGCGGGACCGCAGAGCTCGAGGCGTTCGCTCAGCGATTCGTCGACCTCGGGCTCCGACTCGACGTGGAGGACATCCTCGTCGCCGGCCCACCGTGGCGGACGCGCATCTGCGTACGGGCCACGGACAGTGTCGACGACCACGACGGTCACGGCGTCTACGTCAACCGGGTCGTGGTGTTCATCGAGGCTCGCTGGGGAGTGATCCGCCGCTGGGAGGACTACCTCGACACCGAACGTGTCCACGACTGGGACGCACGGCTCGAGGCCGGCGAGGCGCCCGCCGATCAGCTGGAGCCTGCGTGACGCGCCCGCCCGCCGGGACGATCGACCGTCAACGACAGGAGGGCCGGCCGCCCTCGAGCGCCCGAGGCGGTGGCTGAGGTCAAGGCGATGGCGTGTGAGGACCCCCGTCGATAGGGCCAGGTGGCGCGCCCGCCGAAGCGGGCTCGGTGCTCGGGTTCCCCGTCTTGGGCATTGCTCCGGTGATGAAACGCCCGCTGCGGGGACGGCGTGCCTGGCGCGGGCGCGGCCTGGGACCGGCCGGTGGCAGCGCACGCCGCGGTCCAGCGCGCTCCGGGCTGCTCCCGCCCCTCGCCAGACGCGGCGTAGGCGGCTCGGGCGGGACCTGCCCCCGGCGAGCCCGGCCCGGGGACACCACCTGCCCAGCCGCCCGCCAGGCATTTCGTCACCGGAGCAACGCCCAAGGACAGCGCGAGGTCCCGGGCTCCTGTGCGGCCCATTCGACGTAAGAGTCGCCGCATCGACCGAGATCAATCTAGCTACGAGGTTCTCCTCATGTTGTGCTCGACGGCTACCACGCACTCCTGCGTGACCTCGACCGCACCCAGATCGAGGACCTGATCCTCGCCTGGATCGACGCCCGGATCCCGGTGCCATGAGCTCACCGACCTCACCGGCCATGCACCTCGAGTTAGCTCGCTCGTGATTGACTCAACTATGCGAGAGTGACATTCTGACGGCGTGGAGGACACGAACGCCACCCGAGCGCAGCGGCACGCTGCGCTCGGCGACCCAGCCCGACTGGCCATCGTTGACGAGCTGTCGGTCTCCGATCGCACGCCGAGCGAGCTCCAGGCTCTCGTCGAGCTGCCTTCGAACCTCGTGGCCCATCACCTCGACGTCCTTGAACGAGTCGGGCTCATCACGCGGACCCGCTCGTCCGGCGACGGGCGGCGGCGGTACGTGCACCTGCGCCGCTCTGCCCTCGTCGACCTGGTCCCAGGTCGACACCTGACAGCGGAGCCGGCGCTGTTCGTGTGCACGCACAACTCGGCGCGCTCCCAGCTCGCGGCCGCCCTGTGGAAGCACCTCGCCGACGCGCCCGCCGCCTCGGCCGGCACCCACCCCGCCGCCGCTGTCCACCCTCACGCCATTGCGGCTGCCGACCGCGCCGGGCTCGATCTCGGCGATGCGCACCCTCGCCATCTCGACGAGATCGGCCCGCCCCCCCTCCTCGTCGTGACGGTGTGCGACCGGGCGCACGAAGAGCTCGAACGCCACCCCGGTTGGCTGCACTGGTCGGTGCCGGACCCCGCCGCAGTCGGCACGCCCGCTGCATTCGACGGGGTCGTAGAGGAGCTGCGCGAACGGATCGCCGCCCTCCTCGACAACCAGGCTGCGTGACCCCAGCGAGCGGCTCCCATCCGACCATGAACGTGGTGCGGTACGACACCTCTGACCAGCGGAGCGATCGCATGCCAACGATGTCCCAGCTGACCAAAGAGCAGCAGCACCTGCTGCGCGGCGCTGCCACCAACCTGGCGAGCGAGTTCGACGGCACCTTCGGCCGCGAGACCATCGAGGAGTTCCTCGCCTCGAGCTACGAGCAGTTCGCCGCAGATGCCAGGGTGTTCACCTACGTCCCGCTCCTGGCCGAGCGCTTCGCCCGCCAGCGCCTCCGCGCCCTCGCCAAGGTGGAAGGCAAGGCGGACAACGGGCTGCCCACGGTGCTCTTCCTCTGCGTCCACAATGCCGGCCGCTCCCAGATGGCCCTCGGCTGGTTCAACCACCTCGCCGGCGACAGGGCCATCGCCTGGTCCGGCGGCTCCGAGCCCGGCCAGGAGGTGAACCCAGCCGCCATCGCCGCCATGGTCGAGGTGGGCATCGACATCCGCCAGGAGTACCCCAAGCCCTGGACCACCGAGATCGTCCAGGCCGCCGACGTCGTGATCACCATGGGCTGCGGCGACGCCTGCCCGATCTTCCCCGGCAAGCGCTACGAGGACTGGCAGCTCGAGGACCCCGCCGGCCAGGGCATCGATGCTGTCCGGCCCATCCGTGACGAGATCGAGCGCCGCGTGTGCCGCCTCCTCGACTCACTCGGCACGCCGGCCAGCAGCTGACAGGCAACTGCTGCCACATGGCCACTACACCGATCGCCGATCGTCGATCCTCGAGGAACACTGGAGCCGGGTCATGAGCGATACACAGGTCACCGACGTCGTCTCGGCCGAGGACCGAGCCACGACGGCGCGCCTGTCGACCCTTGACCGCCTGCTGCCCGTCTGGATCGGTGCGGCGATGCTGGTCGGCATCGGTCTCGGGCGCGCCTTCCCCGATCTCAACGACCAGTTGGAGAGGGTGAAGATCGACACGGTGTCGCTGCCCATCGCCATCGGCCTGCTGGCGATGATGTACCCGGTGCTCGCGAAGGTCCGCTACCGCTCGATCGGCAAGGTCGTGACCGACCGCCGCGCGCTCGTGATGTCCCTGGTGCTCAACTGGCTGATCGGCCCAGCGGTCATGTTCACACTGGCCTGGCTGATGCTCCCGGACCTCCCCGAGTACCGCACCGGATTGATCATCGTCGGCCTCGCCCGCTGCATCGCCATGGTCCTCATCTGGAACGACCTCGCCTGCGGCAACCGGGAGCTCGCTGCCGTGCTCGTCGCCATCAACTCGCTGTTCCAGATCGCCGCCTACTCGCTGCTCGGCTGGTTCTACCTCGACCTGCTCCCCGGCTGGCTCGGGCTCGACAGCGACGGCATTGACGTCACCGTGTGGGAGATCGCCAAGTCCGTGCTCATCTTCCTCGGCGTGCCGCTCCTCGCCGGCTTCCTCACCCGCACCATCGGCGAACGCGCCAAGGGCACCGAATGGTACGAAGAGCGCTTCCTGCCGAGGATCGGCCCCGTCGCGCTCTACGGCCTGCTGTTCACCATCGTCATCCTTTTCGCCCTCCAGGGCGACCGGATCACAAACCAGCCCTGGGACGTCGCCCGCATCGCCCTCCCGCTGCTCGCCTACTTCGGGATCGTCTGGTTCGGCAGCTTCTACGCAGGGGTGAAGCTGGGCTTCCCCTACGACCGCAACACCGCCATCGCCTTCACGGCCGCCGGCAACAACTTCGAGCTGGCCATTGCCGTCGCCATCAGCGTTTTCGGGGTCTCGTCCGGCCAGGCGCTCGCGGGCGTCGTCGGCCCCCTCATCGAGGTCCCCGTCCTCGTCGGCCTCGTGTACGTCGCCCTGTGGGCCAGGCGCCGCTTCTACCCGGCCGCCGTGCCCGTCACCCGTCAGGAGGGGCGATGACCACGCCCGTATCACCGCCGAGGATGCTGTCGCCGCAGGGGACCGGGTTGCCGTTGCGCTTCACACGCCCGCGGATGCGGGCCGCTTCGGGCGCCAGGGTCGGCGCAACCAACCGCCTTTAGCGCGAGGCTGAATCCGGAGCGAATCCGGACCGCTTGCCCCCGGGGTGAGGCCATCACCGCGGTGAGCAAGTGTTTCGGAGTCGGGCTGGGGAGATTTGAACTCCCGACCTCTTGACCCCCAGTCAAGCGCGCTAACCAAGCTGCGCCACAGCCCGTGGGGCGCCCACCCTAGTCGGCCGCCGTGCCTCGCCCAAGGTGGTCCCGCCCGTCTGGGGCGCCGCCCTCGACCGCCGACGCTGGGTCAGAGCTTGCCCAGCACCCACAGGATGCCCTGCACCACGCGCCAGCCGAGGTAGAGGGTCACGGCCAGCACCATCACCCAGAAGTGCCACGGCACCTTGTGGCGCTCCTCGGGCTCGGCGAGCACCGTCCCGCAGTCGGGGCAGGTGCCGTCCTCTTCGAGGGTGGGGGGCGTGAGGTAGCGGTTGCACGCCTCGCACCAGGGCACGGGCCCGACCGTACCGCCGGGCCGGTCGTCCAGGGACATCAGCTCACACCGGGGGCACGCCGTGGCGGCGCTCGGAGAACTCGCGGGCTCGGTGCCGTGACCGCTCGATGCGGTTGGCGACCTCGCGCCGCAGGTCACCGAAGTCGATCACCGCGTCCACGACCAGCTCGGAGGCCAGGCGCAGCAGGTCGACGTCCGCCTCGTAGACCTCGCGCTGCGCGGCGATGAACGCCGCCCGCTCGTCGGGGTCCTCGATGGCCTGGATGCGGTTGTAGAAGACGGCGTTCACGGCCGGCTCGGGCCCCATGACGGCGATGTTCGCCGTGGGCAGGGCGAGGGTCGCCACCGGGTCGAAGGCGGGCCCCGACATGGCGTACAGCCCGGCGCCGTAGCACTTGCGCAGGATCACGCAGACCTTGGGCACCGTAGCCTCGCTGATGGCGGTGACCATCTTGGCCCCGTGGCGGATGATGCCCTGCCGCTCGACCTCGCTGCCCACCATGAACCCGGGCACGTCGACGAGGAACACGAGGGGAACGTTGAAGGCGTCGCAGAGCCACACGAACCGGGCCGCCTTGTCGGCCGAGTCGACGAACAGCACCCCGCCCTTGTGCATGGGGTTGTTGGCCACGATCCCCACCGGGCGCCCGTCGATGCGGCCGAAGCCCACGGTCAGCTCCGGGGCGAAGAGCGGCTTGACCTCGAAGAAGCTCTCGGCGTCGACGAGGGCGTCGATCACGGCGTGCACGTCGTACGCCCGCGTCTCCTCGACGGGGATGACGCCGGCGTCGAGCAGGGCGGCAGGCTCGGCGGGCACGTACTCGGGGGGCGGCTCACGGAAGCAGCGGGGCAGGTAGGAGAAGAAGGCCAGGGCCTGCTCTATAGCGTCCTGGTCGTCGCTCGCCAGGTTGTCCCCGCAGCCCGACACCGTCGTGTGCAGCCGCGCCCCGCCCATCTCCTCGAGCGTCGTCACCTCACCGATGACCATCTCCGCCATGCGGGGCGAGCCGAGGTACATCGAGGCGTTCCCGTCGACCATGAACACCACGTCGCAGAAGCTCGGGATGTAGGCGCCGCCCGCGGCCGAGGGCCCGAACAGGCAGCAGATCTGGGGCACCTTGCCGGACAGGCGCACCTGGTTGTAGAAGATCCGCCCCGCGCCCCGCCGCCCAGGGAACAGCTGGACCTGGTCGGTGATGCGGGCGCCCGCCGAGTCGACGAGCCAGAAGACGGGCAGCTCGTCGCGCAGGGCCAGCTCGGTGAGGCGGATGATCTTCTCGACCGTGCGCGCCCCCCACGATCCGGCCTTGACCGTGGGGTCGTTGGCCATCACCGCCACCGTGCGGCCGTCGATCGTGCCCGTGCCCGTCACCACGCCGTCGGCGGGCAGGTCGCCGGCGGCGGCGTTGGCCAACAGCCCGTCCTCGACGAAGGACCCCGGGTCGAGCAGGAGGTCGAGCCGCTCGCGTACGAACAGCTTCCCCTGGCGTGCGAGCTTCTCGCCCTCCTTCGCCAGGTTGCCCTCCACCGCCCGCGCCCTCGCCGCCGCGATGGCGTCGGCCGTCCCCGGACGGACCGTGTCCGTCATCGATGTCCTCCTCAGCTCTTGCGCACGGCCAGGATGGCCACGTCGTCGGTGATCGGCGCCGTGGCGAAGTCCTTCGCCTGTTCCAGCAGATCCTTGCAGAGCACGTCGGCGGGGGCGCCCGGGTCCCGCCGGATGGCCGAGGCGATGCGCTCCTCCCCGAACAGCTCGGCCCCGGCCCTGGCCTCGGCCAGGCCATCGGTGTACACCACGACCAGGTCGTTCTCGTCGAGGTCGACCTCACGGCTGTGGTAGGTGGCCCCGGGGTCGAGCATGAGCAGGGGCCCTGTGGCCCGCAGCGGGCGCACGTCTCGCCCGTGCCAGAGCCAGGCTGCCGGGTGCCCGGCCGAGGCGTAGCGCAGGGTGCCCGCCTCGGTGTCGAACACGACGAGGCAGAGGGAGATGAACTCCTCGAGCCGCTCACCCGCCGACATCTGGGCGTTGAGCTGCTCGACGGCCTGGGCGGGGTCGCGGTACTGCTGGAGGAACACGCGGAGCAGGTACTTGGCCTGGAAGGCGGTGATCGAGGCCTCGATGCCGTGCCCGGTCACGTCGCCGATGACCGCGGCCATCCGGGTCGGGCCGAGCCGGAACACGTCGTAGAAGTCCCCGGCCATGAGCCCCGTGCCCGCCTGGTAGACCTGGCCGAGCTCGAAGCCGGGGATCGGGGGCAGCTGCTGGGGGGCGAGGCGCTCGGCCCACCGGCGGGGCGCCAGCTCTTCCTGGGACAGCGTCTCCTCCGCCCGTCGCTCGAGGTCCCAGCGGGCGTGGGAGAGCCGAGCCAGGCGTGAGAAGTCCCGGCTGAGGAGGAGGGTGGCGACGGCGGGCAGCGCCAGCAGCGCGAACAGCAGCCAGGCGCCGCCGCCGAACACCGCCGTGGCCCCCGTGGCCAGGCCGGCGAGGCCGAACGTCGACGCCATCACCGCGTGGTTGACGGTCGTGGACCGCGAGAGCTGGGCGGCGTCGCTGTCGGGCCCGAAGTCGCGCTGCACGCGGGCGACGGTGCGCTGCCGGGTGCGAGCCGACCGGGCCCACGCCACCGCGGCTGCGGCACACAAGAGGGCCACCAGCGCCAGGAGGGTTCGGTCCATATCGGTGCGCCGAATCCTAGTGCCATCACCGCCGCGGGGTACCGGCGCTCAGGAGCGGCGGCGGACCCGCAGCTTGAGCGGCACCGAGCCCAGGTCACAGCCCTCGCGCAGCTTGCGCTCGAGGTAGCGGAGGTAGGTCTGGGGCAGCTCACGGTTGGTGAACAGGGTGAAGGTGGGAGGCTCCGAAGCGCCCTGGGTGGCGTAGAGGACCCGGGCGCCGTGCGGGGCGGGCTGGGAGGCCTGGGCGTCGCGGATGATGCGGTTGACCTTCGCCGTGGGGACGCGGGCGTGGTAGTCCGAGATGGTCTCGCCGAGTGAGGGCAGCAGCTTGTGCACCCCCTTGCCCGTCAGCGCGGAGAGCTTCAGCACCGGTGCCGTGCCCACGAAGCGCAGCCGGTCCCGCACCTGGGCGGTGACGTCGAGGCGCGCCTCGGCGTCGAGCAGCTCCCACTTGTTCAGCACGATGACCACCGGACAGCCAGCGGCGTCGACCCGCTCGGCGAGGCGCTGGTCCTGGTGGGTGACGCCCTGGGTGACGTCGATGACGAGCAGGGCCACGTCGGCCTTGTCGATGGCCCGCAGCGCCCGCACCATGGAGAAGTACTCGGTGCCCTCGTCGATGCGGGAGCGGCGGCGCAGGCCGGCGGTGTCGAGGAACCGCACCGGCCCGAACGCCGTCTCGACGACGGTGTCGACCACGTCACGGGTGGTACCGGGCAAGTCGTGCACCACCGAGCGGTCCTCGCCGATGAGCCGGTTGAACAGTGTGGACTTGCCCACATTGGGGCGCCCGACGATGGCCACGCCGAAGAGGGTGCGCTCGTCGGTCCCGGCCACGCCCCCCGTGTCCCCCACCTCGCCCCCCGCTTCCGCCGCGTCCGTGCCTGCGGGGCCGTCGGGGCGCCCGCCGACTGGGGGCCCGAGGGGCTGGCCGTCGGGGGGGAAGGCGGAGAGCACGGCGTCGAGCAGGTCGCCGGTGCCCAGGCCGTGCAGGGCGCTGACCGGCCACGGGTCCCCGAGGCCGAGCCCGACGAACTCCCAGGCCTCGGCCTCGCGCTTGGCGTGGTCGACCTTGTTGACGGCGACGAAGGTGGGCGTGCCCAGCCGCCGCAGCAGGTCGGCGCCCCAATGT